>CAVCRS010000010.1:0-18626 GCA_963604635.1 Faecalibacillus sp.
ATTTCGCTCACCGCGTCCATCACTTCGTTCAGACTCACCCCGTAATGTTTCATCCGTGAAGTGCGCAGAAGTATCTGATACTCTTTGATATCGCCTCCCATCACCGCCACCTGCGCGACTCCTCCGGTGGAGAGCAGACGCGGACGTATCGTCCAATCCGCTATCGTTCTCAGATCCTCCAGCGAGGTCTGCTCCGCCGTGAGGCCGATTATGAGCATTTCTCCGAGGATTGAGGACTGCGGACCGAGGGTCGGGGTGCCGACATTGTCGGGAAGCTCTCCGGAGAGCATCGCTATCTTTTCGGAGACTATCTGACGAGCAATGTAAATATCTGTGCCCCAGTCGAATTCGACGGACACGTTCGAGAATCCGTTTGTGGATGACGAACGGACGCGACGGACATTCGTCGCGCCGTTCAATGCTGTCTCGACCGGGAAGGTGACAAGTCTTTCGACTTCTTCCGCCGCCATTCCTTCGGCTTCAGTCATCACCACTACCGTCGGGGCGTTCAGGTCAGGGAACACATCGACATCGGTGGTGCTTACCGAGTAAATGCCCCCGATTATCAGCAGTACGCTACAGGCGAGGATTACCAGCCTGTTGTCAAGGGCGAATCGTATGATTTTGTTCAGCATAGGCCCTGTCTATCAATGCTGGTGGTTGTGTCCTGACGGAACGGCGGCTACCGATGCGAGCTTTATCTGCATCGCACCTTTCGTGACTACCTTGTCTCCCGGGTTTATGCCGCTTAGTATCTGGACTTTAAGTCCGTCGCTTCCGCCGATGGTCACGTCTCTTTTCATAAAGGCGTCATCCTCGTGCCGGATGAATATGCTGTAAACTCCCTGGCTTTCCACCACTGCGTCCACCGGGACTGTGAGGGCGTCAGAGATTTCGCCGGTCTTGAGCCAGACATCCACGTAGGCTCCCGGAATGGCGCCGGCGCAGCGTTCGAATTCAAATGTCACAGGAAGGAATCCCTCCTCGGCAGTGCGGCTGAATCCTATCAGACGGCCGTTATGCCCGCTGAGACAGATGACCTCCCCGTCCGGCATTGCAAAATTGGCCGTGGCCACCTTCGGAAGGGTTGCGTAGTGCTTGAGCGGGGCTTCGGCGCGCAGGGTGAGCTTGTTGCCGCGGCTTATGACCGCGAGCGTCTCTCCGGTGGATACGTACTGACCGTCCTTGACGTAAACGTCTGTCACGTAGCCGCTTGCCGGAGCGTTGACGTTAAGTCCGCCCTCGCCGTAGCCGCTTCTCGACAGGGCCTCGTACGCCGCTTTCGCCTGCTCGTACTCGAGCTTGCTCCGGTCGTAATGGCTCTGGGAAATGATGTTGTCCTTCAGGAGTTCGGTGTCTCTTATATACTCCTTTTCGGCTGTCTCATAGGCTGCGCGGGCTTTCGATACAGGGTCTCCGCCGTCGGTGGTCTGGGTGTTGATGACCGCGAAGGTTGTGCCTTTGCTCAGGTATGTACCTTCCGCGATGGCCTTGCCGCTGAAATGGATGATGCCGGAGGTGCTGGCGGAGATTACGCTCTCATCGCTCTGGGCCGGAAGGATGCGTCCGCCGACTTTTATGACTTCCGCAAAGGCTTCAGGCTCAATGGCTTCAGCGACCACGCCGAAGGTCTGCTGCTTCTCCTGCGAGAACACAATCTCGCCCTCGTGATCGTGGCCCTCGTGCCCGTGCTCATCCTCATCCTCATCGTGGTGATGACTTTCGTGTTCATCTTCATCGTGGTGATGCCCCTCGTGCTGCTCTTCGGCCTCTTCGCCGTGATGCCGGTGCCCTGACCCGGCACCGTTGCCGCAGGCCGCCACGGATATGCACACCGCAGCCGCCAGCAAATATGACAATACTTTCATAAGATAGTGATTTTTTCTGTAACCTTCTCGCTCACACTGCTTTATCCATCTATTACCTCTCTCCCGCTTCTCACATCTTTCCCCTCGAGCGAACGCTTGCAAAGTTATGAATCCTCACTTTCCCTGTCAATCCTCATTTATTGGGATGAAATTTCAAGCAACAGCCGCGGAGGCTTCGGAAGCTGCGCAACCGCATTGGACGGCGAAGCCGGCCGCAGGAAAAGATTGCGGTTGCGTGGCTTCCGAAGCGCAGCGGCCGAGGAAATCAATTGCTGTCTTGCTGAAGCGCAGCGGCCCAAGAGTACTACCGACTGTGCTGATTTACGAGGTAAACGATGGAGATGTAAGGGATGCCGCTGTGGGAGGAGAGACCGATCTCGCAGGTGCGGGAGTTCGAGTAGCCGTGCGTGATGCCGGCGGCCTCGATCTGCGGACGCAGCTTTCGCAGCGCCCAGTCATTGAGTCCCGGATGCGTCATACCCTTGTCGCCCGCGAAGCCGCAGCAGCCGACCCCCTCCGGAATCAGAACATTGCTCGAGCAGAGCGAAGCGAGATTGTAAAGCGTATCCCTGAGCCCCATCAGCCTCATCGAACAGGTCACGTGAATGGCCACAGGCTCATCCGTACGCGTGATTTCCAGCCGGCCCTTCAAAAATACCCAGATGAATTCCGCCGGCTCGTACAGTTTGAGTGAAGAAATGTGCGTGCGCAGATGATGCAGACAAGGGCTCTGGTCACAGAGAATCGGCCAGCGGCCGTTCTCGGAAGCCTTCAGAAGCGCCGCCTCCGTTTCCCGCAGTTTGCGTTCCGCGATATCCGGCATACCCTTGCTCTCCCAGATCGTGCCGCAGCAGAGCTTTTCCATCCCTTCCGGGAAAATCACCTCGCAGCCGGCCTTGTGCAGCAGATCCACAGTCTCTTCCACGAGAGGCCGCAAGTCCTTGAGGCCCGCCGGGAGGCCCATCATCTGATTGAAGCAGGAAGGCAGATACACCACTTTCAGCGGAGCCCGTTTCCCTGAAGCCAAGTCAGTTCCGGCAGCCGAAGCTGCCAATGGAGCCCGCCACTGCGAAAGCTTCTCAGCGTCAATCTTATACGCCCGAGGCATCGAGGGGGTCCAGAGCGGAATGTGAAAGCCGTTGTGCAGGCCCGTGCAGAGCCCGCTCATACCTTTCTCACCCAGAATGAAACGCCCCACATCGGCGAGCCGCAGGACAGCCCTAAGGGAGGACTTAGTCCCCGCGAAATGCTCCGCCGCCCAGTTCCAGGTCCTGTAAGTGCCTGAAGAGGAAAGAGTTCTCTGTCGCCGCAGCTCGTGAGTGAGGTCAGCGACATTTATGCCCATAGGACAGGACATGGAGCAGAGCCCGTCGCCCGCGCAAAGCTCATCTCCCGGAAGGAGGTATTGGACGCGCAAGCGGCCGGCAAGTTTCGCAGACTCAGGGTTTTGCGTATCGGCTTCGAGCTGCGCGATCCTTCTCTGCACTGCAATGCGCGTGCGCGATGAGAGAGCGTAGCCGCAGCTCACGCAGTTCACTTCGCAGAAACCGCACTCGATGCACTTGTTCAGCTTGCTGAACGCTTCAGCATTCCCGACCGGCGCGCCACCGGCGGCCTTGAGCTGAGGCAGACTCTTGAGATTGTGGAGGAAACACTCGGGGTCATCATTGAAGATGACGCCAGGATTCAGCAGTCCCTGCGGGTCGAAAGCCTTCTTCACCCGCTTCATTATCGAGTAGAACTCTTCGCCCCACTCGAGAGTCACGAACGGCGCCATATTGCGTCCCGTGCCGTGCTCGGCCTTGAGCGAACCGTCATAGCGGACTGCAACCATCTGCGCCACGTCCTTTATCATCGCCTCGTAACGGGCTATGTCTGCAGGAGTGTCAAAAGCTTGATTTATAATAAAATGGAAGTTTCCTTCGAGAGCGTGTCCATAGATGCACGAATCATCGTACCCGTGCCTGTCCAGCAGATCCGAGAGGTCGGAAGTGGCCTGCGGGAGATCCTCGATATGGAAGGCGACGTCCTCGATGATGCAGGTCGTGCCTTCGCGGCGCATTCCTCCGACGGTCGGGAAAATGCCCGAGCGGAGCGCCCAATAGTGTGCTGTAACGGCAGGGTCGGAAGTGAAGCTGACCGGCTCCACCAGAGAGAAACTGCTGACAGCCTGAGTGATGGCTTCGATATTCGAGTGCAGCTGCCCTTCGCTTTCCGCGCTGGTTTCTGTAAGCACGGCAGTGAGGTCCGGACATTTCGCGCTCTTGAGATGCTCGTCGTTCACGGAGGTGAGCGAGCGCAGGTCAAGCAGCTCCGCAGCCGAGACGCTCAGAGGCTTCATCGCCACAACAGCCTGGGCTGCAGTGCGTTTGTCAGGGAAATAGATCATCGCGCAAGCCTTGTACGGCTCGATCGGGAGCGTGCGCATAGTGACTTCGCTGACAAATCCGAGCGTACCTTCCGAACCCACCATCAGATGCGCAATCAGCTCGAAATCATCATCATACTCCAGGAAAGGCCGCAGGTTCAGCCCCGTGACATTCTTAATGGAGTACTTGTATTCCAGACGTTTGCGCAGATTGTCATTTTCGCGGACTTCGCGGCGGATTCCCGCCAGAAAGTCCAACAGAGCCCTGTGTCCCCGTGCGAATTCTTCACGGCTTTTCTCATCGGCTGTGTCCAGAACACTTCCGTCGGCGAAGACAATGCGGGCGCTTATGAGCGTCTTGTCCGAATTCGCGTGGGTGCCGCAGCTCATACCGGAGGCATTGTTCGCCACGATGCCGCCGACCATACAGCTGTTAATGGAAGCCGGGTCAGGTCCGAAACGGCGGTTATATGCCTTCAATATCCTGTTCACTTCACCGCCTATAAGGCCCGGCTGCATCGTAATGCTTCCGGCATCGGGACTTACGCTCCACTTCTCCCAGTTCTTGCCGGCGACCAGAAGGACGGAATCGCTTATGGATTGGCCGGACAGCGAAGTGCCGGCCGCGCGGAAAGTGACGGGGACTCCGTGCTCCGAGGCGAGCTTCAGAACTCGCGAGACCTCTTCCTCGCCGCTGCTGCGGATTACGGTCCGAGGGGTGAGGCGGTAGCAGCTGGCGTCCGTTCCCCAGGCGAGGCAGTGCAGCTCGTCAGTGTAGATGTTCTGCGATGGAATCTGCGCTTTAATCGCGCTCAGAAAGGTATTGTAGTCGCTCATAATGTGCTATTTTTCTCTATTCGTGAGGATTTGCGGGAGGCGTACGGGCTCGCGGTATGCCACCGCGATGCTGTCCACTATCCCGGCCCTGTTCTGCAAAAGGTCTGCCGCGCGGAACATCACGGCGCCGCGGACTTTGTTACAGCTTCTTGCGAGATAGTATTCCCGCAGGAAGTCATCGGCCGTTTCGAAGCCCTTGTCAGCTGTGCCGAAGCGGTAAATCGCGTAGCCGACAAGCATCGGGACATCGGCGGTGTGTTCGCAGAACCACTGCAGGCGCGGCGTGAAATAGTCCACCGGGGCCGCCGTGGACCAGTAGAGCTGAGGTATTATCATATCTATCAGGCCTTTGCGGCAGATGTCCTCGATGTCGAAGTACATCTCGTTGCGGCAGTATTCGTAATTGCCGGCCGGGCTGATGGAGAACAGGACCGTCGGGTCGGTCTGCTTCACGGCTTCGCGGGCGAGAGCCACCATCTTCTCCACATTGTGGCGGCGGAATTCCTCTATGCTGCCTTCCCCTTCCCCGTAGGTCCTGAAATCCTGCTCGTCTCCCATAATTTCATCTTTCTGAAGGGCAGGGTAGAAATAGTCGTCGAAATGTACTCCGTCCACATCATAGCGGCTCACCAGGTCTTTGACAATAAGCGCAATGCGTTCGCGAACCTGAGGCAGGGCCGGGTTATAGACGCGGCACAGGGCGTAGTCCCTGGTAAGTTCTGCGGGGATTTTCGGATCGAGCGGCGGGAATTCGGTTTTCCGGCTGTCCCGCCTGGCGATGCGGTAGGGGTTCATCCAGGCGTGGAACTGCATTCCGCGCGCGTGGGTCTCGTCGATGAGGAACTGCAGGACATCGTAGCCTGGGTCGCGCCCCTGTTCGGAGGTGATCATCGCGCTCCAGGGCTCTATCTCAGAATCATAGAAGGCGTCGGCGAGGGGGCGGACCTGAAAGAAAACCGCATTTATGTTCAGCTTTTCGAAGGTGTCGAGGTACTGCCGGTAGAGAGCTTTCTGCCCCTGCTCATCGTATATGCCCCGGGGCCAGTCCAGTTCCTTGACCGTGCTGACCCATACGCCGCGGATCTCGTCCCGGGCTTCCGGGCAGATGCCCCCGCGTCCCATTCTCACGGCATCAAGCCGCCCGTTGCGGGAGAGAAGGGGAGAGGTTTCCGCAGGCTCTGATGTCTCTGACATTTCCGGCATTTCCGAGTTCACGGAGTCTCCGGCCTGTTCTTCACTCTGCGGGTTGGCGGTCTCGGCCCCGGTCTGTGTCACAGTACCGGCTTCCGGCTCTGTCCTGCATTCATTGTCAGTGATTTCCACTTCCTGTCCAGCCCCGTCCCCGGGAGTCTCCGGGGCGAGTTTTTTACAAGTCTGCGCTGTGGAAACCGTGAACACGGCCGCGAGCAGAAGAGGGAAAAGTTTCAGTACCTTCATACGTGTGTGATTTCATTACAAAGATACTCTCTTTTCCCTCCATCCGGTGCTTTTTCAGCGGATATTTTTTGCGGCCCCCGGACCTGCCCGACCGTGTTTTGTCCTGGCAGGATCCGGTGACCGCAAGTACAGTTTAACTTTATTCAGGTGCTGTTCCGGAACTTCTGAAACTGTCCCGGGACAGCATTCATTCAGATCCTTCCGAGTCCGCCGGCTCGACATAGACAAAGCTGCCGTCCATCGTGCCTGCATAAAAGCAGAGTACCGTGGCCCTGCCTTCGGAGAGTCCTGTCACGAGTCCTTTGTCATTCCGGCCGTTGGTTATGGAAACGATGTCCTCCCCGGCGCTTACCGACCAAATGGTGATGATGGCTTCCGACACCTCGGCAGTCCTTTCACTGTATTTTTCCCCGTCCAAATAGTAATCACAGTGGAAATAAGCTTTGAACTGCAGACTTTCACCCACTTTTATCGTAGGGTTCTTCGGGGAAATCGTCAGCGTCTCGTCTGTCGTCGCCCCCTCTCCGACACGGATATTGCAGACGGTCTGCACCCGGCCGTCCCAGGAGGTGGCTGTAAGGGTAGCCGTCTTGCCTTTCACGGCGTCGCTCCCGCAGGTCAGCGTGACCGTGTTTCCGCTGAGAGTGTAGCTCAGTTTGGCGTCGCTGAATCCCTCTTCAGTCAGGTCGAAGTCGAAATCTGACGGGCTGAAGGACAGGGTGACCGTCCTGCTGTTTCCCGGCAGAATGTTCACCGATGACGGCGAGAAGGACATGGACCGGGTATCCGTCCAGTCCGAGGCAGTGATCTTCCAGTTCCCGTCCTTTCTCATATTGTCCTCGGTAGGTGAGAGGGTCAGACGGTAGAGACTGTTGCGGCACAGGTCGAAATTCGAAACATTGTCCTTCCCAAGATACATCCGGTAGCTGTCGCTCCCGTCGTAACCAGGTGATATGTAGGAGCCTGAGGCTTCAAGATAGGTGCAGAACGCTTCTTCTTCGGAAGACAGGTTCGACGGAATCTTCTGCCAGGGGTCGCCGTTCGAGGGCAGCAGGTCTCCCTGCATATTCTCGAGTATGTAGAAGCAGACGCTTTCCCCGGCATTGAGCTTCGCAAGATCATCCGCGCTGGCAAGGTCCCCGTCCCCGACGTCTGCGGAGTCCAGGGCCTTCTGCCCCTGCACGAAAGGCTTCAGGCCGGACGGACAGTTGCGGAGCTTGACCGAATTGAGGGTAAACACTCCGTGGAGATCCATCTCCGATTTGTCGAGCGTCAGAACCAGCTTGGAGACCAGCCTGACCAGTTCGACCACGGTGCTTCCGTTCCTTTCGCTGACGGTCCATTCCCTGTCGCCTGCCATCGGGAAGCCTGAGGGGAAATGCCCGGACAGGGTAGTGCGGTATTCCCATTCGAGTATATCATCTTCTGTTTCAAGTCCTTCTATGCGGGAAGGATTGTTCGCGAAAGCATAGAGATGATAAGTTTCCCCTACTCTTCCCTTGAAACTCAGAGCGGTGCTGCCGTTTCTGTAATCTTCGTCCACTATGTCGCCGTCGCTGTCCACGACGAACAGCTGCAGGGTGCGGATCTCGCTCTCCGGCGAGGCGGAGGAGCTCCGGCACGGATTGAAATTGTCCAGGCTGAAATTCACCTTTACCTCGGTCCTGCTTCCCGCCTCGATGAATCTTTCCGAGAGACAGGATGTCGCGAAGAGAGGCAGGAGCAATGACATTGATATGATTCTGTTCTTCATAGCGCTGGATTTTCTAAATGGTTTCTGTGAAGGAACTTTCCTCGTCCCAGTCCTTTACCGTAACGATGGCGTCGGTCTTGGTGTAGTCGATCTCGATGTAGATGTCCTGCAGGTCCTCGGCGTTCCAGTCATAGCCGGTCAGGTCGATGCTCTCTCCCAGATTGATATTGTCCAGAATCTCTTCGGTGTTCCAGTCGAAAAGCTCCAGGGTGAGACTCTTGTCCGTCTGTCTCGGGATGCGGAAACTCTGCCGCAGCCTGATGTCAGCCGGAGGCAGTTCTATGCAGAACGCGCCCCTGCTCGGCTCCAGGGCGTCTATCAGAAGCCCGTTGGTGCCGCTTTTTATCCGGACCCCCGGACTGGAGGACGGGGCTCCGTCCTCCGGCCACAGGAATCGCAGGAATACCGTGGAATACTGCTTGTGCAGATCGACCGTCTCGCTGGCTGATTCGCCGCTGGCATCCACCGCGGCGCTGAAAGCATAGACGCTGTCCGCCTGTTCCCCGTAGGAAATCAGCAGTGCCTTGTCCTTTACGCTCCTGCTGTCCCGTATGGATATGGCAGAGATTATCACCTGCCCTCTGGGAACCTGCAGCTCAAGGCTGTCAGGACAGTTGCTGGAGAGATAGGTCCCGCTGTAAAGGGTCTGGGGACAATATACGGAGACAAGCAGTTCTTCCGGTCCGTTCACAATATCATCGAAGGCGCGTCTCAGATCCACACTCAGCAGGCAGGGACAGTCCTCCCTGTACTCCTTTACGGAGCAGGACGGCGCGGCCAGCAGTACTGCCGCGAGCAGTGTCGTGAGTGCTTTCCTTTTCATTGTCTTTTAGAGAGTTACGGTTCCGAATTCTTTCCCGGTATCCCAGTCGGAGACTGTAATTGTGAAGGTGGCGTCAGCTGTCGTTATGTCCTCATAAGGATAGAAGCTGCCTCTCTTGGTGATCTTGAGCTCCTTTATCGTGTAGATTTTGTTGCTGCCGATGTCCGGTATCTTGATGTTGTAGTATCCGACCGTCCCTCCGAGAGTGGTCCGGACCACAAGCCTGGTGTATCTTTCCGACCAGGTGGATGAGTTGGAGTCGGTTGCGGTCGGATTCGGATAGCAGTAGAAACTGTGGACGGTCGTGTATGGTTTCGTTGAGTTCACTTCGACGTCAAAAATATCCTGGGTCAGGTCCCGTGCCGGGTCGGTACTGCTGATCTCGCTCTTGTTCACCCAGTCGAAAGTGGTTGCATTCAGTCCGTAGAAGTTCGATGCCACTGCATTGCTCAGAAATATCCCTGTCACTTTGCACGTCTGCGAAGCCAGGTAAGGGGAGGTGAAGTTGACGCTGATCTTCTCGATGACCACTTTGGACACTATCCTCTTCACGGTCAGGTCCAGGTTTGTGTTGGCGCTGATCTTCACTCCGTCGACTTCCCCGATCATCTCGAAATGGCCTGAGGAGTTGTTCTTCAGATAGCTGACCGTTTTCATCAGATCATCCTTTCTGGCGGTCATCTTGAGGTCGGGGCAGTTGACCAGGGCCACGAAGTCCTTCGTTCCGGCTGTCACGCTGATTTTCAGCGTGGAAGCGGTTCCCTTTGCATAGGAGTCGATTTTTCCGTCCGAATTGAACGCGAACAGCTGGAGGTCCGCCACTTTCTTTTCGTGGTCGGAAGTGATGGATGTAGAGCGCGTTGAGGCCCCTCCGTTTACATTTACCGTGACGATCACGCTGTCGTTTCCTTCGGTAACGTTCTTTTCTTCCTCCACTGTCTGGAGCTGGTTGCAGGCTGCGGCCATAATCAGGGCGGCCGCCATCATGAATTTGAATTTCATAGTTGATGATTTATAAATTTAACATTGGCCGTAAGGCCGTGATAATAAGTTTTTTTCAATAGTCTAAGGACGGAGCTCAGAGCCTTTCGGTGTAGCTGCTCCCGTCTGTCCAGTCGCGCACGGTGACGCTCGCGCTGAGCTCTTCCCGCCCGTACGGCGTGTCCGGTGTCGCGCTGCCTTTCCCGCTGAGCGTCAGGTTTTCGACCGTGTATGTCCGGTTTCGCAGGATTTCCGGGAAAGTCAGTGAGTACCAGCAGAGTTTGCCGCCGAGCTCCGCTTCGACCACGAGTCTTGTCTTGCGCGGACTCCAGCTTTCGCCGGCGCTGTCCGTGCTGCAGGGGTTGGGATAGCAGTAGAAGCTGTGCGCGGTTCCGTAAGCGCCTCCGTTGCTTAGACTTACGTCCAATCCCGAGTCGCTGCTCAGAAGAGCGTCCGCCCCGCTGCTGGCGAAGCCCCTGCGGTTCAGCCACTGCGTCGCCTCGCCCGTACCGTCAAGCCGCAGCCCGGCGGACACGTTGATGAGGTATATCCTCTTGATTGTCAGTGGCCTTGCGGCCAATCCCGCCACGCTGAACCGCCTTGTGATTTGCTTTACGGTCACTTTCGCCGCAAGCCTGACAAGACTGATCGGGACCTCGGTGTCGGAGAGAATGTCCGCGGTGGTGTTTCCGGCCATCACCAGATTGCCGACGGAGTTGTCCGTCAGAAGGGTGATGCTGCCGCAGAGTTCATCCTCTGTGCCGACTCCCGTGAGGTCGGGAGCATTGGCTACAGCCCACAGGCGTTTCCCCTTTCCCGCCGTGACATTGATGCTCATACTGCCTTCATTTCCTTTTCCCACCGCATCGATGGATCCGTCGGAATTGAAAACCAGCACCTGCAGGCTGTTTACAGCCGCCTCATCCTCCTCCCTGACCCCTGTGGCACGCGTGGATGGTCCGGAGACTTTCACCGTGACTTCGCTTTTGAAGTCCGTCGGTGTGAAGTCAGGTTCCACTTCGGGGTGCAGGGAGCAGGAAACGGCTGCCAATGCAAAGATTGTCAATATCTTTCCTTTCATAATTCGTCTTCGTATAAGTCTTCGTTCAGTCCGTATTTCTTTATCAGACTGGATATTTCAGGGTCCAGATTGCCCCTGTGCACCAGGCTCGGGTCATCGGCGCAGGCGGCAAGGTAACGGGTGACCGCATTCTGTTCATCTCCTTCTCGGGAATACAGGACTGAAAGCAGGTAATTCACCCTTGCGCTGCGGGGTTCCTCCAGCAGGATGTATTTCGCCGCCGAGTTGTAGTCGTTCAGGGCCAGGGCCAGGGCTGCGTTGTAGTCCCTGTAGGGTCTCAGGATTTCCAGAGCCTTCTGATAGTCGTGCTCCAGAAGAGCATTGACTCCTCTCATATATGCCGTGTCCGGAACGGTCGTGTGGACGGTGTCCTTGACCATATCCTTGCGGCTCAGATAGAAATCGAAGCGCACGGTGCGCAGTTTCGGATATACATCTTTCAGAAGATGGGCGTAATACGGCTTCTTTCTCATTTCAGCCTCCCTCCTGTCGGGATTCTCCAGAGCAGAAAGTTCGCAGTAGGAACCGTAGTCTTCGTCGCTCATCAGAGCGTCCCGCTTTACCAGCGAGTCCAGGTCCTCCCAGTTTTCCGGCCTTCCCCTCGGGATGAATCGGATTCCGCCCACGCTTGTCCGGGCTCCGGAGTAGCTGCGGTCCAGATTGTAGAACAGACCGTCGCTGCGTATCAGGGAGTCCCTGTAGTCTCTGATGAAGTCCTGAAAATACTTCGATACGGTTTCGCTTCTTCTCTGGGTCAGGCGGGCATTCGTCTCCAGGCTTCCTTCCGGCGAGGACGAGGCCCCGACTATGATGGAGTCAAGCTCGAATACTTCGTTGGAGAGAAGCTGGGCGAGCCGGCGGCGTATCCTGCCGATTTCCACTGCATTGTCCGAAAGCCCGGGCAGAATCTCAGCCCGTCCCTGCTCGAAGTCGATTCTGTAGGAGTCGAACTGCGAGACCTTCCTCTCTATCACTTTCGTGATGTAACGTTCTCTCGAATCCACGAAATAGTTCAGGGAACTGATGTAGAAGGTGAGAGGGGCTCCCCTCGGCATCGTGTATATCCGCCTGTCCTGCTCGAAGATGTCCCCGTCCAGAACCACATCTATCTTCTTGAGCCTCGGCCGTGTAAGGACCGTCTGCACATAATTGTAGATGAAATCCCCGTTCCCTGCGGTTATGACAGTGTCCAGACGCAGCCCTTCGGAAACGATGGGGGCCTTCACATACTTGCGGTACTTTCTGTCCGAGATGGCGTAGCGCCGCCGGTTCCGTCTGACCCTCAGCCAGTTGGTGTAATGTTCCACCGCCTGTCTCTGGGTAACCCCGTAGACTGAGGCGAAGGCCTCGTCGGAAACGTAACTCGTGTCGCTTTTCATCGCGAACAGCTCGGGAATGTTCCTTTCCAGAAATACTTCCAGCTGATGCAGGTCGATGAATCTCGCGGTGTCGGTAACGATGGTTTCCAGGAACCTCCTGTATTGCTCATAACCTCTCAGCTGGGCCTTTCTGTAGCCCTTCCCGGTGACCAGAACAGGGTCCAGGGCCAGACTGTCGGAAAGATAGAACATCTTCGGGAAGAAACGCAGCTGCCACTTGCTGTCCTGCAGCGCCTGCGGAACCCGTATCTGGAATTCCAAATCTATCTTGCCGTGCCTTTCCGCCACGTTCCGGAATCTGGCGGTGACCATTGCCGCGTCGAGCACATCGTTCGCCACCATCTCCCCGTCATCGTCACGTATCGCTTTCATAATGATGGTTTCCCTGCCATCCGGAGATATCACGACCAGCGAATCGGAGGTCCTCCCGGGAATCCCTATCTCCGGAGTGCTCTGCTCACGCGTGAGCGCAAGCACAGGTGCGGAGCTGGAGTTCCTCAGCCTTTCCACCTTTCTCTGGGTGGCACAGGAAACGCTTAGAAACAGATAAATTATGAACAATATGAAAACATCCGTTTTCATGCGAGTCTAGAATTCGTAATTAAATTCCTCTGTGTCGATTTTCTGTAATTTGTAGGCGCTGACATCGCACACCGTCCTCTCCACACCGTCGTTTCCGAGGAAACGCTGGTTTCGCAGGCGTCCCACCACATACAGGCGGTCTCCCTTCTGTATGCTGTTCAGGTCAGGGAATCCCTTGTTCTCCCAGGCCGAGATGCTGTGCCAGGTGGTTTCAATCACAGGATCCCCGTCCTTGCTCTTGTAAACATAGTTGGTGACAAGCGAGATCCTCGCCACGTGCTTTTCGGAAAAGGTCTGCACTCTGATGCTTCCCACAGTTCCTTTCAGTTCGATTCTGTTCAGTTGTTCCATAATCAAGTCAATTAATACTGATGTTACGCCCCGGAAGCGGGCGCGCTTCCGCCGGAGCTCGGGGACAAAGGACGGAACAACCTGACTCCTATGCAAGCGGATTCAAGAAACCGGACTCCGATTTTTACCTTTCTTGAATATTTAAGAAAAAAGCGCCATTTTTCTTGAATGCCGTCCTCTCTCCCGGACAGACCGGCCCGCCCGCATCAGGGACTCCAGAAATTAAAGAAATGTGCTGAAATTCAAGAAAAAAGCTTTCGAGGCGTCAAAATAAATAAAAACCCCGCAGCATTTTCTTAATCTGCAAGGACTTGTCAGACAATATCGGCATATTTGCCGTCCAACCACAAACACTGAAATCTATGGCTTACATCAAGACACAGACAAATGCGCGGCTCT
Source organism: Faecalibacillus sp. (assembly GCA_963604635.1). Classification (GTDB taxonomy): domain Bacteria; phylum Bacteroidota; class Bacteroidia; order Bacteroidales; family UBA932; genus Cryptobacteroides. The sequence continues at coordinate 13,860 of CAVCRS010000010.1, forward strand.
GCCTGGAGTGCGGAGACGCGATAGAGTATGGCAGGGTGACCAGAAAGTTCTGCTGCGACGAGTGCAGGAACCGTTATCACTACAAGATGAACCGGAACTACCGGAATATGCACCTGAGGGTCTCGAGGGCTCTGGAGAAGAATCACGAGGTCCTCGACCGTCTCCTGGAAATGAGCGTGGTTTCCATAGCTCTCGAAGAACTGGAGAAACTCGGCTTCAACCCCGCATACACGACAGCCTGCCGGAAGGCAGGCTGTCATATGGAGTATCGCTGTTACGATATCAGGTATTTCAAGTCGGACAGGCGCATATTCTCTCTGGAGAGAATCCTTCAGCCGAAATACGAGCCCAAGAAGCTCGCCTGACTTCAGGCCGTGCCCCCTGAAGAACCGTTAATTGTTCTTCACCTTCGCCGGATCCTTGAAGAGTATCATGAAGAGAATGGCCACCACCAGGGCATAGGCTGCGAAGACGTACCAGGCGGCCGCCCAATTGGACGCCGCTCCGGCGGCCTGCGGATTGTAGACGAACGCGTTGACCACCTTGCCGGCGGCGTAGGTTCCGATGGATGCGCCGAGGCCGTTGGTCATCAGCATGAACAGACCCTGGGCGCTGGAACGGATCTCCTTCGATGTGTTCTCGTTGACGTAGAGGGATCCGGAGATGTTGAAGAAGTCGAATGCGACGCCGTAAACGATGCAGGAGAGTATGAAGAGCCATACGCCTGAACCCGGGTTGCCGAGGCCGAAGAATCCGAAGCGGAATACCCAGGCGAACATCGCGATGAGCATGACTTTCTTGATGCCGAACTTCTTCATAAAGAACGGAATGAGCAGGATGCAGAGGGTTTCTGACATCTGCGAGAGGGAAATCAGTGCATTTGCGTTGCGGGCTCCCCAGGCGTTCGCGAACTCAGGCTGCTCGGTGAAGGAGGTGATGAAGGTGTTCGCATAGCCGTTGGTGATCTGCAGGGAGGCTCCCAGGAGCATCGAGAAGATGAAGAATACGGCGAACTGGCCCTGCTTGAAGAGCTTGAAGGCTGAAAGGCCTGTGGCCTCCGCGAAGGACTGCTTGGCCGCATCCTTAGGCTTGCAAGGGCAGTTCGGCAGGGTGAGGGCATAGGCGCAGAGCACGAGGCTCAGGATGCCGGAGGTGAGGAACTGGTTATAAGTGTGCTGATACTGGATGCCTTCGCCGTTCTTCATGAAGTTCACGAAGAGCATACAGCAGATGAAGCCCACGGTTCCGAATACGCGGATAGGAGGAAAATCCTTTACAGGATCCTTGCCGCAGACTTCCAATGCGTTGTAGGCCACAGAGTTGGAGATGGCGATGGTCGGCATGAAGAAGGCGACGTTCAGAGTATACAGCGCGTAGAACACCCCGAACTGCATTGCCGCTCCGGCGGACATCGCGTAAAGACCTGCAGCGATCATCGAAACGCCTGCGATTCCCTGGCAGAGAGAGAGAACCTTCTGCGCCGGAATCCATTTGTCGGCGATGATGCCCATTATGGCCGGCATAAAGATGGATACGAAACCCTGCGTGGCGAAGAAGAGCCAGATCTGGGCTCCGAAACCGGACTTTGCAAGGAAACTTCCCATCGAAGTAAGATACGCTCCCCAGATGGCGTACTCCAGGAAGTTCATAATGATTAGCCTGAGGCTGATGTGCTTGTCTTTCATTTTGTGATTCTTTGAGGGAGCAAATGTAATAAATTGCACGGATTTTTGCTACCTTTGAGGGTTTTATTGAGACTGAAAGATGAAATTCACACTTACCGCCACCGACCGGGCCTCAAGCGCAAGATGCGGCGTCATATCCACTGACCACGGGGAGATACATACCCCGATATTTATGCCCGTGGGCACCGTAGGTTCTGTCAAGGGCGTATATCACAAGGAGTTGAAGGAAGATATAGGCGCGGAAATCATACTCGGAAACACTTATCATCTGTACCTCCGTCCGGGTCTGGACATACTCCGCAAGGCCGGCGGACTGCACAGCTTCGAGCATTGGGACCGCCCGATTCTGACCGACAGCGGCGGCTTCCAGGTATTCTCCCTGACTCCCATCCGCAAGCTTACTCCGGAAGGGTGCACCTTCGCATCCCACATTGACGGCTCCCGTCATACGTTTACTCCTGAGAATAACGTTGATACCCAGCGCATTATCGGCGCAGACATTATGATGGCGCTCGACGAGTGCTGTCCGGGCGACGCGCCTTACGACTATGCGAAGAAGTCCCTCAAGCTCACCCAGGGCTGGCTGGAGCGTTACGCGAAGCGTTTCGCTGAGACCGAGCCGCTGTACGGCTACGGCCAGAGCTTTTTCCCTATCATCCAGGGCTGCGTGTATCCGGACCTCCGCACAAGGGCGGCGGAACACGCAATGCAGTTCAATGCAGACGGTTACGCGATTGGAGGTCTCGCCGTAGGCGAACCGACTGAGAAGATGTACGAGATGCTCGAGCTCGTGTGCCCGCTGCTGCCTGCGGACCGCCCGCGCTATCTTATGGGAGTCGGCACTCCGGCCAATATTCTCGAGGGCATCGCGCGCGGCATCGATATGTTCGACTGCGTTATGCCTACGCGCAATGCGCGCAACGGTATGCTCTTCACCTGGAACGGCATAATGAATATGCGAAACGCGAAGTGGGCGGACGATTTCTCGGAGCTGGATCCGGCAGGAACTTCCTTCGTGGACCACTATTATACGAAAGCTTATCTGAGGCATCTTTTCATTGCGGGCGAGATGTTTGCAGGAATGATCGCGAGTGAGCACAACCTCGCCTTCTACCTCGACCTCGTGCGTCAGGCAAGACTCCACATCCAGACGGGCGACTTCCTCTCCTGGAAAGATGAGGCCGTAAAGAAGCTCACCGGCAGACTCTAGTGCGTATGGAACTCAGAATCAAAAAACTGGACTGGTACATATTCAAGAGGTTCATCCTCACTTTCGTGATCGCCCTCCTCCTGATCATCGGAATCGTCATCATCTTCGACATCAGTGAGAAGATCGACAATTTCATCTCCCATCAGGCCCCTCTGAAGGAGATCATCTTCGAGTATTACGTGAACTTCATCCCGCAGTTCGTGAATATGTTCAGTCCCCTGTTCGTGTTCATTTCGGTGATTTTCTTCACCTCGCGCCTCGCCGCGAACTCGGAGATCATAGCCATCCTGTCGAGCGGCGTGAGCTACCACAGGATGATGGTTCCGTATATGGTCGCAGCGGCCATAATCGCCGCAGTGTCAATGGGTCTGGGCCTCTATGTCATACCGCGTGCGAATGTGCACAGACTTGGGTTCGAGGGACAGTACATCAAGCCGCGTTCCACGAATGTGCGCAATGTCCACTATCAGATAGCTCCGGGCACCTTCGTGTTCGTGGAGAGTTTCAGTTCGTGGAGCAATACCGCGTACCGTTTCACCCTGGAGCAGGTAGAAGGGGACCGCGTGGTGAGCAAGACTTCCGCCGAGAGCGCGGTCTGGGACAGCACCACCGCCTCCTGGAAGCTCAAGAAATATTTCACTAGAAATTATTCAGAGGGTCTCGGGGACAAGGTGATAAGCGGAGCCGAGAAGGATACCGTGATTGCTCTGACCATAGATGATTTCTACCGGAACAAAGCCACGGTGGAGACCCTCACGATAGGGGAGCTGAATGAACTGATACGCACCCAGAAGATGCGAGGGGACGTTTCCGTGAAGTATTCCCTCATAGAGAAACACACCCGAATGGCCCTGCCGTTCTCGGCCTTCATCCTGACCGTGATGGGAGTCTCGCTTTCGTCCCGCAAGAAGAGGGGAGGAACCGGATGGAACATCGCCATAGGCATCGCCCTGGCCTTTTCCTACATCCTGTTCCTGCGCTTCAGCCAGATGTTCGTATATACGGATCTGCTGCCGCCGAGCATAGCGCTATGGCTGCCGAACATAATATTCGTAATCATCACGGCCTTCCTCTACAAGATGGCTCCTAAGTAGTAAATATATGAAAGTCAAGGTTCTGAACAAGTCGGGTTACCCGCTTCCGCATTATGCCACGGCCTTTTCGGCTGGTGTCGATCTGCAGGCCGCAATTCCTGAACGCTTCATCCTGAAGCCTCTGGAGAGGGCGATTGTCCCTACGGGCCTCTATCTCGAAATCCCCGAAGGGTATGAAGCTCAGGTGCGTCCGCGCAGCGGGCTGGCGGCAAAAAAGGGCGTCACCGTCCTGAACGCCCCCGGTACCATCGATTCTGACTATCGGGGCGAGGTGGGCGTGATTCTCGTGAATCTTTCCAACAATCCCTTCGTTGTGGAGCCGGGCGAAAGAATCGCTCAGATGGTTTTCGCCCGTCACGAGCAGGTGGAATGGGACGAGGCAGAGGAGCTTGCCGAGTCTGAAAGAGGCGAGGGCGGCTTCGGAAGCACAGGAGTGAAATGAAAATCGGGGCACAGCCCCCTGAAAAGTCAGTTATGAATATCGAAGAATTATACGGCCGCTATCTGCAGTGTGGCGGTCGTGTCAGCACAGATACCCGCACCCTTGAGGGCGGGGAAATGTTCATTGCCCTGAAGGGCGAGAATTTCGACGGAAACGTCTATGCGATGAAGGCATTGGACGCGGGAGCGGCCTGCGCGGTCGTAAACTCGGGCAGCGAAGCAGCGCGCTCTGCTGATGCGAGGGTAATCGCGGTCGAAGACAGTTTCGCCGCTCTGCAGGAGCTCGCCAGGTGGCATCGCAATCATTGCGAAGGGGCTGATGGAAAGCGCATTACGG
>CAVCRS010000011.1:0-38132 GCA_963604635.1 Faecalibacillus sp.
GGCTTATTTTCCACCAGGATCCGAATGTGTTTCTATTGTCCCCGACGAAGAAGCAATAAGGATCGGAGGAACTCTCGAAACTGATGGAGAAGTGTACTGACCCGTCGGCATTTATATCGCTCGAAGTAATGTAGTTGGTGGCTGCGTTCCCACCTGCTACGGTCTTTATCAGTTCTTCGCCGGTAAACCTGACAGCCACCTTCTTGTTTTCCGTGTCGTAGTCCAGCGCTATCTTCGTGGACGGATCCTCTGCGAAGCGGCCGGTGAAAGTGACCACCTTCTCTTCCTTGGTTTCCGTATCCTCGTTGACATCAGACTTGATGTCTTCCTTGCCGCAGGCGAGCGCCAGTGCGGCGGACAGGACGCACACTGCTGCGCGGAGCAGCCTACTCCCAACCGTTGAATTCTTCATAATCATAATCGTCATTGCTGCTTTTTCCGAAAGAAGGGTTGAGAATCCCGTTCTCGACATTGATTTCCAGTTCCTCCATCTCCGGAGCCACATATTCCTTAACCATAATCCGATAACTAACCAATTAGCGCCGCAAAGTTAAGAAAAATTAAGGAAACACACTTTATGAAACAAGTTATTTCAGAACATCTTCCGGGAATCGCCCGAGCAGCCTCTGCGCGTTCTGCTGACCCAGCCGGCCCGCGCCGCTCCCCGGCGAACAGATACGGAAAAAGGGCCGGCCCGTACAGGACCAGCCCTTTAACATATCATCAATGACTTACTTGACCTTCTCCACAAGGATATTGTCAAGATACCATCTCATCTGTGTGACGCCATCGTGGTTCTCCATATATTGAGGACGGATCACGATGCGGTCGGTTGACTTGAGACCCTTGACGGTCGCGCTGACATTCTTCCAGCCCAGCTGGCCGGCCGCCCATTCATTGGCGAACGGATCGCTCACGCTGGCTTCGCCCGCGGCGGTGACCACCTTGCCTTCGCCCTCGACCTCGACTACTACATTGACCTTGTCAATCTTGCCGGAACCTGTCATATGCGGGCTCCAGTCGAAGCTGATCACAACGTCACCGTCATAGTCCATAGGAGGAAGTCTGAAACCGGTGTGGACATTGGTCTTTCCGAACTTCCAGTAGCAGTCCTGAGGATAGAGGGATGTGGCTGCGGAATTCAGGTCCACATAACCCTTGTCGTTGAGTGCCTGAATAAGGCCGGAAGCTACCAGAGTGGTCTCCGTATAGGCGTTAGGAGCATTGCCTGAGGCATTGTTGTCCTCCACGGACTTGCCGATCGGATTCGTAGGATTTGCGGCATTGTACATATCGATGTATTCGCGCATCCAGCTGAAATCATCCTCGAACACTACCGGAGAAGCGCTCTCGCCCTTCTGGATGGTAGGCTGATGCTCGCTGTCTGTAGGGTCGGTGATGCTCAGACGTGCGGAACCGCCGTTTCTGGTCGTCAGAGCGCCCTTGCCGTTGGCCTGCCAGTTAGCTGCGCAGATGAAGCGGAACTCGTGTACAGGAGTGTCGTTCGAGTAGGTGACGGTAGTGTTCACGAATACGTTCGTAGAACCGTCTGCGTTCATCGCGTGGGTATAGACAACCTCATATCCGGGCTCGTTGGTAACGAGCTTCTCACCTGCAATCTTCCATTCTGTGCCGTCCATATACTCGAGTCTCCAGAACTTGTGTCCGGTACCTGAGGTTCTGGTCTCGAAGGAGATCTGAACGGCGTCTCCGGCCTTTGCGGAAGCGTTGGTGCAGAAGTACCAGTAGTCACCCGGCCAAGGTCCGGTCACGCGAGGATTGTTCGCGGAAACATCGAGCTTATACTTGTTGTTATTGTTGGTATTCTCCAAATCGTAAGGCACATACTCGATGTAGCCCTCGTTCTCCACAGGCATTACCTTGCCGGTAGCAGGGAAGGTCTCCTTGAAGTTGATGTCTTCGGTACCGAGAATCCACTTGACAGGGAGCTTGCCGCTTCCGGCAGCGACTCCGAGGTCGTCAACCGTGGCGATGATCACGTTCACATAAGGAGCCGCAACGCCTGCGAAGTAGCCGTGCACGGTCACATTGTGATTGTTGAGAGCGTCGATATCGATGCTTTCAGGCACGTCCTGGAGGTTGACCCTCATAGTTTCTGCGCCTTCCACGGTGATGGTGTTGCCCTTCAGCATACCTGTCACGTCGATGTAGGTGCGGCTTGTGGAAGTGTAGCTGTCGATCTGTGAAGTGATGTCCACAGCCTCAGGATAAACCGCGGTCCCGCCCGGAGTTACAATGAACTTCTCGAGGTCGGAGATGATGGCCAGATGGCTCTCGCTGCCCTTGGTTCCCCAAACCTCGACGTTGTCGCCGATGGCAGCGGTCTCATCCGTGATGACATAGACTGCGCTCTTGCCGTCGGAGATGATTACGCCTCTGGATGTTACGGCTGTAACCTGGGAAGTCTTGATGACTGCGATATCCTCGTCAGCGAGGCCTTCCACATCGCTTACGGTGATTTCAGCCACATCGCGGAACTTGTCGCCGTCCTGTCTGACGATGACGGTGGCACGGCTGGCGATGGTGTTTCCGTGGAATACGACCTCAGCCTTGCGCGGATTGTCGAGAGCGCCGTCACGCATATTGTCGCTTACGCTGACGGTGACATCAGTGGTTCCGCTTCCTGTGGCCGGACTGATGGTAACCCAGTCCGGAACATCAGCTGTCCAAGTGGCGTCGGAATAGACCGTGATGATCTGCTCCGCCGCGTCCTGTCCTGTGAAACTAAGGGTGCTGGCGCTTGCAAGCACGGCCTTGGCCACATCCTCCTTCTCTTTCTCGCAACCGGTGAAAAGGCAGCCGAGAGCGAGAAGCGAGACAGAAACAAGTGATAATTTCTTGATTATTTTCATAACGTTGCTTTCTGTTAAATTATTCAGCATTATCCACACCGTCAACCCATCCCGGGTTCTGTGTGAGGTTAGGGTTCAGGTTCCTGTCCTTCGTAGGGATAGGGTAGAGGTAGTCCCTGTTCTCGTCGAACACGTGGGAGATACCCTGCTGAGGGTCGATGTAACCGCTGTTGCCTTCGGAAAGGAGCATTCCCTCCTTGACTCCGAGCTTCAGCACCTGAGTTGCGGCAGTGGAAGGCTTCACGTCACCTTCATAGATGCAGAGGTCCATCTTGCCGTCGCCGTCGAGGTCATAGTCGCCGGGACCAGGGAAGTACATACCGTACATTTCCTGCTCGATGCACTTGCCTTCCTTCCATCTCATGAGGTCATCCCAGCGCTTGCCTTCCTGAGCGAGCTCGATGGCGCGCTCCCTGCGGATTTCGAGGATGACACCGGTGTTCCCGCCCTTGACATTGCGGTAGCCGTATTCATTGGACTTGAGATACCAGTCAGGGTTCGCATTGGCCTCGGAGAGGCTCAGGTGAGGCATCCCCACTCTGTCGCGAAGCAGATTGACGGAGATGTCCAGGTCGTTCTGCGTGAGCGTTCCCAGCTCGGCGAGGGCTTCCGCGTAGATGAGCAGAGTCTCGCCGTAGCGGTATACAGGAATGTCGTTGTAGGACATACCGACTCTCTTGACGTCAGGCAATGTACAGTCCATCAGGTACTTCGCAATCTGGAAGCCGGTGGAGCTGCTGCTGAAGTCAGGCGTGAGCGTCTCGGTTCCGCCGATGTACTTGTAGCCGGGAGTTCTGGTGAGATAGGAGAGTCTCGGGTCTCTGTCCTTGACTTCCTCCTGATACTGCATAGTCTGCCAGCCGACCTTGTCGGTGAAGCGTGAGCCGTCCTTCATCAGGAAACTGTCGACGAACTTCTTCGTAAGTCCCGGGCAGCCCTGGGTAGGCATTGTCGCGTATGCGAAGGTGTTGTTGCAGATGCTCAGGCTCTTGTCGTTCTTGATGGCGAGGATGAACTCGTCCTTGTCCGCGTCGATCTCCGAGAACAGGGTGACGTAGTCCTTCGCGAGCTTGTACTTTCCGCCGTCCATTATCTGCTTGGCAGCGTCCGCTGCCAATGTGAGATAATAATTGTAGTCGTGTCCGTCGATGGAGGTCTGGTGATACTCCCTCCAGGTGCCTTCGTAGAGGCAGAACTGGGCCTTCAGCATAAGGGCGGACCACTTGTTCACCCTGTAGACGCTTACGGCTTCAGGAAGGTTCGCGATGGCGAAGTCGATGTCCTCGATCATCTTGGTCATAACCAGCTCGCGGGAGTCGCGGGCGTTGTAGAGGTCCTCATCGGCGCTTCCGAGTTCTTTGTCAATCCACGGAACGTCACCGAATCTCTTTACCCTCTCGAAGTAGAAATAGGCCCTGAAGAACCTGGCCACTCCGGAATATTCTGCCACGGCGGCCTCATCATCGCACTGGTCGATATGTCCGAGCAGGGTGTTTATCTTGCGCAGGGCGGTGAAATTCCAGCCGCCTCCGCTCGAAGGCACCACTCTGGAGTTTCCTCCTCTGAGCTCGTCCGAGAGGTTGATGTGGATGTAATGGTCGCTCTGGTCATCGTAAGGCTCCTTGTCCAGAAGTCTGTCATAGAAATCGTCAGAGAACAGGCGCAGGTCGGTTTCGTTGCGGAAATAGTTTTCCACGACCAGATCGTCCTTAGGCGTTTTTTCGAGGAAGGACTCACAGCCTGTCAAGCTCACCAGAGCCATCGCAGACATTAAAATGTATATCTTCTTCATTGTCTTGGTCCTTTAGAATGTAATGTCAATACCGAACATCATAGTCTTCTGCCACGGGTAGGCCATATGGTCGCGGGCGTTGGAGCCGGACTTTCTCCTGAATGCGGATTCCGGGTCTATGTACTTGGAGTGCTTCTTGATAGGAGACCAGTAGCAGAGATTCTCACCTGTGAAGTAAACGCGGACATCGTCGAGCCCGATCTTTCTGGTAAGCTTGTTTGGAATGGTGTATCCGACGGTCAGGTTCTTGAATCTGAGATAGCGGATGTTCTGGATGTAGCGGCTGTTCGTCTTGCTCAGTTCACCGCCGGTGGAAGAGTAGGCGCGCGGTCTCGGGAAGTATGCGTCAGGATTGTCCTCGGACCAGCAGTTGTCGAGGAAGTCCCTCTGGAGGAATGAAACATATGAGTAGGAGTAAGGACCCCAGAAGCTCATATTCATGCCTGCAGGATACCAGTAGTGGTTACCAGTGCCCTGAAAGAATGCGCTGACATCGAAGCCCAGCCATTCGAATCCGAGGGTGAAGCCGTACTGGAGGCTGGCCAGGGAGTTGCCCAGAATCTTCTGGTCGCCCGGGTTGTCCAGAGTGTTGGCTCCGGTGGAGAGGATGCCGTCACCGTCGAGATCGACGAACTTGAGGTCACCCGCGAGGAAACCGCCGGTCATACGGCCGTTGATCATGCTGCAGTCCACCACATTCTTGGTGTAGTTCTGGGCCTCTTCATCGGTCGCGAACAGGCCGTCCACCTCGAAGCCCCAGATGTCGCCGAGTCTCTGACCCTCGTAGTAGTCGCTGAGAATCTTGCTCTCGTTGTCGAACTTGGTGATGTAGGAGCGGTAGTCGCTGAGTGTGGCCCTCAGGTTATATGAGAACGGATGTCCGAGCAGGGAGAACTGGTCTCTCCAGCTGAGGGAAAGTTCGTAGCCGTAGGTGCGGAGGTCTGCGGCGTTCATCTTAGGAGAGCTGGCTCCATAGACTGAAGGCAGGTCCTTTCCTGAGGTGAGCATATTCTTGGTGTCTCTGATGTAGGCCTCTGCGGTGAAGTCCAGACGGGACTTGAACATTGAGGCGTCGAGACCGAGGTTGTACTGCTGCGAAACCTCCCAGGTCAGGTCAGATGCGTTAGGGGATCCGATGGAAGCGTACTTGGCGGCTGTGGAGCTCTCTCCGAAGGTGTAGTCGCTGAGGTTGCTGATGGAGATCTTCCTGATGTAAGGATAGTAATCGCTTACGTTCTGGTTACCGATGCTTCCGATGGAGGCGCGGAGCTTGAGGTTGTTCACCGTGCTCTTCAGACTGCTGAAGAAAGGCTCCTCGCTGATTCTCCATCCTGCGGATGCGGACGGGAAGAAACCCCATCTGTGGCCCTCGGCGAAGCGTGAACTTCCGTCATAACGGCCTGAAGCCTCGAGCAGATACTTGCCCTTGTAGTCATAGTTCAGACGTCCGAAGAAGCCCGCGAGAGCATACTCGCTGAATCCTCCGCTCACTGTGGTGAGGATGGAGCCGTCAGAGCTCGGTCCCACGAGGTTGAGGTCTGCAAGGTCCTCGGAAAGAAGGTTCTGACCCTTTGCTCCGACATACTTCTTGTTCCAGTCCTCGATGTTCGTACCGACGGTAGCTGCGAAGTGATGATCCTCCCCGAAGGTGTCGTTGTAGTTGGCGTAAACGTTATAGGCGTAATACTGGGCCGTATTGATCTGCTCCTGCTGATGGTCCTCGCCCGCGCCGGTGGTGTAGTACTCGAGCTCGGAATCAGGATATCTTCTGTAGGCCATGTTCACCTGTCTGTAGGAATCCCTGTTCTGATAGATGCGGTAGGTGAAGTTGGCCGTGATGGTGAGCTGCTTGAAAGGAGTGACCTTCAGTTCGGTGGTGTTCGTGAGGTCGGTCTTGCGCTCGACATTGGAGTCGTTGCTGCTGAACATTATATGACGTCCGTTGGCGATGTTGTAGTTGCCGGAAATCATAGGGGTGCCGTAGGTGAAGGAACCGTCAGGATTGTTCAGAGGGAAGGACGCGAGGGCGTGGCGGGAAGCGTAGGAGAATGAATCCTGCACGTCATCGCCGCCAGGGAAGTCGTAGCGTGAACTGAAGAAGGAGGTGTTGTTCGACATCGTCATATACTTGTTGATGCGGAAGTCGAACTTGGCCCTGAGGTTATACTTGTTATAGACGTCAGGGTTGATGTTGATGATACCGGACTGGCGGTCGTAAGCGCCTGAAAGGAAGTATTTCACGTCCTTGTTGCCTCCGCTGATGGAGACATTGTGCTGCTGTACCGGGTGCTCGTCGCGATAGAGCTCGTGGTACCAGTCGGTGTTGCAGTAGTAAACCCACTGGTTGCGGCCGTTGCGGACCTCTTCGATGATCCACGGACGGTCAGGATTCTCGGTCTTGTCGTTGACGCGGGCGAGGAGCTGCATCATGTCGGCATCGGTATATGTAGTATATTTCTTGCCGGCGTCAGACTGCCAGAACTTATCGACGGTATAGACTGACCAGTAACCCCTGTCCTCATAGTCGGTGGATGTGGTAGGAGCTTCCCAGCCCCATTTGCCGCTGTAGCGTACAGTAGCCTTTCCGCCGTCTGACTCGCTTCCTCCCTTGGTGGTGATGAGGATCACACCGTAGGCTGCGCGTGCACCGTAGATGGCAGCCGCGGCTGCGTCCTTGATGACGGAGATGCTGGCCACATCGTTGGGGTTCACGCGGTTCATGTCACCGATGGCGCCGTCGATAACCACGATAGGGGAGGCGTCATTGATGGAGGTGATACCGCGGATGTTCAGCGATCCGGTGCTGCCCGGGTTACCTGAAGATGTGGAGATGTTGAGGCCCGGCACCGAACCCTGAAGCATTGTGGACAGGGAGTGTGCCGATCTGTTCTCGAGTTCCCTGGTGTCCACCGTGGTGATGGCACCTGTAAGGTTGACTTTCTTCTGGGTACCGTAACCTACCACCACGGTCTCGTCGAGGGTCATATTGTCCTCCTCGAGAGTGACGATGATGTTGGAACGGCTTGCGGGTACGTTCACCTTTTTGGTGATGTATCCGAGAGAAGACACTTCGACGGTGACGTCCCCCGCAGGGATCATCATCGAGAAGGTACCGTCGTCGATGGTCACCGTTCCGTTGTGGGTTCCTTCCACAAGGATGGCGACACCGACGAGAGGCTGCTGTGCTGTGTCAAGAACCTTTCCTGACAGTTCACGCGTGCTTTGGGCATTGGCTGCCGAGAGGCAGCCCGCCAGAAGCAGGAGTGTTGCAGCGAGTTGTTTGAATGCTCTCATAAGTGAATAATAAGTTTATTTTTTGTAGTCGTCTACATTAAATGCTTTCGGGCGCCGCATAGTCTCGGTATAGACATTTCCGAAGCCGTCGGTGACCGTGATGGTCAGGTCCTCGTCGGCGGACGGAGCCGTCAGCTTGAAGAAATGCGGCATATTGCTCTCGGTGATGAAGTTAGGCTCGCCGGTGAGACCGCTGTCATTGAATCTCTTGACGGTGAGCGCGGCGATGTGCAGCGGGTCGTAGGCGGTAGTCTGCGTCCACTTCAGTTCATTGCCCTTCTCGTCCGTGACCTTGAGTGTCCAGGTGGAGTCCCAGTTCCAGATGTTTATGAGTACCTGATTGTCCTGGGTTCCCGGGTATGCATCGACATATTTCTTGAAGTTGTCTTTTACGGCTGCAGACATCTGAGGCACATCCTCATAGCTGACGGAGAACTTGTTCAGGTCATAGGAGCGGAACTGGTAGCTCTCGTCCCAGCCGGTAGCCTTGTACTTCCACTTGATGGAGGTGCCGTCGATGTCCCAGATGCCGTAGCCGCCCGGCTCGCCGTCGAGGCTGACCCAGACGCCGGGTGTGAGCTTGCCGGACCACCACCAGGATGCGCATATGGAGCCGGAGTTGTGTTCATAGACGTTTCCGGCACCGAGTTTCGCGGTCTCGGAAGGGTTGGCGTTGAAGATGGTATGGGTATGCCCGGTCACGATATGCACCGTGTAGGCGTTCAGAATGCTGAGAAGCGACTTCGCGTCATTGTTGTTTATGCTGACCTTGAAGCCGGTTCCGCTCGGGTAGAATATCTGGGCGTGGGTGGAGAGAACGACAGGTGTGTCCTTGCTCACGTAGGAGATGTCCTTGCGGAGCCATTCGAGCTGCTCGCTTGTGATGTCCTTGACGTAGTTTCGCGAAGTGGTGCCGTCATATGCGGAGCAGTCGATGTCGTCCAGGACCACGAAATGAATCTTGCCTATATTGAATGAATAATAAGTCGGGGCGATGTTCGCCACGTACTGGGTCGCCGCATCGAAGTCGTTGAGGGTCTTGTAATCGTTGTCGTGGTTGCCCATTGTGTGGAAAATCTGGATTCCGCTGACGCGGGAATTCATATCCTCCAGATACTCAGGAAAACTGTAATTCTTCGAGTACCAGTACAGGTCCCAGGTCATGTCGCCGAGGGCGAGAGCATACATCTTCTCTGACTTGTGAGCCTTGCGGTAGGCGTTCCAGTCATCGGTGAAGACGGTGAACTGCTCCCTGTCATTGGTGCGGTTGGCGAGGTGCATATCCCCGAGGATGAAGAGCTTGAACTTGTTCTGGGAACCGACTGAGGTTAGGGCGAAGTCGGACCTTTCCAGAGTCTTGGAGTCGGAACGGAGCTGGTTGTAGAACAGAGGACGCACGCCGTCCGAGGCGACTTCATATCCGCTCGGAACAGAGATGAATACGTAGCCCCATTTCTTCCGGGACGCGAGTTCGTAGATGCCTTTCGAATCGGTGGAAGTGACTTCCACGCCATCCGATACCACCACTCCCTCGACACCCTTGCCGTCGCAGAGCACCTGTCCATAGACCGTAGTGCCCTTCGCCGGCTCGAAATCGATGGAGGATACTACATTGATATAGGTCGTGCCGACGGATTTCTTGCGGTCGCCGCGCTTGACATATACCTGATAGCTGCCGCTTTCCAGCCCTTTGGGAAATTTCGCGGTGAATTCGGCGGATGTCGCGCTGGAGATGCTGCAGGCCTTGGAGATGCCTGCCGATGTCGTAAGCATCAGGATGTCGCTTGTCTGCGGAGCCTTGCCTTCGTTGACAGTGAATGTGACGGTCCCGCCGTCAGTAACTTCGATGCTTGACGGCAGCACGAAGCTGACGTCGAAATCATCCTTTTCAGTCTCCGAGCCTTTGGATTTGCCGCAGGAAAGGAATATCCCCAATCCTGCACAAATCAGAAAAACGAGGATAAGCGAATATCTGTTCTTCATAATGCAAATATCATTCGGATTTGTTAAGCAATTGTTTCAGTCTTTATAAAATAATGTTACGCGTTCTCCTGCCCGAGCCTGCGCTCGCTGCGTATCAGCAGCGCGCAGAGGAATACTCCGACGAGGGCGCCGACCGCTACGGAGAGCATCGCGTTGTCCCAGGAGCTGCCGCTTGCGATTCCGCCCACCACAATCTTCGAGCATACGGCGTCGCCGAGCAGGTAGCCGAACAGGCCCACGAAGCCCGCGGCGGTACCGGCTGCGTTCTTCGGAACGAGGTTCAGAGCCTGCACTCCGGTGAGAGCGACAGGCCCGTAGATGAAGAATCCGATCATGCACAGGGCAATGTAAATCAGGGTCTTCTGAACGGCAGGGGAGGCGGCTATCACGCCCGATCCGACCATCCAGTAGAGCAGCACGCCGAGCAGGCAGAAGAACATGCAGATGACGTTCATCGGAGCGCAGCGGCCCTTGAAGATCTTCGAAGTGGCCCAGCCGCAGGCGAGCGTGCCGACCGCGCCCACGATATTGTGCACGGAAAATGCGACCTTGCTCTCAGCCGCGGTCATTATGGCTTTCTCCTGAAGATAGGTCGGAGCCCAGTCGCCGATTCCGTAGCGGACCATATAGACAGCCACGTTCGAGATAGCGACCACCCAGAGAAGCTTGTTCTTGAAGACATAGTCCACGAAGAGGGTCTTGAACGGAATCTTGTCGCCCGTCTTGCCTTTAGACTTCACGCCCGACCAGTCCCTGCGCCAGTCCTGCACCGAAGGCAGGCCGCAGGACTCAGGCGTGTCGCGTATCGCCCACCAGCAGAAAACCGCTATGAGAATGGCGATTACGGCCGGAAAAACGAAGTTCCCGCGCCAGCTCTGAGCCACGCCGAAAGCGTCGAAAAGCCAGACTCCCGCAATCGCGAGAAATCCGAGCGTAAAGCTGCCGACCGTGTGCGAGACGTTCCAGACGCTCATCTTGAAGCTCCGCTCGTTCTGACTGAACCAGTGAGCCATTATGCGGCCGCAAGGCGGCCAACCGAAACCGCTCAGCCAGCCTACCGCCAGCATCAGAACGAATATGATGACGGTGTTCACTGCCGTATTTGCCCCGAACGGGATGAGTCCCGTGAGGATCATCGCCAGGGCGGAGAGCACGAGTCCCGTGCAGAGGAATTTGCGCGCATCGGAACGGTCTGATACGCTGCCCATTATGAATTTCGAGAAGGCGTAGGCTATCGAAACGGCTGACATCGCGATGCCGACGTTCGCGGCATCCAGGATGCCGTCTTTTATCATGTCCGGCGCGGCCAATGAGAGGTTTTTCCTTACGAGATAATATCCGGCATAACCCAGAAACGCTCCGAGGAACACCTTGGTGCGCATAGCTTTGTAGGTTTTGTCAATTTTCTGTTCCTGCAGTGGTTCTGCAGCTTTGGGTGGGTCAAAGAATCGCGACATAATCGAAGTGTTATTATAATATGCGAAGTTACTCACGGCGCAGAAAATATACAAATTTTATCAGTTTTTCCTCTGATAAGTACCGCTATCTTTACTATCTTTGTCATCCGATCACTGAACTGATAATTTCAATACGGTTTTTTATGAATGAATATGACGTCATAATCATCGGAGGCGGCATCACCGGCGCGGGAACGGCCCGGGACTGCGCGATGCGGGGGCTCAAAGTCCTTCTGATAGAGTGCAATGACATCGCCACCGGTGCCACAGGGCGAAACCACGGCCTGCTGCACAGCGGTGCCCGCTATGCCGTGACCGATAGCGAATCCGCTTCCGAATGTATCAGAGAGAACTTGACACTCAAGAAGATAGCCAGGCATTGTGTCGATGACTGTTCGGGCCTCTTTATTACTCTTCCGGAGGATGACCTTGCATATCAGGCCAAATTCATAGAGTCCTGCAAGGCCGCGGGCATTTCCGCCGAGGCTATAGACCCTAAAGAAGCCATCCGTATGGAACCTTCTGTGAATCCGACACTTATCGGAGCAGTGAAGGTCCCTGACGGATCTGTGGATGTGTTCAAGCTCTGCTCATCGAACATTTTCGACGCGAAACTTCACGGCGCCACCGTTCTGCTCTACCACGAGGTGGAGGATTTTATCATAGAGAACGGCAGGGTGCTGGGAGTCAATGTGATAGACAAGACCACAAAGGAGCGCAAATCATTCCGCGCTCCCGTGACGGTGAACGCCTGCGGCATCTGGGGGCATCTTCTGGCGAAGAAGGCGGGCGTGAACATAGGAATGTTCCCGGCGAAGGGAGCCCTCCTGGTGTTCTCATACCGCGTAAACAAGATGGTAATCAACCGCTGCCGCAAGCCGGCCAATGCCGACATCCTCGTGCCGGGCGATACCGTGACCATCATCGGAACCACATCCACAAGGGTTCCGTTCGAGGATTGCGACCACATAAGAGTGACTCCGGACGAGGCCGAACTGCTTCTGAGCGAGGGGTCGAAACTCGCCCCCGCATTGGCGGATACGCGCATACTGCGCGCATACGCCGGCGTACGGCCATTGGTCGCTGACGACAGCGACCCGAGCGGACGCAGCATCAGCCGCGGTATCGTCTGCATTGACCACAAGGATCGCGACGGGCTGGACGGCTTCATTTCGATAACCGGCGGGAAATTAATGACTTACCGTCTGATGGCGGAGATGGCGACAGACGCCGTATGCAAGAAATTGGGAGTAGACCGCAAGTGCGAAACCGCGCATACGAGTCTGCCGGACATTCTGATTCCGAGGCATTCGCGCAGCGGCCACCTGGTCTGCGAGTGCGAGAGCGTCACGGAGAACGACGTGCGCACGGCCATCGGCAATCTGGATGTGAACAATATGGTGGATCTGCGCCGCCGCACCCGCGTGGGTATGGGCACCTGCCAGGGAGAGCTCTGCTCCTGCCGCGCCGCGGAGATACTCGCGCGCATAAAGGGCGATCCCGCCAAAGCGCGCACGGACCTGCAGGATTTCGTCTGCGAGAGGTGGAAGGGAATGTATCCTGTCGCCTGGGGAGAGGCCTTGAGAGAGAATGAGTTGAATCAGTGGGTACAGTCTGAAGTTCTGGGATTATGAGATACGATGCAGTGATAATCGGCGGGGGACTCTCCGCTATGGTTTGCGGCATCGCGCTGCAAAGCAAGGGTTTACGTACGGCGATGGTGTCCGCCGGGCAGAGTGCGATGCACTTTTCCTCGGGTTCCTTCTCCCTTCTGAACATCCTTCCGGACGCCCGTTGCGTGGACCGTCCGCTGGAGGTTCTGGATGCTCTGAGTCCTGCCCACCCGTATTCCAAGATGGGTTCGGAGCGGGTTCGCGAGTATGCTCTGGCGACCCCTGCATTCTTCTCGGAGTGCGGAGTGCGCCTTTACGGCAATCCTGAGCAGAATTCCTGGAGGCATAGCGCCACGGGCCAGCGCAAGAGGGCCTGGCTGGCGCTGGAAGACACGCTTCTGATGCCTTCGGAAGAATACAATATTGGCCGTAAGGCCCTGATAATAGGAATATACGGCTATCTGGACTTCTACAGCACGCTGATTGCGGACAAGCTCGCCTCGTACGGGACCGCGTGCCGCTGCGAGCAGATCCGCCCGGCGGCGACAGAGAGTCTTCTCGGCAGCCCGAGCGAGATGCGCTCGGTCAACATCGCCCGCCGTCTGGGGGATAGGAACGTACTCAAACAGCTCTGTGACAGCGTGAAAGCTTTGGTCCAGGATGAAGATGCGGTGATTCTTCCGCAGGTCTTCGGGCTTGAAAATGTGGACGATCTGCAGTTCATAAGGGATGAGGTCGGACGGGACGTGGTCTTTATCGGCACGATGATTCCATCGGTTCCCGGCCTGAGACTGCAGATGCAGCTGCGCAGCCGCTATGAACAGGCGGGCGGAATGCTGCTGACCGGAGACAGCGTGACAGGAGGCGAATTCCGTGAGGGAACATTGCAGTCTGTAAATACCTCGAATCTCGGAGATTACGCTCTGCGCGCCGATGCTTTCGTGCTGGCGAGCGGAAGTTTCTTCGGACGCGGACTGCATTCCGACCACAACGGAATCTATGAGTCGATTTTCGGTCTGGACGTGGATTATGCGCAGGACCGCAGCCTCTGGGTGCGCAGGAATTTCTATTGCTCGCAGCCTTATATGAGCTTTGGCGTAGCGACTGATTCTCAGCTTCATCCGTCTCTGAATGGTCGCAGGGTGGAGAATCTCTATGCGGTCGGGTCCGTGCTGAGCGGATGCAATTCGATGAATGAAGGCAGCGGTGCCGGCGTCGCGATTCTGACGGCGATGAGCGCTGCGGACAATATTTGCAAAGGAAGGTGATTATGGACAATCTGATGAAAACAAATGGCTTCGAGCAGTGCGTGAAGTGCACGATCTGTACTGCGTATTGTCCTATAGTTCAGACCAATCCTCTTTTTCCGGGGCCTAAGCAGGCCGGACCGGACGGAGAGCGGCTGCGTCTGCGCAGCGGCAAATTCTTCGACGAGAGCCTGAAGTATTGTCTGAACTGCAAGAGGTGCGATGTCGCCTGTCCGTCGGGAGTGAAGATTTCCGACATCATCCAGTCGGCGCGTGACCGCTTCGGCTCGGGGAAGGTGTCGCTGCGCGATGCGATGATGAGCAATACCGACCTTATGGGGCACGTCGCTGTTCCTTTCGCTCCGGTGGTGAACGCCGTGCTGGGCAATGATTTGGCTCGCAAGGCCATTGATGCCGTGGCTGGGGTCGCCCGAAAGGCTCCGCTTCCGGATTTTGCTTCCAGGACTTTCGAGAGCGTGTTCAAGCGTTCCCTTGCTCAGTCGCAGGAGGCTTTCTCTCAGAGTGTCAATTATTTCCACGGATGCTACGTGAATTATATGTTCCCTTCGCTGGGCGTGGATTTCGTGCGCCTGATGAACGCTCTCGGATACGGGGTGAAGCTTCTGGACGGCGAGAAATGCTGCGGCGTGGCGATGATTGCGGCCGGCAGTTTCGACAAGGCGCGCAGCCGCGCGCGGCATAATGTGGAAGTCCTCTCGAAGGCTTCCGGACCGGTTCTCACCACTTCCACCACCTGCGCGCTGACTATGCGCGACGAGTATCCGGAGGTGCTGGGAGTCGATAATTCCGCGGTCCGTTCCCGGATTTCCTTTGTGCTCAAGTTCGTATGTGAAGTCCTCGAAAGGGGAGAGGCGACTCTCAAATTCAAGCCTGACTTCCACGCCAGGGTGGCCTACCACGTGCCCTGTCATCTCGAAAGGCTCGGCTGGAGCATCTTCACACGTGAACTGATGGCGATGATTCCGGGTCTGGAACTTGTGCCGCTGGACAGCGCCTGCTGCGGCCTGGCGGGCACATACGGCTGCAAGAAGGAAAACTATGAAGTGTCTCAGGCGGTCGGCGGCAAGCTTTTCCGTCAGATAGAAGAGGTGAAGCCGGACTTTGTCATCACGGAGTGCGAGACCTGCAAATGGCAGATCGAACGTTCGACGGGATTCAAGGTGAAGCATCCGCTGTCGCTTCTGGTCGAGGCCATTGATTTCGAATAATATTTAAAATTTTACATTATGAATACCCAAATTTTCAAATTCGTATTGGCGGCGGCGCTTTCACTTGCTGCCGTGACAGTGTATGGTCAGGACTGCTGTTCATCAGAAGGATGCGGTCAGAAAGAATCGCGCATCGCCATCGCGGCGCACCGCGGATTCTGGGACTGCGAAGGAGCAGGCAGGGCTGAAAATTCAGTTGCAGCTCTTCGCGAGGCTCAGACTGCCGGGCTCTGGGGCAGCGAGTTCGACATCCACCTCACAGCTGACGGCGAGATTGTCATCTATCACGACGGACATATCAATGGAACTGACATTCAGAAGAGTAACTACGCTGATCTGCAGAAGTTCGCCCTCAAGAACGGCGAGAAACTGCCTACCCTCGACGAGTATTTCTCTCAGGGCGAAAAATGCCCATCCACAGTTCTGGTTCTTGAGTTCAAGTCCCAGTATGACGAGGAGCACGAGAATGCCCTTGTGGATCTTACCCTTCAGAAAATCAAGGATCACGGTTTGTATGACCCTTCCCGCATAATGTTCATTTCCTTCAGTATGAATGTCTGCAAGAGAGTCGCGCAGCTCGCTCCCGAGTTCACAAACCAGTATCTCAGCGGCGACATCGCTCCTTCTGAGCTCAATGCTATGGGAATCAACGGCATAGACTATCATTTCAAGGCTCTGGAGAGTCACCCTGAATGGGTTGTCGAGGCTCACTCTCTCGGTATGAGCGTGAATGCCTGGACGGTGAACAAGGCAGATGACATAAAGAAAATGATTGATCTCGGAGTCGACTGCATCACTACGAATAATCCTCTTCTCACCCGTGAAATTCTGGGTGACAGGGAGTTGAAGATTTCAAAATAAGATTTTAACGCCACATTTCATATGCACAAACTAAGTCTGACCTCCATCCTGCTCCTTGCGGCGGCAGCCCTTGTCTCCGGCTGCGGCAATGCCCCTGCGGGCAGCAGTTTCGACGGCCCCGTCTATCTGAACGAGAATGCTCCGATAGAGGAAAGAGTCGAAGACGCCATTTCCCGTATGACCCTCGAAGAGAAGGTCGCGATTGTACACGCCCAGTCCAAATTCTCCTCTCCGGGAGTGGCCCGTCTGGGCATTCCCGAACTCTGGTGCACCGACGGCCCTCACGGCATCCGTCCCGAGGTGCTCTGGGATGAATGGGAGCAGGCCGGCTGGACAAACGATTCTGTAATCGCATATCCGGCTCTCACCGCCCTTGCGGCCACCTGGAACAGGGATATGTCCGCCCTCTATGGCAAGTCCATAGGCGAGGAGGCCCGCTACCGCGAGAAGGACGTCCTGCTCGGTCCCGGCGTGAACATCTACAGGACTCCTCTGAACGGCCGCAATTTCGAGTATATGGGGGAGGACCCTTATCTCTCCGGCCAGATGGTGGTCCCTTACGTTCATGAAGTCCAGAAGAACGGAGTGGCGGTGTGCGTGAAGCATTTCGCCCTGAACAATGAAGAGGCCCACCGTCATACCATCGACGTGGATCTCGATGACAGAGCGCTTTACGAGATTTATCTCCCGGCTTTCAAGGCCGCTGTCCAGCAGGGCGGCGCCTGGTCTGTAATGAGCAGCTACAACCTCTACAAGGGAAGCTATCTGTGCGCCGACACTCTTCTCACCAAGAAGATTCTGCGTGACGAGTGGGGCTTCGACGGAGCTGTGATTTCTGACTGGGGCGGCGTCCATTCCACTGACGCCACGGCCCACGGCGGTCTGGATCTCGAGTTCGGCACCTGGACCGACGGTCTTACGATGGGCGCCACGAAGGCTTATGACAATTATTTCCTTGCCAACCCGTATCTTGCAAAACTCCGCGCGGGTGAACTTCCGGTTTCCGATCTCGACGCCAAGGTTCGCAATGTCCTGAGGCTCATTTTCCGTACTGCAATGAACACTCACAAGCCTTTCGGCTCCCTCTGTTCTGAAGCCCATTACGCCGCAGCCCGCAAAATCGGCGGGGAGGGCATCGTGCTTCTGAAGAATGACGGTGCCGTTCTTCCGGTAAAGGATGCGAAGAAGATACTTGTAGTAGGTGAGAATGCCGTGAAGATGATGACAGTGGGCGGAGGCTCGTCCTCGCTCAAGGTCGAAAAGGAGATTTCCCCTCTGGACGGCATAAAGGCGCGTGCGGCTCAGGACGGCATCGAGGTCAAGTGGGTTCGCGGTTATGTGGGCGATGTGGGAGGTTCCTATAACGGAGTCACCACAGGTCAGGACCTGAGCGAGAGCCGCTCTCCGAAAGAGCTTATCGCTGAGGCGGTTAAGGAAGCCTCAGATGCTGATTACGTCATTTTCGTGGGCGGTCTGAACAAGTCCGACCATCAGGACTGCGAGGGCGCGGACCGCTATTCCCTGAGTCTGCCGTATGGCCAGAACGAGGTCATTGAGGCATTGGCCGCGGCCAATCAGAATCTCGTTGTCTCGCTCGTGAGCGGCAATGCGGTCGCGATGCCGTGGGTTGAGCAGGTTCCTTCGATTCTGCAGACCTGGTACCTCGGCTCCGAAGCGGGCGAGGCGCTTGCGGATGTGGTTTTCGGCGACGTGAATCCTTCGGGCAAACTGCCGTTCACCTTCCCCAAGCACCTGACCGACTCTCCGGCGCACGCCGAGGGCGACAGTCTCTCGCACACGGGCAAGTACTTCTACAAGGAGGGCATCTACGTGGGTTACCGCTGGTTCGACGAGAAGAACATCACTCCGCTCTTCGCTTTCGGCCACGGTCTGAGCTACACGACTTTCGGCTACGGTGACGCCCGTCTGAGCGCTTCGGTTATGAAAAAGGGCGGAAGCATAAAGGTCACAGTGCCTGTGACCAATACGGGTTCCGTCGCCGGCGCCGAGGTGGTTCAGCTCTATCTGAACGATGCCAAGTCTTCTCTGCCGCGTCCGCACAAGGAGCTCAAGGGCTTCGAGAAGGTCTATCTTGAGGCGGGCGAGACCGCCAATGTCGAATTCACCGTCGATGAGTCCGCCCTGAAGTTCTTCGATGCCGACCGTCACGAGTGGGTCGATGAGCCTGGCGACTTCACCATCCTTATCGGCAGCGCCTCCGATGACATCCGCACCTCCGCGACCTTCACGCTGAAGTAGTTATGCGTGCGGTGGCTGAACTTCAGCAAAACCCCCGCACGGACGTTCATCACAATATTGGCCGGCTCCCTCGAGCCGGCCAATATTATTTTTTTCACTTCCGCTAAGTATTTTTTCCTTCCTTTTCCATTTTCTTTTACACTTTCCTCTCCACACTTTCCTCTCCACACTTTCCTCTCCACATTTTCCTCTCCACACTTTCCTTTCCACACTTTCCTCTCCACATTTTCCTCTCCACATTTTCCTTTCCACATTTTCCTCTCCACACTTTCCTTTCCACGCTTTCCTCTCCACATTTTCCTTTCCACACTTTCCTTTCCACGCTTTCCTTTCCACGCTTTCCTCTCCACATTTTCCTTTCCACACTTTCCTTTCCACGCTTTCCTTTCCACGCTTTCCTCTCCACATTTTCCTTTCCACACTTTCCTTTCCACGCTTTCCTTTCCACGCTTTCCTCTCCACATTTTCCTTTCCACACTTTCCTTTCCACGCTTTCCTTTCCACGCTTTCCTCTCCACATTTTCCTTTCCACACTTTCCTTTCCACGCTTTCCTCTCCACTCCTTCATTCCCATTTCTTCATTCCCATCTCTTCATTCCCATCTCTTCATCATACCTCACCACTCTCCCCGTTGTAATCGAGGGAGATGATTGCCCCGAAATAACGTTTTAACGGTGCCGCGGACCTCTAAATTACCTCTGGCCGCCCCAAGAAAACGTTTTAGCGGGGCGGTGATTCTGAGGAGAATGATGAGGTGGGTATTTTTACTTGTCACAAAAGGCTATTTCATTGAATACCTGAGCCATACGGTGCCGGAGCCGACACGCTCGACGCTGCGCAGGTCGAGCAGCACCGGGCCGAAGTCGCGGTCCTCGATGCCGTCATAGACGGAGGTCATCCCCTTGCGGCAGATTTTTGCAAAGATACGCCATATCTTCATCTCAAGAGGTATCCGATTCTTCGGAATACTAACCCGTATTACGGATTCTTTGCTAATTTTGCAGCCGCAAAATCACAGAAAGTATGGCATTTTACGTAAGCGAAAGGATGACAACGGCGCCGGGGGAGTTTTCCACACCGCTGCAGGAGCAGGTTTACAGCGCCCTTAAAAGACTGGATATCAAGTTCGAGCGTGTGGATACCGATCCCGGCATCACTATGGAGGACTGTCAGAACATCAATTCCGGACTCGGTGGCCGCATCGTGAAGACCCTTTTCCTCTGCAACCGTCAGCAGACCATATTCTACCTTTATGTGACCAGAGATGACAAGCCTTTTGTCACCAAAGACTTCGGTGCTGCCCTCGGGATCCCGAGAGTGTCATTCGCCTCGGCCGAACTTCTGATGGAAAAGGTCGGGGCCGAGCA
This sequence comes from Faecalibacillus sp., assembly GCA_963604635.1. Classification (GTDB taxonomy): domain Bacteria; phylum Bacteroidota; class Bacteroidia; order Bacteroidales; family UBA932; genus Cryptobacteroides. Next base: position 19,976 of record CAVCRS010000011.1, read on the forward strand.
CGGCGCTTCCACCATCCTGAGCGCCTGTCTGGATTCAGCCCGCGATGTGAACTTCGTGATTGACAGGGAGATAACAGAAAGTGACACTTTCTGCTGCACCGACGGTACCGTCGGCTGCTTTATGAAGATCCTCACCCGTGACCTTCTCGACCGCTATCTTCCCGCCTTCGGTCACACCCCGATAATAATCTAGGAGCCACTTAAGTGAGTCCTAGATAATAACTTGGTGCTCTTGCTCGTCTTTTGGGTCTAAATTTATTTGTACATCATCACTAAGAACTGGCCCGGTCGAGCACTTCCGCGAGGTCTTCGACCGGGCGGTCGGAGTAGCGGGCAAAGGTGGAGCGGCAGAGAGGGCAGGCCGTGACTATGCGGTCAGGGGAGTCTGCGCAGAGATTCTCGAGGGAAGCCCTCGTAATCGGCTCACGCTGGGCGAATGACAGGGTAAGCGACCCGAGTGACCCGCCGCAGCAGATGCTCTCGCCGTGGTTCTTTGCGGCCTCCACGAGGGTGCCGGCCGCAGAAAGGGCTTCGCGAGGTTGCTCATATATGCCGCTTCCGCGGCCAAGCTCGCAAGGGTCGTGGAACACGAGACGCTCATCACTGCGTGAAACCGAAAGCTTACCGCTAGCTATAAGTTCCTGGAAATAAACGCTGTGATGAACCACCCGGATTCCGGAAAGCTTATAATGCTCGGAGAAAATCCTGTAGCATATCGGGCAGGAAAGCAGAAGCGTGTCCGCCTCCGAAGCCATAATAAGCGAACGGTTCTTCTTGATTATCTCCCGCGCCTGGTCGTAGCGTCCCGCCATCAGAAGCGGCCGGCCGCAGCATAGCCCGCCGTCCCGGTCCATAAACTCATAATTGACTCCGGCCTTCTTCAGAAGAGACTCCGTCGCCCGGCTTATGGATGGCGTGAGGGCGGTCATACAGCCCGCAAAATACAGAACCTTACCACCTGCATCCGAGCCGCCGGTCACGGCCGGATTCTTCGCATCATAATAAGGAAAACCAGAGAGCGCAGCCTCGGCGTCAGGGGAGCCGGCCCCTACTACAATATTTTTATAATCAGGGATATATGAATATTCCCGTATCGACCTCTGGGCCATACGGAGAGCCGGTCCGTCGACTCCTACCTGACACACCTGGGTACACTTTCCGCACAGAAGGCACTTGTCGCTTATCTCCTCGATTCTCTTCTCATTGCCCCGGCGGATCTGACGGTTCAGATATACAGTAGCATCCTTTATGTTCGCCTTCTTCACATTCATAGGGCACGCATCGATGCAGACTCCGCAGTTAGGGCAGGCCCATACCTGGGCCTTCGCGAAGCCACGCCGAGCGTGTACTATACGAAGTCCGGCATTGCGCATCGGAATCAGCAGCATTTCAGTCGGGATGTGCATATAGCGCGTGAACGGCAGCACCGTCATAAAGATTCCCAGACAGATTGAATAGGCCCACCAGGTCGGCAGCATATGCATCGAATCCCCGAGGAATCTTCCGAACAGATGATTCATAGGGACAGTCAGGAAACTTCCGCCGCTGATATCAGCCGTAAATGCCTCAGCCAGAAGACGAAGAGGGAAAATCAGCCACAGGGAATAAAGCCCTACCCGGTCCAGGACCGAAGGCTGAGTGGTTCGCCTCATACCGAACAGACGCGAATGGACTCTCTTTATGATGGCCAGCACGATGCCGCTCAGCACCATCAGCAGGAAGAAATCCATCAGGAAGAAGAAAATCGCACCGCCCACCGTCGATTCGTTCTCAGCCACGAAATAATTGAAGAAGATAGGGTAGTACAGGAACTTGACCCTGTGCGGCATATAGACCCAGCACTCGATATGCCCCAGCACGATCAGCATAAACCAGCCGAAAGCAATCGAGGAGTGCATATAGCCCAGAACCTTGTTCCTCTTCCATAACTTTACGTGTATGAGGCAGTTGAGAAAAATGTCCCGGATATTCTTCCATATGGTCGCGGGCGTGATCAGCGAGAGCAGGAACTGCCGCCTCTCCTTGCGGTCCAGCTGGTAAATGATGTGAAACAAGCCGTAGAGACAGTATCCGAGCACGAATACCATTCCGAACAAGAACGGCAGCACGAAAGGATGGAAACCGGATGCAAATCGCTCTATCATTTCAGTCCCTCCTTATTGTAAACCCTCCATACAGAGAGGATTAAATGTCTGGTATTGATTCCTCGAGGGCAGACCATCGTGCATTTTCCGCAGAGCATGCAGCCAGAAATCATCTTCTCGATATCCTTGTTCCGTCCCCGCTGCAGGTCATTTATCACCTTGCGCACGCTCATCCCCGTAAAAGGCCCCGCAGTGCACGAAGCCGTGCAGCTCCCGCAGGCCATACAGATGTCCACGTCCGGCTCGAGCGTCCGCACGCGACAGAGCAGAGAAAGGTCCGCCTTGTCCAGATTTACCGTGGATGAAGGTGAGAGACCGAATCCGAAGTTGATCATATTCTGCCGGTGCTTAAGTAATTATGTATGGCCAATGCTGCGGAGCGGGCTTCGGCCAATGTCTCCGGCACAGTCTTGGTCCCGGTGCAGGCCCCGGCGAAGAATATGCCGCGCCGCTCCGATTCGATGATGCTGTAGATGTTGTCCCGGCTCTTGAGGAAGCCGTCGCTGTCGGTTCCCAGCGGAATCATCGAGGCGATCTGCCCCACGCCGGAATTGCTCACCATCCCCGCCATCAGCACCAGCAGGTCGAGCGTGATCTTCACCGGTTTGCCGGAAAGCGTATCCTCGGCTTTCACGCACACGCGTCCGTCGATAGTCTCGCTCACCTCCGAAACGCGACCGCGCAGGAAATGAATCCCGTAATCCCTCTGAGCCTTGATATAGAAGTCCTCGTATTTCTTGCCGAAGAGCCTCAGATCCATATAGAAACAGTAAATCTCCGCCTGCGGGAACTTCTCCTTAAGCTCGATCGCCTGTTTGATAGCAGTGATGCAGCAGACCTTCGAGCATTGGGCGTTGCCCGCCTTGACGTCGCGCGAGCCCACGCAGTGCACGAAGCCTATGCGTGACATCTCCCGTGAGTCAATGCGCACGTCGGCCTCGCCGTTGAACCAGTGCTCCAGATCGCGGTTCGTGATGACCTGGTTGTAGATTCCGTAGCCGTACTCCTCCTTCTTGCGGGCGTCGAAGAGGTGGAAACCCGTCGCGAAGAGCACCGCCCGGCACACGACATTCACGCCGTTCGAGAGCATCACGCTGTAGCCGTCCTTGAGCTTGTTTATGAACGAAATCTCCGTGTCAAGGAAGATGTTCGCGCCGCCGAGGCCCTCGCGGATGCCGTCCACGACCTCCTGCGCCGGCGTCATATCCGGAAACAGCCGGTTCCACTGCGCGACGTGCCCGCCGAGCCTTTCGCCTTTTTCGACCAATATAGGGCAATATCCGAGCGCGAGCAGCTGTTTGCCTGCCTCCATCCCGGCGATTCCGCCACCGATTATCACTACGTTCTCTTTCATACTTCAGCAATTATGAGGGCAGGACAAGCCTGCCAATTTTTACGCGGCAGGCAGAGCCTGCCAATTCAAGGGGCAGCGCGCTGCTGCCAATCCTCCGCAGGCGCGGAGCTCCGTATTATGATTGGCCGGCAGCAACCGGCCAATAAGTCAACAGCATTTGAGCACGCTCGGCAGTCCCGGGCGCATAATGTTCTTCTTATCGACTCCCAGGTACTTCGCCTTCGGGTCATACTCGACGCCTATCTTGTCCAGCAGCGGCTCGACCGCCACCTGATGCAGCTGCAGGCCCAGATCCCACGGGTCGTAGCCCAGCACAAGCCCCGCCAGCTCCTCGTAGGTGAGCACCGGAATTCCGTAGCCGTTCTCCCCGTAAGTCTTGCCGGTCTGTTCGGAAATCACATACTGCCATCTGTCCAGGAAATAAGGGCAGCCCGGACAGTTAGTGACGATGGCGTCCGGATGATACGGCTCCATAGACTCGAACTTCTTGTGAGTGTTGGATATGCAGTAGCCCCGGTTCGCCTTGACAAAGTATTGGCGGAAGCCGAATCCGCAGCAGTGGCGCCTCTCGGGATAGTCGATCACGCTTCCGCCCCAGGACTCCACCATTCCCGCGAGCACGTACGGGTACTCGGCGCCGCCCACGCCCTTCGACGGGAACATCTTCGAATAGTGGCAGCCGATGTGCTCCACGATTCTCAGCGGCTCCCCGGTCTCGCGGTTCACGAGGCGGAATTTGGCTTTCTCAGCTATCTCGTTACGGAATTTGTATATCAGATCGCTGCTGTGCGCCAGGTACTTGGGCTTGTTGAACTCGCGCCGGCAGGCCTTCCACAGCATCTCGCGCACCCTTGTCTCCAGTTCCGGGAACTCCCTCCATGTCTCGAGGATTTCGGTGTAGTTTCCAAAGGACGTGATGCACGAAGGGCACAGATTCTCGTAGCCGGACTCTGTCATTATGGCGAACTGTCGCGCCACCACGGTCATCGCCGTCTCCTGGGGGAGGGTGTCGCAGTGGTAGGCGATGCCTCCGCAGGTCGTGTGGCTCGGATTCTCATAGATGTCCTTGCCCAGGACATTGCGCGTTATCTCGGTGAACATCTTCTCCGAAGCCGGGAAGAAGTTCTGCCTGATGCAGCTGCGCACATAGTACCAATGGTCGTCCGGTATCTCTTTCTGGTAATCTGCCCAGATCAGTTTCTTGCCTTGATATATCATTGTGCTTCCTAATCCTCGTTGTTGAAATGTCCCGGAGAGCAGGTCTCGAATACGTACCGGCGGTATTCCTCCACAGTCATTCCCATCTCCTCCGCCTTTTTTTCTGAGCATCTGTTCACGGTCTCTATCCTCTCGGTGCCGCCTGTCACGTCGAAAATGGCCTTCAGCTCATCGAGAGCCTGCTGCGGAATCTTGCGCAGGATCCCGGGCCCCTCGCCCTGATAGTTGCCTCCATTGCGCTCCAGACTGTCTTCCAGATGCTCGGTGTGCCATTTCCAGACAGGACCGGCTTCAGGGTGGTCTTCGAAAACGAAAGTGGTCGGATAGATGCAGTAGCCGAAGTTGAGCATATTGCCTGTCAGGGTCTTGGTGAGAGGGTAAATCTGGCGGCCCTTTTCGCTTTCCGTGAAATAGCCCAGCTTTATGGAAAGGTTTCTGAGAGCCATAATCACCAGCCCCGGGCCGTTACGCCTCGGACATCTCGTGACGCAGGACATACACTCCCCGCAGTACCAGATGGTTTCGCTTTTCAGTAGCGCCTCTATCTCGGCGTCGTCCTTGCGCTGCACGGTGTCGACGATTTTTCGGGGGTCATATTTATAGAACTCGGCGGCAGGACAGATGGCCGTGCAGGTCCCGCAGTTGATGCAGGTCTTCAGGCCCTCCTTCATTCGGTAGTCCTTGCTGAGTTCGTCAAAGAGTTTTCCCATATTGAAATTCTTACGCGGCCGTTCCGGCCAATTCGTTATTTCAGAAGATTCCCCAGGATTGACCGCACGAGAGTGCGTGTCGCGGAAGAAGTCGCGGACTTGATTGCCTTGTTCGCGGCGCTCTTGCCCGTCGTGCGGCTCTTCGTGCCGGTGACTTTGTTCGCGACGCTCGTGCCCAGACTCGAGGTGGCCGAGGTGATCGCCGCGCCTACGGCCGCGCCGATCAATGCCTTGCCGAGACTCGTGGCCTTTTTATTGGCAGACTTGCTCTGCCCTCTGGCGGTCTTTTCGGCCTCTGCCTGGGCTGCAGCCTCCTCTTCCTCCTGCTGCCGCGCCTTCTCGGCCTCCTCGCTTTCCGCGAGCAGGACCTCGAACGCGCTCTCGCGGTCGACAGCCTTGTCATACTTGCCGTAGATGCGGGACTGCTTTATGATGGTGTCTCGCTGGGACTCGCTGATGGCACCTATCTGGCTGAGAGGGAAGAGGATACGGGCTCTTTCGACCATACTTGGGGAGCCCTTCTCATCGAGGAACGACACGAGGGCTTCGCCGGTGGCGAGCTCCATTATGGCGTCCTCAGTCTTGAATGCAGGGTTCGCGCGGAAAGTCTCGGCTGCGCTCTTGACGGCCTTCTGGTCCTTCGGCGTGAAGGCCCTCAGGGCGTGCTGGACGCGGTTTCCGAGCTGTCCGAGGATGCTGTCAGGGATGTCGGTAGGGTTCTGAGTCACGAAGTAAACGCCTACGCCCTTGCTTCGGATGAGGCGTACGACCTGCTCGATTTTGCTTACGAGGGCCTTCGAAGTGTCCTCGAAGAGAGTGTGGGCCTCGTCGAAGAAGAATACGAGTTTCGGAAGGTCCATATCGCCGACTTCAGGGAGAGTGGCGTAGAGGTCCGACAGCAGCCAGAGCAGGAAGGTCGAATAGAGCTTCGGGTTCAGCATCAGCTTGTCGGCCGCGAGAACGCTCATCACGCCCTTGCCCTGCTCGGTCTGGAGAAGGTCGTAGATGTCGAATGCGGGCTCGCCGAAGAATTTGTCGGCGCCCTGGTTTTCAAGTTCGAGAAGTGCTCTCTGGATGGCTCCCACGCTGACCGAGGAAACGGTTCCGTAGCTGTTTGTCAGCTCTTTGGCGTGGTCGGCGATGTATGAGAGCATCGAGCGGAGGTCCTTCATATCCAGAAGCAGCAGGCCTCTGTCGTCGGCGACCTTGAAGAGGATGTTCAGGACTCCGGTCTGGGTCTCGTTGAGACCGAGAAGGCGGGAGAGCAGCTGCGGGCCCATATCGGACACGGTGGCGCGCATAGGATGGCCCTGCTCCCCGAACACGTCATAGAAGCGTACCGGACAAGGGGCGAACTGCGGGTTTTCTATGCCGAATTCGGCGCAGCGCTTGCTGATGAAGCCGCTCATCGCTCCGGTCTGGCTTATGCCGCTCAGGTCGCCCTTCATATCGGCCATAAAGCACGGTACACCGGCCTGGCAGAAAGTTTCCGCGAGGACCTGGAGGGTTACGGTCTTGCCGGTTCCTGTGGCTCCGGCGATGAGGCCGTGGCGGTTTGCCATTCGGCCGCAGATGGATATGGGACCCTGAGGCCCGTGGGCCACGTACAGTCCGTGAGTGGAATCAAACATAATCGTCAGTTTTTAGTACTATCAAGCAAAGGTACTAAAAACTGACGATTATAAAAGCAATTACCTCTTATAATTGTGCTGTGCGGTCATTGAGCTTGTCGAAATGACTTGGCGCCGCAGGAGCATTATCTGAGAATCAATACCGGGATCGTGATTGGGCCGTCCGGAGAATCATAGTTGTAGTAGCCCGTGAAGAGGAAAGACTGGCCTCTGGTCGCGACGAGGGTGTCCCCCTTCTTGAAGCGGGTGCCGTCCTCGCGGGTGAGTCTGACGGTCAGCTCGCCGTTCGGAGCCGTACCTGTGGCAATGGCGCTTCCGTCACTCAGGACCTTGGTAACCACGCACTTCTTGATGTTCTTTATCATCTCGTCGGAGCTGAGCGCCTTGACCTCGGAACTTGATACCGGCGCACCGATTTCAGCCCTTCTGTTCGATTCCGCGGAGGTTAGCGAGAACTGCACTTCCCAGGTCCTGCCGTCGGTCTGGTCGAGAAGGATGAAATTGTAGTTGCTGCCGGTAGGGCAGAGGATGAATCTTCCGATGTTCTCATCAGTGGCCTCAGCCAGCTTGCTGTCGTCGAGCGTCCAGGAGAGCGTCTTGGACTCGGAGATGGTGGAGCGCTGGATGACCCAGAGCTGTCCGGTTCTGGTGTCCAGCTTTATGAAATTCTGCAGGTCCGTGGTGGGAATGAGCCTGAACGGAACCTCCGGGGCCTGCATTGTGGCGTATGCGTTGAACTGGCCTGAAGTCAGGCCCGAGGTGGTCTGTGCGCCTGCGCAGAGGCAGAGCGTCAGAAGGAAAAGGGATGTGACAAACTTTTTCATAATTATTGTGATTCGTTTTATTTCTGTTTCGGGAAGTGTGCTCTGAGCTTGTAAGTTACGCCCAGGTTGAGGCAGTCGGAGGTGACGGATACATCCGTTCCGAAGCGGTGGCTGTTCCGGCGGTTGTAGGCGAGGTGGAGCCTGAGGTCGTCTCCGAGGGCCTTGAGCGGGAAGAATTCGAGCTGGATGCCAGCGTTGAGACTTCTGAACTCATCAGGAATGCTGCAGAAGTACTGGGCGATGTCTGCAGAGCTGACGCGGAAGTTGGATTCACCGCTGTCATTGTAGTCGATGGAGCCCTCGAGGCGGGTCCTGAACCAGTCGCAGGGGCGGTAGGTGAGTTTCGGAACGATGGTGAAATCCTTCAGCAGGCCGCCGTGAAGCCGGTCGGTGTAGTCCACGATGAAGGTGAGGTTCTCCGTGAGGTGGAACTGGTTGCCGAGGCCGATGAGCCAGGAGCATCCTCCGTCCAGGTTCTCTCCGGCGTTCACTGACCAGAGGGATTCGAAGAATCCGTGATGGCCGTTCCACATCGCGCTGAGCATCACGCCCTTCTTTCCGAAAGGCGTCTCGCCGACCTGGAAGCCGACCCAGTCGTTCTCTCCCACGATATCCACGGTGGCGGTGAATTTGTACGGGGCTACATTGTTGCAGAATTCCGAGGTGTAGAAGATGTCGATGGGCCCCTGCTCGTATTCATAACCTCCTATGTAGAGGCAGTCTCTTCCGGCCTTGAATCTCAGGTGCTCGAAAGGCTGCCATTTCAGGTAGAGGAAGTCCGAGGAGTTTATGAAGCTCTGGCCGTTGTACCATTTGGAGAAGCGTACTCTCCAGTGGAAACTCAGTTCGTCGCTGAACTGTGCGTTTACATACAGGTTTGCCAGATGGGCGTTCAGAAGATTGTCTTCTTTCGGGAATTTCGCATCCGCTCTCATCTCGAAGTAGGAGTCAACGGACGGCGTCTGGGCGCCGAGCGTGGCGGCTGTGAGAAGCGCGGCAAGCGCGAGATATATTTTCTTCATAAAGTCTGTGCTCGGGGAAGTCCGGCAAATATACATATCCTCCCGCCCAATTCCAAAAATTTCCCCCGCAATCCTCCGGCCGCTTCGCGTCCAATGCCGGCTTTGCCCACATCGGCCCCGGCAGACTCAACCTCCGCAATTATTTTCCCGGCCGCTTCGCGTCCAATGCGGCCGTTGAGTCTGTCGGGACCGCTGTGGGGGGAGTGTAAAGGGCGGGTGTAAAAATTCTTTACAGGAGTGTAAAGTTATTTTACACTTCGGAGTGCGCTTTTGGTATGTATGTGTTTGTGTAGTAATTGTTTGGAAGTTTTGGCACGAAGAGTGCATAAGTCGTCAGCGTTTGACTTTGGAAAAATTACATATGAAGAGCTATTTCAAGTTTCTGCTGAAGAACAAGCTGTACTCCTTCGTGGAGATCCTGGGCCTTTCCGTGGCCCTGGGCTTCGTGATTCTTCTGATGACCTACGCCGGAACTGAATTCAGCGTGGGAGGGCGCCAGCCTAAAGCTAAGGAAATCTATGCCATCGGTATGGGGGCATCGACCGGAATGACACTCGGAACAGGCGAGGAGTTCTTTCCGAGCATTCCTGAGATAAAATCCTGGACCAGAATCGCCCCCTATGGCTCCGCAGACATTACGGTCGGAGAGGATTATTACGCCGTACAGGCCGCGGCCCTGGACACGAATTTCCGCCAGCTGTTCGATTACAGAATCACCGGATGCGACGAGAACAGAATCCTGGCCGGGGAAAATGACGCCCTCGTGTCCGAGAGTTTCGCCCGCAAAGCCTTCGGTGGGGAAAATCCTGTCGGAAAGACCTTCAACCTGTCCGGAACAACTTATGTCATAAACGGCACCATCGAGGACTTCGGACCGTACGACGAGTTCAGCCATTATGATATCTTCCTGAGTATGAAGGTTATTGCCGGCATATTCCAGAGAATGGACAACTTCGGAATGGTCCAGACTTTCCTCACACTCGCGGATGGCGCAGACCCTGACGCAGTGTCCGAGAAACTGCTTGACAAATACATAGCCTACTGGGGTGACTGGTATCACAGAGACGGTTCGAACGGAGTCTTCCTTTACGGATCGACCCTCACCCGCTTCGACAAACTCTATTTCACTGACCTTGAAAGCTATGCTCCGCTCCGCAAGGGCGACAGGAAGGTCGTGGAGATTCTGCTTCTGGTAGGCATTGTGCTCCTTATCTCCGCCATCTTCAACTACATCAATCTTACCGTGGCCCAGACCGGCAAGCGTGCCAAGGAAATGGCCACGAGAAAACTCCTCGGAGAATCCTCCAGGAGCATAGTTTACAGATACATAACCGAATCCTTCGTCTTCACCGCAGGCTGCTTCATCTTAGGCCTCTTATTGGCCGCAGGCCTGAAAAAATGGTTCGAGGGACTGCTCGACACGAATATTGTATTGGCCGCGGATGCGGGCAGCATCGCAGCCGGCCTGGCTCTGCTCATAGTCATCTCGCTCGTGTCGGCGCTCCTGCCGGCCGCGATGATCTCGAAGTTCAAGCCGGTGGATGTCGTGAAAGGCAATTTCCGCCTGCGCAACAAGCTGGTGTTCAGTAAGATATTTATAATCTGCCAGAATGTCATAAGCACTGTCCTGATCGCGGTGTCGCTGACTATGCTGCTGCAGATGAACCATATGGTAAATCTGCCGACGGGCTACGAGACGGAGGACCTGCTCGACATCAGCACCCATTCGCTGGGCTGGGGGAACTCGGACGCGAATATGGCTCTCTATGACCGCCTAAGCAAACTGCCTCAGATTCGGCAGATCGGATGCTATGCCGCGCCTCCTTTCGGCTGCGGGGCGAACGGAGTGCATATCGAGAACGAGAATATGTCCTGGATGAGGATGGTGATGATCGACAGCACTGCATTCCGGATGTTCGGATTCAAGGTGGTGGAGCAGTACAGCGAGCCTGTCATCGGTGAAAGCTGCTGGATAGCCGAAGAGACTAAACGGCGCTACGGCGTGTCGGCCGAGAAACCGTATATCGGTGACAATGAGGAGTATAAGGTGTGCGGCATAATCGAGGATTTCAGAGTGAACAACGCCCTGGACGAGCCGCTGGAGGACAGCCACAGTGCGGTGCAGATCCGCGACGGCAGAGAGGCCTGCTTCGGTCTGGTTATGAAGACTACAGGCAGCCACAAGGAGGCCATCGAGGCTGTGCGCAGCGTGTGGATCGAGACGGCGAAGGAATTTCTGGGAGTTCCGTCAGAACCGGAAGACCTTATGTATGTGGATGATTATCTGAATGATGCGCTGACCGGCAAGCGCAACACGATGACGCTTGTGATGACCTTTATGCTGCTCGCGATACTCATTTCGGCGCTCGGACTCTTCGCAATGGCGGTCTATTACACAGGGCAGCAGTCCCGCGAAATCGCCGTACGCAAGATTTTCGGCTCCGGCGTGAACCAGGCCGCGGCGAAGCTCTCGAAGTCATTCGTCATAATGACGGTCGCCGCCGTTGTCATCGCGGCTCCGATCAGCATCTGGGCAATGCGCTACTATCTCAAGGGCTTCTACAACGCCATCGACTTCCCGTGGTGGGCCATTCTCGCAGCCGCGGCGCTGACCCTCGTGATTTCGTTCATCTCGATTATCGCTCAGACGCTCAGAACCGCGCACGCCAACCCTGTCGATACGCTCAAGCAGCAGGATTAGCGCGGCCTTCGTCCAATAAAAGTTTGTCCGGAAAAACGTGGGTTTTCACGGACAAATTGTATTTTGGAGGAGGTTTGTCCGGAAATACGTGGGTTTTCGCGGACAAACGGGTCTAAGGGCGAGGTCCGTTAACGTATTGGACGCGTCAGCGGCCGCACAATCAGCGTCTTGAATCGAAGCTCCTAAGGAGCGAAGCGACCTGAATGGGCAGCTGTGACCGCGCACAGCGCGTAAAGCTACGCCAGCAGCTTCTTCACGATGGTGGAGATGACGCGGCCCTCGGCGAGACCTGCGAGCTGCTTCGTGGCGACGCCCATCACCTTGCCCATATCGGAAGGCTTGCTTGCGCCCACCTCGGCGATGATTGCCTTGAGTTTCTCCTCGACCTCAGCCTCGGAGAGCATCTTCGGCAGATAGGAAGCGAGCACCTCCGCCTCGGCCAATTCGTTGTCCGCCAGCTCTTTGCGGCCGGCTGCGACGTACTGCTCCGCGGCTTCCTTGCGCTGCTTCGCAAGCTTCTGGATGAGTTTTATGATGTCGGAATCGGTGAGCTCCTTGCTGCCGCCCTCAGCGGTCTTGGCGAGCAGAATCGCCGACTTGATGGAACGTACTGAGTTGAGGCGGACGGTATCCTTGGCCTTCATCGCCTCCATAATATCCTTCTGGATTTGCTGTTCGAGTGCCATAATCTTAAAATTTAAAACACACAAAGGTAACAAATTCCTGCGAATGATGTCCATAATTCCGTAATGACAGTTGATTCCCGCCCGCCGGCTTGTGTTTTTTGAAGCGTTTTTGCTATCTTTACGAAAATTGTCTGAAAAGTATGAAAAAGTTGTTTGCGACAGTATTGATTTGTATTCTCGCCCTGTGCTTTCAGGCCCCGGCGCAGGCGCAGCCGATGTTCGGTCAGGGATTCAATTCAGGCCAGATGCCTCCTCAGATGGGACAGGGAGGTCCTATGGGCCAGATGCCCGGCGGAATGATGCCCGGCGGAATGATGCCGGGCCAGACGGGGCCTCTCACGAAGATCCGCAGCCAGTGGGACGGCGCGAGGGTTGCTTTCCTGGGCGATTCCATCATCGACGTGTACCAGGTCGCCGCCACTAACAATACCTTCCCCAATTTCCTTGAGGACATTCTGGGCATCGAGGCCTATGTCTACGGCATCAGCGGCCACAATATGAGCCAGATCATCCCTCAGGCGGAAAAGCTTGAGGCTGAGCACGGTCAGGCGGTGGATGCGATCATCGTGTTCGTAGGCACGAACGATTATAACGGGAACATTCCGCTGGGCGAGTGGTACAGTTTCGACACACAGTCCACGAACCACAACGGCAACACCGTCGAGCGCAGGCACCGCGAGCTTGTTTACGATGACTCCACCTTCCGAGGCCGCACGAACTCCACGATGCGTTTTCTCAAGTCGCATTACCCTGACAAGCAGATAATTCTGCTCACTCCGCTGCACCGCGGAGCCGCGAACTTCGGCCCGACGAACATTCAGCCCGAGGAGTCTTTCTCGAACGGCTGCGGACTCTTCATAGAGGATTACGTGGCCGCCATAAAGGAGGCGGCCAATGTGTGGGCGGTCCCGGTAATCGATCTGAACAGCATTTCAGGACTCTATCCGCTTCTGCAGGAGCATCAGAAGTACTTCCGCAGTCCGGATTATGACCTCCTTCACCCGAACACTCCGGGACAGTTCAGGATGGCCTGCAGCCTTGCATATCAGCTGACTGCCTATCCTGCCAAGTTTCCGAAATACATCGCCCTGAGTTTCGATGACGGTCCGAATACCGTAACCACTCCGAAAGTTCTGGACGTTCTGGAGGAGAACGGGGTGAGGGCATCTTTCTTCGTTATCGGGCAGAACATCGACAAGGCTTCCGCGAAGGTGATGATGAGGGCTTTCGATATGGGATGCGACATTGAGAATCATTCCTATACGCACAGCGCGATGTCCAAGCTTTCGGCTTCGGAAATTGAGGATGAAATATCTAAAACCAGCGAACTGATAGAGAAATACACTGGCGAGGCCCCGCGTTTCTTCCGTCCTCCTTATATTGACCACAACGAGCTGATGCACAAGACTATAGATCTTACATTCATCTGCGGCTACGGCTGCGAGGACTACCACGCCGAAGTCTCAGCCGAAACCCGCATCCAGAGGATTCTGGAGAACGTGAAAGACGGGGACATCCTCCTTCTGCACGATTTCAAGGGCAATGACGCCACCGTCGAGGCTCTCAAGACCGTCATCCCTGAACTCAAGAGCCGTGGCTTCGTATTCGTCACTGTTCCTGAACTCTTCGATACCGTTCGCGGCGCAGTCCCTGAATCCCGCAACGGACAGATTTATACCAATGTCTATTAGTGTAATTCATTGAATTGGAGGCCTCTGCGGTTCATCGGGGGGGGCAATGCCTGATATTTTTACCCTGGTCCTATGAAACTTTTCTTCCGTTTCCTGCGGAACAACCCGCTTTACACCCTGATCAATGTGGTCGGGCTTGCTCTCTCGCTGATGTTCGTGATTCTGATAGGGGACTACACCTACAGGCAGTTCAGCATCGACCGCTGGCACCGCAATCACGACAGAATCTGCCTGGTCGGTAATGACAAGAACCTCTACCTCTGGCCTCAGACCGCACAGGCTCTCAAGGAACAGTTCCCTGAGATTGAGTCCGTCTGCAACATAAATTTCGCTCAGGCGAAGATTGTTTACGGTGACCGCTGTTCCGGTGACAGCAACGGAGAGGGGAAGGGCAACCTTATGACCGCAGACTCCACATTCTTCAGTTTCTTCGACTTCAAGGTGCTGGAAGGTGACCCGCGCACAGCCCTTGACAGTCCGGCGAAATGCGTGGTCACGAAGTCCCTCGCCGATAAGCTCTTTCAGGGGGAGGATGCCATAGGAAAGCCGCTGAACATAGTGGGAAGCCGCGGCATCACGCTTTTTGACGGCGGCGGGGACCCTTATGACAGCACCCTGGTCTATACCGTATCCGCAGTCATAAAGGACATAGACCGCACGGCCCTTATGAACAGCGCGGAGATTATCGTCAGCAGTGAAAGGGTTTCGCAGATACTAGGATTCAGGTACAATGAAGCCTTTATGATAAGCGGGCCGCTCGGAAGCAATTACACCTTCCTAATGATGCGGCCGGGACAGAATCTGAATGACAAGACCGACGCCGTGACGGATTTCATCACCAAGCGCTCGCGCTTCTTCCAGTATATGGGCAAAACGGGCGCGGTTTTCGTTCCGCTGGATGATCTGATGTTCGCTCCCCAGAATGACGGCAGCGGACTGATGAAGGGGGACAAGAGCATTCTGGGCATTCTTCTGGCCGTGGTTCTCGCGATACTCCTTTTCGCCGTCTCGAACTACATAAATCTCACGGTGGCCAATACCGGCTTCCGGGCCAAAGAAATGGCTACGCGCCGTCTTCTGGGCAGCGACAGCCGCAAGATCTCCCTCGAACTCATCCTGGAATCCACTATGATGGTGTTCTTCTCCTTCCTCATCGGTCTGGCTCTCGCCATCGCATTCCAGAATAATTTCCAGACGCTGTTTCAGGGAAAGATCGCCATCCTTAAGGACATTAACTTCGCCACCGTGACGGCGAGCCTTCTCTTCATCATCTTCACAGGTGTGGTTTCAGGCATTCTCCCTACGCTGACTCTTCTGAAATACAAGCCTATAGACATAGTCAGGGGGTCGTTCCGCCAGCACTCGAAGATGGTTCTGAGCAAGGTGTTCATCATCATTCAGAACATCATCACCGTGACGATGCTCACCGCGACCTTCACCATTCTCCTTCAGATGAACCATCTGGTCAGCGCCCCTATGGGCTACGAAACTGAGGACCGCTTCTTCCTGCAGGTGGACTGCAAGCAGCGGATGAAGGATGCCCTGAAGGCCCAGCCTTATGTCGAGAAGTTCGGCTGCTTCGAGGATTCCGCTCTCGACGGCAACAGCTCCACGATGGAGAGCCATACGGACAAGGACCAGAACCGTATTCTCTTCTATCTGATGGGCTGCGACCGGGATTTCCTCGAGGTTTCGGGACTTCATCTTGTGGAGGATTTCCATCTGGAAGGTGACGTGAAGTATCTGAACGAAACCGCCGCGCGTATGAACGGGGTCACGTCGGAAAACAGCCTTTTGGATTGGGGCGATGGGCAGAGCGTCCAGATTGCCGGTATCTTCAATGACACCCATATGGTCAATGTCCTCGACCCTTACAAGCCGATGCTGATAGAGCTCAAGGATACCGAAAAGATCGAAAATCCCGGATTCCTTGTCAAGACTGACGGCTCGAAAGACGCCTACAGGCGCCTGTGCGCCCTGGTGGAGGAAATCGACGGGTCGGACTTTGATATGGAATGGAAAGTCCGTGACATCCGCCGGGAGATAGCGATGTCCTTCTCGAACGAAAGGGTCACGATGATTCTCGTGTCCATCTTTACCGGCATCGCCATTCTGATATCCGTTCTCGGATTTGTCGGAATGTCAGTGTCCTTCATCCGTGAGCGCCGCAAGGAAGTCGGGGTGCGCAAGATTATGGGAAGCACCACAAACCAGGTTCTCGCCCTGCTCATAGGCAAGTTCTGCGCTCCGCTTCTGATTTCCCTTGTTTTTGCCGCTCCGCTGTCCTGGTACCTGATGAACCGCTGGCTGCAGGACTTCGCGTACAGGATTTCTTTCAGCGTGTGGATTTTCCTTGCCGCCGCAGCAGGATCCCTGTTTGTCGCAGTCATTTCCGTCTTCTTCCAGACCCTCAGCGCCGCGCACTCGAACCCCGCCGACTCCATCCGCACGGAGTAGGAAAGGTGGCGGTCAGTCCGGCGCTGAGGTCAGAAAGCCCGTTTCGTCATTCCTCAATGTTTACGTTGTCGCAGTACTTGATTTCGAACGGGGATGCAGGTCTTCCGAACTCATAGTCCTCATTCGGAATGACGGTGTTGCCACGGTAGGTCACGCCGTCCACGCAGTATAGGTTCAGAATTCTAGGATCGAAGGTCCGGAATGTGTTGCCCTCGATCGTGATGTTCCGGTGGTAGCGGCTGCTATCCTTCTGCGGAATGCCGCTTCCGACAGCGATGTACGCCTTGCCCCACGAATTGCTTCCGTACAGGCAGTTCTCGAAGGTGTTGCCGCGGATCGTGACATCCCTCACCCCTGACTGCTCATACCAGTAGTTGCCGTCTCCCTCGAAGAGTATCGCCGCGCCAGGAACGTGGAACAGGTTGTTCTGTATCAGCACCTTGCCGCGCGAGCCGATCAGCAGGCCGCGTGCCCTGTTGTTGCCGAATGTGCAGCCCTCGATGGTCACGTCCGGGTTTGCGTATGCGTCCGCGAGCACGTCCTTCTCCTCGAAACGCTCCGGAATCGGCTCCGTGAACGTAACCGCCGAATACTCGTCATTGTACTTATAGACGCTGGCCACCTCGAGCGTGTCGTAAGTCATCATCGTGTTGTGGTCCACAATCTCCATCATCATCCCCTCGCGGGCGAAATCCTTATCGTAGTTCGACCACAGAAGCAGCTGATTGTCAGCGAGTTTCTTCCTCGCTACCGAGTACCAGCCGTGGATATTCGTGGCATCGTCCTTCTGATTCGTGAAAGTGCAGCCCGTCATCCGGATGTAGCCCCGGCAGTTGATGAAGTGCGTCGCGTCAGCCGTGATGCTGATCATCCGGTTCTTGCCCGGCGACGGCACCACGTTCACATTCTCCAGCGAGATGTCGGAGGAGCGCTGCGCAATCACACCCATTCCGCCGCAGTGCCAGATGTTCACATTCTTCAGGCCGAATGCTTCGCATCCGTCCAATGTGAACGCGGGATGTAACCTTTCGGCTGCACCGAAGACCAGAATGTTGCCTTCCGTGACTTCGATATCCTTCTCATAAACCTTATAGTCCCCGTCAGGAAGCGCTTCGGCCCGGAGCCCTACGCCCCGCACCCAGTAATCGTGCACGTAATGGGCCACTTCTTTCTTTTCTGAATCGAATTCCAGAAGATTCCCGTAAGGATATCTGTTTCCGTCCTTGTCTCTGAATACCAGAATTCCGCTCTCCAGCTTTACGATGTAATCCTCAGGGAATCTGAGCTTTACCCAGTCCTTGCCTGATCCGGTGATAAGACCTTCGGAATGGAAGGTTCTGGTATAGTCTATATTGAGGTCGTTCACGGAGATGTTCCGGGAATCCTCGATGTTGAAAGGTGACACGAATCCGGTAAAGAGCAGAGTCGTGCCGTTGCCCTCGACGGTCAGTCCGTCAGCTCCGCAGATGTCGAAGGCGATGCGCTTGTCGCTCGGGTCGTTGTTGCTGATCTTCTGGTATTTGTTGAAGCAGAAGTCAGGCTTTACTTTCAGAGTTCCGCCAGGCAGCACGAGAGTGCTGTTTCTGCCTTTCAGACATTCGTCCAGCGCCTCCCTGATCGCAGGTTCGGCGTCGTCTGCAATCATCTCTTCAGTGAGGTAATCTTTCAGATAGACGGTCTTCCCGTCAGGTACCTGCGAGCAGGCGGCGGCAGCCAATG
>CAVCRS010000012.1:0-16136 GCA_963604635.1 Faecalibacillus sp.
CAGCCATTAATGCCAACATATTGATAATGCGCGCATTTGTGGCGATGAGAAGATATCTCGTCGCCAATGCCCAGATACTTCATCGGCTCGACCGTCTCGACAGAAAGCAACTCGAGAACGAGCAGAACTTCGAGAAGGTATTCGCAAAGTTTGAAGAGAACGAGCCGGTCCGTCAGGGAATTTTCTTTGACGGTCAGACCTATGACGCCTACACCTTCGTTGCAGATCGCATACGTGAAGCGAAGTCAAAGATTGTTCTTATCGACAACTACGTAGACGACACGGTTCTCACAATGTTTGACAAGCGTGCTGCCGGCGTTGCCGCCACAATCTACACGATGCAGATCAGCAAGGTCCTCCAGTTGGACATAGATAAGCACAACGCCCAATACCCGGCAATCGATGTGAAGGTCTTCAAGAACTCGCACGACAGGTTCCTGATAATCGACAACAGCATCTACCACTTCGGCGCATCAATCAAGGACCTCGGCAAGAAATGGTTCGCCGTCACCCTGATGACGGAATACACAGCCGATGAGCTGCTCCACCGCCTGTAGAATCCCTCACTCTCCGGGATTTCGACGCTGCGCGCCGACATCCCTCCCCGCCTGCGGCGGACGGGATTAGCCACGCTGCGCGTGCCTTTTCCCTTCCCGCTCGCCGCGGGGGCCCTTGCAAAGGATTGAAGCTCACGGGCCTTCGGCCCTGGCTTTTTGGCACGGCAGACCTTTTGCAAGCGAGCTTGCACAGGCTGCCGCACCAAAAAAGCCCAGCGCTAACGCGCTGAGCTTCAATCCTTTGCGGAGAGTGAGGGATTCGAACCCCCGAACCCGTTAGGGTCAACAGTTTTCAAGACTGCCGCCATCAACCACTCGGCCAACTCTCCAATATTTCTTACCGGTATCAAACAGCCGGAAAGCCCCATCAAAAACTTTCACTCCGAAAGGGAGTGCAAAGTTAGGGATAATTTCCGATTCCGCAAGAGTCTATTTCGACTTTTTCGGTTCCGCTTCAGAAGACGCGAAGAAATGCCACTGGAACAGAAGGAGATAGATGGCCCCCACGGTCACGCAGCTGTCCGCGAAATTGAACACAGGATCGAAGAAAGTGAAAGGCTTGCCGCCTATAAACGGCAGCCAGGACGGCCATACGGTGTTTATGATCGGGAAGTAGAACATATCCACAACCTTTCCGAACATAAACGGAGCGTAGTCCCAGATGATTCCGTAGAAGAGACTGTCGATGATGTTGCCGAAAGCCCCGGCAGTAATGAGCGTAAGACCCACAAGGACTCCCGTCGGGACACGGGCCTCACAAGAAGTCCCCTCGGAGACAGCCCGGTTCCGCTTGCACAGCGAGGAAATCCACCACACCAGCGCCCCGCACAGACATATGCGGAAAGCGGAGAGCAGGAACTTGCCCACTGCACCCCCGAACTTCATTCCGAAGGCCATTCCCTCGTTCTCTATGAAGAATATCTGAAACCAGTTGCCGAAGACCGAAAAATGCTCATAGAGAGACATATTGGTCTTTACCGCAACCTTGACGACCTGGTCAATCACGACCAGAACCACCGCCAGAACGATAAGCCTTTTCCCTGTCGAAAACTTCATAAACTATTTCTTAGAGAGCATCTCCTTAGCCTCCACAGTCAATGTGGCGTGCGGGACCAGACGGAGTCTCTCCTTAGGGATGAGCTTACCGGTAACGCGGCAGATTCCGTATGTCTTGTTCTCGATACGGGCCAGGGCAGCCTCCAGATTCTGGATAAACTTGTACTGACGCTGAGCCAGCTGGCTGCTCTCCTCCTTCGACAGCTGATTCGCACCGTCATCCTCCACGGTCTTGAAAGAAGGTGACGTATCCTCTATATCGTTGCTCGATGTGCGCATTACCGCGCCGCGCAGAGTATTGTACTCGGCCTTTGCCTTTTCCAGCATATCGAGGATAATGACCTTGAATTCAGCCAGTTCCTCATCGCTGTAACGTGTTCTGTTATCTTCTGCCATAATAATGAAGTTTTAGGAAATTTTAGTAACTTTTATCTTCAGCGGAGTGTCCCACTCGACATCTGCGGTGCCCTCCCCCGCCTCGGCGAGAGTCTTGAGAGCGATGCCGCGCGCGAGAGTCTGCGAGCAGAGATACTCTCCGAAGGAAGCGAGCGAAGCCCCGATCTGAGCGTGGTCGTCACCGTCCGCGTAAATCTCCACCGAAACCTTGTCCGTAACGTCGAACCCGCTGTCCTTGCGCAGATTCTGGATTCTGTTCACCAGTTCGCGCGCGACACCTTCGCTGCGCAGAGCATCGCTGACCTCGATGTCAAGGGCGATCGTAAGCGAACCCTCGGAAGAGACGAGCCAGCCCGGCATATCCTCGGAAGAAATCTCATAATCGCCGGCGCGCAGCTCCACATCACCGCCCGGGAGCGCAAGCGTATAGTTCTGGGCGGCCGATTCGGCCAATTGTATAGCGCCGATCGTCTGCTGGTCCAGGGCCGCGAACGCCTGGGCAATCTCCTTCATCCTCTTGCCGTAAACCTTGCCGAGAGTCTTGAAGTTCGGCTTGATCTTCTTCGTGATGATGCCGGTCGTATCGGAAATGAACTCCGCATCCTTAACGTTCACCTCATTCAGAATGATAGGCTTGACTGCCTCGAGCTGGGCGCGAAGCTTGTCGGAAAGCACAGGAATCACGAGCTTCGAAAGAGGCTGGCGAACCTTGATGTTCACCTTGCGGCGAAGCGCGAGCACCATCGAAGTGGCTTTCTGCGCCAGTTCCATCCTCGCCTCCAGATCCTCATCGATAAGAGACTCATCAGCCTTCGGCATCAGCGTGAAGTGCACACACTCGCCTCCCGTGAGGTCTCTCCAGAGCCTGTCCATATAGAACGGCGCGATCGGCGCAGCCAGCACCGAGGTCTTCACAAGCACGTCGTGCAGAGTCTGATAGGCCGCGAGCTTGCTCGCGTCCAATGTCCCTCCCCAGAAGCGTTTGCGGTTCAGTCTGACATACCAGTTCGAAACGTGGTCGCAGATGAAGTCCTGAATCAGACGGCCTGCTGCGGTCACGTCGTAATCCTCATAGGCGGCGGTCACGTCACGGACGAGCGAATTCAGCTTGGAGATAATCCATCGGTCGATTTCAGGACGCTCGGCGTAAGGAACCGCGGCAGCGGACGGATCGAACCCGTCCACATTCGCATAGAGGGCGAAGAATGAATATGTATTGTAAAGGGTTCCGAAGAATTTGCGGCGGATTTCATCCACGCCGGCCTCGTCGAAACGAAGGTTGTCCCACGGCTGGGCATTGGTCAGCATATACCAGCGCAGAGCGTCCGGGCCGAACTTGTCGAGCTCCAGAAACGGATCCACCGCGTTGCCGAGACGCTTGCTCATCTTGTCCCCGTTCTTGTCGAGAACCAGACCGTTCGAAATCACGGTCTTGAAGGCAGGCGTATCGCTTACCATCGTATGGATGGCGTGCAGGGTGTAGAACCATCCGCGCGTCTGATCGACGCCCTCGGCGATAAAGTCCGCGGTGCAGCCGAACTTGTCGGAATCGATACCCCTGAGACCCTCCTGCGCGTAAGGCATCGAGCCTGAATCGAACCAGACGTCGATAAGGTCTGACTCGCGGCGCATCGCACGGCCGGAATCGGAAACCAGGATGATATTATCCACATAAGGACGGTGAAGGTCGATCCTGTCATAGTTCTCCTTCGACATATCCTCAGGATTGAACCCTGCGGTGCGCAGTGGATTCTCAGACATCACGCCCGCCTCAACAGCCTTGTCTATCTCATTATAAAGTTCTTTGATGGAGCCGATACATTTCTCCTCCCTGCCGTCCTCCGTGCGCCAGATAGGAAGCGGAGTGCCCCAGAAGCGGCTGCGGGACAGGTTCCAGTCCTGAATGTTCTCCAGCCATTGGCCGAAACGGCCGGTTCCGGTAGATGCCGGCTTCCAGGTAATCTGCTTGTTCAGAGCGACCATCCTGTCCTTTACGGCAGTGGTCCTGATGAACCACGCGTCGAGCGGGAAGTAGAGCACAGGCTTGTCGGTACGCCAGGAGTGAGGATAGCTGTGCACGTGCTTCTGGATCTTGAAGGCCTTGCCTTCCGCCTTGAGCATAACGCAGAGGTCGATGTCCAGAGTCGGAGCGTCCTTCGGGAGAGAATCGTCGAAAGCGTTCTTCACATAGCGTCCGGCATACTCGGAGTATGAATGGGCCACATTGGTCTTTACATATTCAGGGTCAAGGTCTTCCAGACGGAAGAAACGGCCCTCGCGGTCCACCTGGGCCTGACGCTTGCCGTCACGGTCGAGGACCATCATTGGCGGAATGCCGGCGGCCTCCGCCACCCTCTTGTCATCCGCGCCGAAAGTCGGAGCTATGTGCACGACGCCGGTTCCCTCATCGGTGGAGACGTAGTCGCCCAGGATAACCCTGAACGCGTCGCCCTCGAGCGGCTTGAACCACGGAATGAGCTGGCGGTAACGCATTCCCTCGAGCTCCGTGCCCTTCATAGTGCCGGGCAGGACCTCGTAAGGGATCTTGCTTCCGAACACGCTCTCCACCAGAGCTTTGGCCACGATGTATGTAGCCTCGCGGCCGGAGTACGGGTTAGTCGAGCGGACCTTCACGTAGTCGATGTTCGGGCCGACGCAGAGTGCGGTGTTCGACGGAAGAGTCCACGGGGTCGTGGTCCAGGCGAGGAAATAGAGATTCTCCTCTCCGATGACCTCGAACTGGCAGGTCGCGGTCGTGTCGGTCACGTCCTTGTAGCAGCCAGGCTGGTTCAACTCGTGGGAGCTCAGGCCGGTGCCGTCGGAAGGAGAGTACGGCTGGATGGAATAGCCCTTGTAGAGCAACCCCTTGTCATAGATCTTCTTCAGCAGGTACCAGAGAGTCTCGATGTAGCGGTTGTCATAGGTGATGTACGGGTCTTTCATATCCACCCAGTAGCCTATCCTGTCCGTCATATTCTCCCACTCGCGGGTATATTTCATAACCTCGGTGCGGCAGGTGCGGTTATACTCCTCCACACTGATCTTGGCTCCGATATCCTCCTTATGGATTCCGAGTTTCTTCTCCACGCCGATCTCCACAGGCAGTCCGTGGG
This sequence comes from Faecalibacillus sp., assembly GCA_963604635.1. GTDB lineage: Bacteria > Bacteroidota > Bacteroidia > Bacteroidales > UBA932 > Cryptobacteroides. Next base: position 5,123 of record CAVCRS010000012.1, read on the forward strand.
TGTCCCAGCCGGCGCGGCGGTTTACCTTGTAGCCCGTCTGCGTCTTGTAGCGGCAGATGGAGTCCTTGATGGAACGTGCCATAACGTGATGGATGCCCGGCATACCGTTCGCGGAAGGGGGTCCCTCGAAGAAAATGAACTGCGGCGCGCCTTCACGCAGCTCGAGCGATTTCTCGAATGCGTGCTGAGCTTTCCACTCTGAAAGCATCTCATTTCCCACTGCGACCAGATCCAGTCCCTTGTACTCTTTGAAACTCATATTTTTTTAATAATTTTGCACTGTAATTAAGCCGCAAATATAGCGAATATTAACCTTTTTGTCAACGTTTATGAGCATCCTGGACATCATTCTTCTCGTCTGTTTCATTCCGGCGGTCATCAGAGGCATCAGCAGGGGGTTTGTCGAGCAGCTCATAGCTCTGCTTTCCATCATCATCGGGGCCTGGGTCGCCTACCATTTCGGCAGCACCCTGAGCGAATGGGCCGCAGACTATCTGCAAGTGAATGAGAAGGTTCTGAATGTCATCTGCTTCACGCTGATAATCATAGTCGCAGTGGTGATCCTTTTTCTGGTCGGCAGACTCATCACCGGAGTCATAAAGATCGTGATGCTGGGATGGCTGGACCGCCTGCTGGGCGTGGTGTTCGCCCTGCTCAAGGCCGCTCTGGTGCTGGGACTTGCCGTCACCCTGTTCGATACGCTGAACGGTCTGGTCGGAGTGGTGAGCCAGGAGACTCTGGACGAGTCCTTCCTGTATCCTGGGCTGAAGAATTTCGCTGACACGGTTTTCCCTTATCTTAAAAAGCTGTTCGCTCCTGCCGCCGCTTAAAATTCAACAGATTATGCCAAGAATTATTCTCATAGAAACAGCCACCGCCCTCTGCTCTGCCGCACTTGCGGAAGACGGGCGCATAGTTTCATACCGCGAGAGCGACACACCGCGCTCTCAGGCCGCCCTCACCGCCCCGTTCGTAAAGGAACTGCTTGACGCCCAGGGCTGGAGCGTGAAAGACTGCGACGCCGTCTGCGTCAGTATGGGCCCGGGATCCTACACCGGACTGCGCGTGGGAGTCTCCACCGCGAAAGGCCTGTGCTTCGGCGCCGGCATCCCGCTTCTGGCGGTCGGCACGCTCGACATTCTCGCCGCCCAGGCAGTGGACGACGGGCTCGTCCAGCCGGACTGCAAATACATCATCCCAATGATCGACGCGCGGCGGATGGAGGTCTATACCGCTGTCTTCTCCCCTGACGGACAGCAGCTTACGCCGACTGAGCCGCAGGTCATAACCCCGGACAGTTTCGAAGGGCGCCTGGACGGCGAAGGCAGTGCACTTTTCATCGGCGACGGCGCGCTCAAATGCAAGGACACGCTCAGCGGCCACACTTCCCGTCTGGACTTCGTCCAATGCTGCCCCAAGGCCTCCGCGATGCTCCGCCCGGCTCTCGCCGAATGGGAGAAGAAGAACTGGAGGGACACAGCCTACTTCGAGCCTTTCTACCTGAAGCAGTTCGTCGCCACGGTGGGAAAGAAAATGCTATAGGCGCTCCGCGAAGAATCCGGTGTGAAAAACCCCGGTTTTTTCACACCGCAGCCTCCGGAAAACGCCTTCCGTGTGAAAAAGGTACCCTTTTTCACACCGCATAAAAAAAACGGCCCCGGGAAATGTGAATCCCGGGGCCGTATTCGCATTGGCCGCAAAGCGGCCGGTAAAATCTATTTGAGGACCTTGTCGAGATGCTTGCGCAGGGCCTTCTCGCCGTCGAGCTGGCGGTTCATTATCTCACCGTCCACGATCAGGAAACTCTGCGGGAGCTGCGAGACATTGTAGCTTGTCGTGGAGACGCCCGCGTTGTCGAAGAGGCTGGTCCACCCGGCGTTCTGGTTCTTCACTACGCTGGCCCAGAGCGACTTGTCCGTGCCGACGCCGACAGCGACGATCTCGAGACCACGGCTGCGGTAGTCATTGTAAAGCGGCAGGAGGACGTCGGTGTTGAAGAGCTTCTGGGCTGCGTCGGCCGGATTCCAGAAGTAGAGCAGGATGGCTTTGGCATCTACGGCGCTGAGCGAAACTTTTTTGCCGTTTATGTCCGAAAGGGTGAAGTCAGGATAGCCGAGCACAGGAGCGGTGTTCACGCGCGAATTCAGGCTCAGAACCTGCTCGCGCCTGGCTGTCTCCTTCGCAAGAGCCTTTACATATCTTGAGTCAGGGTAAAGCTGTGACAGCGTGTCGGTTACGCTTCTGAAATGCAGAGCGTCGGTAGGCTGGCTGAAGACAGGAAACTCGGAGTTGAGATTCTGGTAGAGGACAGGGATGCAGGTGAGCGACCCCTTGTTCTCCATAATGTATCTCACGCATTTGCGGTAGTATGCGATGTAGAGTTTCGACATCTCCTGGCCCGTGGCGGCGGAGGACATCTGAGCGGTGAAATCGCGGAAATCGTTCTCAACCCCGAGAAGCTTCTGGCTCTCCGGCGAACCCTCGACGGTGCAGTGTCCGAGAGTGTCGGCGCTGACCTTGACGGCATCTCCGCAGTTGAGAAGGAGCGACGCCACTTTCGTGTCTTTGTAGAACAGATAGACGAATTCCGGCTGCTGAGGCTCGACCTCGACCTTGCCGGAGAAGCGTCCCGAGGCGTCGGTTTTGAGAGTGTCGAGAGTGGTGTAAGTGTTCATATTCAGCAGCTTGACCACGACATCCCTCTCAGGGGCATCGGCAAGCGTACCTTCGATTTTCGCCTCGTTGCGGCTGCAGGCTGCAGCCAATACTGCAAAAGCCACCAGGGCTGCGGTTTTAAAGATTCTCATATTCTCTCAAAATGGATTCTGCGATGGTTTTCTTCTCTTCGTCAGTGATGACGGGCCTTGTCTTGCGGAAATCCAGATCGCCCTCGCTCTGAAGCGGAACGAGATGGATGTGGGTGTGCGGAACTTCCATTCCCAGCACAGCTACTCCGACTCTCTTGCAAGGCACGGCGGCCTTGATGGCGATGGCGACCTTGCGGGCGAATGCCCACAGGCCCTCGTAGGTCTTCTCGTCGAGATGGAAGATGTAGTCGTCCTCAACGTGCTTCGGAATCACGAGCGTGTGGCCTTTGGCGAGGGGACTGGCATCCAGGAAAGCATAGTAATCCTCATTCTCCGCAACCTTGTACGAAGGAATCTCGCCGTTTGCGATTCTGGTGAAAACGGTAGCCATAGCCTAAAGGGAAATCTCGAGGATTTTGAACTTCATAATGCCTGACGGAACCTTGGCATCCACCGTCTCGCCCACTTTGTGGCCGAGAAGGGCCTGTGCGATAGGGGTCGTGGAAGCGAGCTTGCCCTTGCTGAAGTCAGCTTCGGTCTCGCCCACGATGGTGAACTCCATAACTCTCTTCAGAGAGAGGTTCTCCACCTTCACGCGGTTCATTATCTGGACCTTGTCGGTGCCTATCTGGGACTCGTCGATCACCTTGGCGTTCGCCACGAGGTTCTTGAGTTTGGCTATCTTCACTTCGAGAAGGCCCTGAGCCTCTCTGGCTGCGTCATATTCGGCGTTCTCCGAGAGGTCGCCCTTTTCTCTCGCTTCTGCAATCGCTGCTGAAATGACCGGACGCTGCGCAAGTGCGTCGGAGAGCTCCTTCTTGAGTTTCTCCAGACCGTCGGCGGTCATATAATGTACTTCTGCCATAATAAAATGCAATAAAAATAACTGGCAATCTCCTTTTCCGGAGTCTTACCAATTAACCTTAACTAATAACTAAAAAATTAGGAGTCCTGTCTGCGTGACAGAACCCTTCGTCACGGCAAATATATGAATTATTTTTGACAGAGAGAAAATATAACTTTAATTTTGTGCGCTTTTCGGAATTCCGAAGTATATATAGATGAACATTCAGACACAATTCCCCCTCGGATCGTGGGACGGGCAGCGGACCCCGTTCTACTGCTATGACCTGCGGCTGCTCGGCGCCACGCTCGACGAAGTCGCGCGCTGCATCTCGAAACACCCGGGGTTCAAGCTCCACTATGCCATAAAGGCAAACTTCAACCCGCGCATTCTCAGCATCATAGCATCTCGCGGGATGGGAGCGGACTGCGTCAGCGGAGGCGAGATTGCGACGGCTCTGCGTTCGGGCTTCCGCCCAATGGACATCTTTTTCGCGGGCGTGGGCAAGCGTGACGACGAGATAGAGTACGCCCTGCGCAGCGGCATCGGCCGCTTCAATGTCGAGTCTTTCGAGGAGCTCTCCGTCATAGAGGAAATCGCCTCGCGTCTGGGCGTAACAGCCCCTGTAAGCTTCCGAGTGAATCCGGATGTCGGGGCCCACACCCTCGCCGGAATCACCACGGGCCTGGCCGAGAACAAGTTCGGTATCGAGTGGGAGCGCATCCCGGAGGCTGTACGGAAGGCTCTGGAATACAAGCATATAGATTTCAAGGGACTTCATTTTCATATCGGGTCCCAGATTATGGATATGTCAGATTTCGAGGCCCTATGCAAGCGGTATGAGACCATATCGCAGATTCTGGAAGCCCGGGGGCTTCCGCTCGGGGACGTGAATGTCGGCGGCGGGCTGGGAATAGACTATGCCCATCCCGTCGAGCATCCTGTGGCGGACTTCGAAAGTTATTTCGAGACCTACGCGAAGCATCTGAAGCTGCGCGCAGGGCAGACGGTGCACTTCGAGCTGGGACGCAGCATCGTGGGACCGTGCGGCACGCTCATTTCCCGCGTGCTCTACGTCAAGCAGGGCCACAGCCGCGAGTTCGCCATCATAGACGGCAGTATGACGGAGCTCATCCGTCCGGCTCTCTACCACGCGAAGCAGCAGATCGAGAACCTCTCTTCGGATGAGGCGCAGCAAGTCTATGACGTGGTGGGGCCGGTCTGCGAAAGCTCGGATGTTTTCGGAAAAGATGTCAGACTGAACCGCTGTCACAGAGGTGATTTCATAGCAGTGAGAAGCGCGGGAGCCTACGGCGAATCGATGGCTTCCTGCTACAATTGCCATCCTCTGCCTCCGGCGGTCTTTATAAACAGATAGATTATGGTAGTTGCTATTGTCGGTGCAAGCGGCGCAGTGGGACAGGAGTTCCTGCGCGTGCTGGAGGAAAGGAATTTTCCTGTAGATGAAATGAGGCTTTTCGGTTCCGCGCGCAGTGCGGGCCGCACGTATAATTTCAGAGGAAAGCCCCTGACAGTCAGGGAGCTGCAGAATAATGACGATTTCAGGGGCGTGGACATCGCGTTCACTTCCGCCGGCGCCGGAGTCTCCCGCGAATTTGCACAGACGATTACGAAGTACGGCGCCATAATGATAGACAATTCCAGCGCATTCCGTATGGATGAGGACGTGCCCCTGGTAGTGCCTGAGGCAAACCCTGAGGACGCATTGACGCGCCCGCGCGGAATCATCGCGAACCCCAACTGCACAACCATACAGATGGTGGTGGCGCTTATGGCGATAGAGAAGATTTCGCACATCCGCCGCGTGCACGTATCGACTTACCAGGCGGCAAGCGGAGCCGGGGCGCAGGCAATGGCGGAGCTCGAGCAGCAGTACCGCCAGGTGCTCACGGGCGAAGAGGTAAAGGTCGAGAAATTCCCTTATCAGCTCGCGTATAACCTTATCCCTCAGATAGATGTGTTTACCGATAACGGCTACACGAAAGAGGAGATGAAGATGTACAACGAGACCCGCAAGATTATGCACAGCGATGTCCGCGTGAGCGCCACCTGCGTGAGGGTTCCGGCGCTGCGCAGCCATTCGGAGAGCATCTGGGTGGAAACCGAGCGGCCGGTGAGCGTGGAGCAGGCCCGCGAGGCCTTCGCAGCCGCCCCGGGGCTCGTTCTGATGGACAATCCTGCCGAAAAAGAGTATCCTATGCCGCTTTATCTCGCGGGCAAGGACCCGGTCTATGTCGGCCGCATCCGCAAGGATCTGAGCGATGACCACGGCCTGGCGTTCTGGATTGTCGGCGACCAGATCCGCAAGGGCGCGGCTCTGAACGCAGTCCAGATCGCCGAGTATCTGATCTCCAGATAGAACGCTGTAGGAAAGCGGCCTCCCGAAAAACCGGAAGGCAGCTTTTCAATTCAGTTTTTAGGGGTCACTTATATTTCCAGACATTCCTGCCGGTCCTTAGTCAGCTGATTCTTAAGCTCTTCCAGAGAATCGAAGCGCCGTTCGTCGCGGATTTTCCGGGTGAAGGAGAGGCGGATGTCCAAACCGTAGATCTGCTCGTCGAAACCGAAGATGTTCGTCTCGATCGTGCGGGCGGAAGAAGATGAAACCGTTGGACGAAGTCCGATATTGCACATTCCGCGGAAATGCCCGCCGAGCGTCTCGACTCCGACAGCATAGACTCCGTTGCCCGGCAGAAGCTTGAGCGGCTCGTAGAGCTGCATATTCGCCGTCGGGAAACCGATCGTGCGCCCGAGACGGTTGCCGGCGACGACCACCCCGTGCAGCATATACTCGCGCCCGAGCATCTTCGCGGCATCGTCCACGCGGCCTTCGGCCAATGCGGTTCTGATGTTTGTGGAGGATAATTTAACTCCATCCCCGCCGAAGCGTTCCACTATCCGGCAGTCCAGACCGAGGCGCGCCGCCAGGTCTGAAATCTCCTGCGGTCCGCAATGGTCCGAGCCCAGACGGTTGTCATAGCCCACTACCAGAGCGGTGCCACCCAGCTTTTCCCTGACCACACCCTTAAGATACTCTTCCGCGGTCAGATGACTGAATTCCCTGGAGAAATCCAGCACTTCCACCCGGTCAACCCCCAGGGAATGAAGGGTTTCCTTTTTCTCCTGGAGGGAAGTGAGCAGCCTGAGTTCCCGGGCTCCGTCCTGAAGGACCGTACGGGGATGGGGCCAGAATGTCACGACAACGCTTGCCTCCCCGCGGCTTCTGGCCAGGGAGACAAGCGTATCTATGACTCTCCGGTGCCCCAGATGGACACCGTCGAAAAAACCGGTAGCGATTACAGCCATTTCACGAGAGGGAAGTCCTGACGGTGAGGGAGAAGGCTGTTCTTAGGGTAGATTCTGGTGGCCACCTGGTACATACCCTGTCTTTCAGGCAGGATGGATGCGTGGAAATGAGCGGTACCGTCGCTTGCCTCCACGAGTCCGAGCTCGATGCTCTCGCTGATGTGCTGCTTGCCCTTGCCGTCGGTAGTGACGAAGAGCATCTCGACGCCGATCTCCTCAGGCTTCATATCGCCGACGTTAAGCACGAGGTCGGCCTTGAGCTCGTTCTTCTCGGAAAGTTCGAGCGAAGCGTCAGGCTGGGTGTAGGAAACCACCTCCAGATTCTGCCACTGGCGGCGTACGTGCTTCTTCCAGTCAGCAATCTCGCGGGCGACCTTGCAGTCATCGGCAACGAGCTTGGCACTGCGCTCACTCTGAGGCAGATAGTACTGATTCAGATAGTCGGTGAGCATACGGTTCGTGGTGAAGTTGCAGGCCACCTGGGCTATCGTGTTCTTTATGTAGCTGATCCAGCGTGAAGACAGGCCGTTCTCATCCACGTCATAGTATGCCGGAGCGATTTCGTTCTCGATGATGTTGTAGATGGTAGCGGAATCCAGCTCGTTCTGGTAGTTCTGGTCATCGTAGGTTCTCTCCTGAGGCAGAGCCCAGCCGGCTCCTTCCCTGTAACCCTCGACCCACCAGCCGTCCAGTACGGAGAAGTGCATAACGCCGTTCATCGAAGCCTTTTCTCCGGATGTTCCGGAAGCCTCCTGAGGACGTGTAGGGTTGTTCATCCAGACATCCACTCCCTGAACCATACGCTTGGCGAGGGTAATGTCATAACCCGGTACGAACACTATCTTGCCGATGAAGCGGTCCTGCTTCGAGATTTCGACGATCTGCTTGATGAGATCCTGTCCGGCCTTGTCGGCAGGATGGGCTTTTCCGGCGAACACGAACTGCACAGGACGCTTCGGGTTGTTCACGATGGCGTCGAGCCTGTCCAGGTCGGAGAAGAGCAGGGTGGCTCTCTTGTAGGTGGCGAAACGGCGCGCGAATCCGATGGTGAGGATGTCGTCACGCAGGGTCTCGGAAATCGTAACTATCTGGCGCGGAGAGTAATGGTTCGTCTGCTGAGGGTCGGAGATACGGGTTTTGATGTTCCTTACAAGCTCCTTCTTGAGGCCCTTGCGGGTGTTCCATACCTGCTCGTCGCTGAGCTTGTAGATGCCCTCGAAGCACTTCTTGTCATAGTGATGGGTGGCGAACTCGTCTCCGAATACGGTGGCGTGGAGGGCCTTCCACTCTTTGGATGTCCAGGTAGGATAGTGGACACCGTTGGTGACATAAGTGATGTTGCTGAGCTCCTCAGGCAGGTAGCCCGGATACATATTCGCGAAGATCTCGCGGCTTACCTTGCCGTGCAGCATAGATACGCCGTTAATGTTCTGGGAGACGTTCGCGGCGAGGATGCTCATCGAGAACTTCTCGTTGAAATCGTCGGCGTGGATTTTTCCGAGGCCCATCATAGTGGTCCAGTCGATCTTCAGAAGGTCAGGGAAATGTCCCAGGTACTTGCGGAGCAGACCCTCGTCGAAGGCGTCGTGTCCGGCAGGTACAGGAGTGTGGGTGGTGAAAAGGGATGAAGCCCTGACAACCTCCAGAGCCTCGAGATAGCCGAGATTCTCGTTCTGTACGTACTCGCGGAGTCTCTCCAGGCCGGTGAATGCGGCGTGGCCTTCGTTGCAGTGATAGATCTTCGCGTCGATGCCCAGCTTGCGGATGGCGCGGATACCGCCGATACCGAGCAGGATTTCCTGCTTGAGACGGTTCTCCCAGTCGCCGCCGTAGAGCTGATGGGTAATCTGGCGGTCCTCAGGAAGGTTGGCCTCGAAGTCGGTGTCCAGGAGGAAGAGGTCGGTTCTTCCGACCGCGACCTTCCAGATTCTGGCGGTCACGGTTCTGCCCGGGAAGGCTACCGCGACAGTCTGCCAGTTGCCCTCGGCGTCCTTTACAGGCTGGACAGGTATCTTCAGGAAGTCCTGAGGCACGTATTCAGCCACCTGGTCGCCGTAGGCGGTGAGTTTCTGGGTGAAATAGCCGTATCTGTAAAGGAAGCCCACCGCGGTGAGATTCACGTTCATATCGCTCGTTTCCTTCAGGTAGTCGCCTGCAAGGATTCCCAGACCGCCGGAGTAGATTTTGAGAGAGGTGTCCAGGCCGTACTCCATACAGAAATAGGCTATGGAAGGATCGGTGCGGTTCTCCTTCTCCTTCATATAGGCGTTGAACTCATCCATCACGGATTTGAGTCTGCCCAGGAACTCCTGATCCTTGGCGAGAGCCTTGAACTTCTTGATGCTCACCTGATCGAGGATATACATAGGGTTGTGGCCGGAAACGGTCCAGAGCTGGGGATCGATGCTCTTGAAGAGGGCCTTGGCACTGTCATTCCAGCACCACCACAGGTTTTTGCAGAGGGTTTCCAGTCCGGAAAGGGCTTCAGGAAGGTGACGGGTCACCATCACGCTCTTCCAGGACGGAGAGTCGATTGTCATTTTGTTAAATTCCATTTTAAGATCTTCTTTTTCCACCGGATACTTGTCCAGATGGGAAACTATTTTCTCTATCGCGAGGCTGTATGCCTCATTGTAATACTTTATCTGATTCTCCCACAGGGCTATGTCGGCGACGTCACGTGCCGACTTGTGGTATGTGAGCCGTCCCTGCGAATCGAGGGCGGCAATCTCACGCAGACGCGCCTCCACGGCAGCGACCACGTCGAAATAATTGTCATCGTCACGCTCCACTATGGTGATGCCGGGATGAGGAGAAGGGTATTTTTCCTTCACCCATTGGCCGAAACCGGCCAGGCTGGTGGTGAGCGTCGGAATGCCGAAGGCGAGACTCTCGAGCGGAGTGTACCCCCACGGCTCGTAGTACGAAGGGAATACGGTCGCGTCGAGACCCACCATCAGGTCGTAGTATGACATATTGAATATGCCGTCGTTGCCGTTCAGGTACGACGGGATGAAGAGCACCTTGACCTTGTCTTCAGGGTAATTCTTCAGTCCGACCTCAGCGATGCGGCGGCTGATGGTGTCCCACTCGGGGTTCATCAGGGCGTGCGACATCTGGGTGGTGTACTGCTCCGCGCCTGTCCCGGAGAGCTTGCGCAGCAGATCCCTGTCCGGGCCGTTGTGCCCCGAAGGAATCATTATGAAAGCGACCACCGGAGTGCCGTCATAGCCGTGGTTCTTCAGGGCCGCGAGGGCGTCGATGAACACGTCGATGCCCTTGTTGTGGTACTCATAACGGCCGCCGATGCCCACCAGGATGGTATCATCCGCAGCTGGAGCACCTGTCATCGCGGCGGCGACGTCCAGCATTCTGCGGCGCGCTGCCGCGCGCTTGCTGTCATATTCCTCGTCGCTCGACGGGGTGAAGCTGTCCTCGAAGCCGTTCGGAGTCACTATATCGACATAGCGTCCGTAGAACTGATGGCATTCCCGTGCAGTGATGGAGCTGACGGTGGTGAGGACATCGGAATTCTGCGCCGAAATCTTCTCGAGGGAATGGCGGGCGACCACGCCGAAACGGGCGGCCATCTCATCGCCGTTGTAGCTGTCGAGATTGTTGTAGAGGGGCAGGTTGTTGCTGCAGATGCAGCGGCCCATCATCGTCGCGTGGGTCGTGAAGACCGTGGCAATCGGGAGTTCCTTGTATTTGAGGTAAAGAAGTCCCGCGCTGGACTGCCACTCGTGGAACTGCGCCACGACCTTGTCGGAGGCGAGCAGGTTCGAGCGGTAGAAGCTCTCTATGACCTTTCCAGCCGCATAGCCGAAGAGCGCAGCTTCCTTGTAGTCCCAGTTTCCGGTCAGGGAATCCACGCCGAAACGCTTCCAATATTCAGTGAGAACTTCGTTCTGCTGAGGCAGGAACTGCTTGTAGTCCACGAGGATAGCTGTCGGCTTGCCCGGAACGTTCCATCTTCCGATACGCACGCGTATGCCCTCGGAGGCAGCCTGCTGCCTCCAATTGCGGTACAGCGAAG
>CAVCRS010000013.1:0-27195 GCA_963604635.1 Faecalibacillus sp.
CACTTTAGGGTCCTGTTCGCGTACAGGCACTCTCGGGATTCTATTTGCCATAATTTTCAAGAGCCTCCTTCTCTTCTGTCTTATACTGTCCCTGACGACGCATAGCCTCGTCGAAATCCACTTCGTATCCGTCAAATTCAGGCCCGTCCACGCAGGCGAAACGGGTCTTTCCGCCCACGCTCACGCGGCAGGCACCGCACATTCCCGTGCCGTCCACCATAAGGGTGTTAAGGCTGACAATGACTGGAAGCCCCAGCTTGCGGCAGGTCAGAGTGGCGAATTTCATCATAATCATAGGTCCGATGGCTACGGCATTCGTATATTGACGCCCCTCGGCGACAAGTTTTTCGAGCATTCCGGTACCCATACCGTGGAAGCCTTCGCTGCCGTCATCGGTGCAGATGTAAAGGTGGTCGCAGACAGCGGCCATATCCTCCTTGTAGATGAGCAGATCGCGGTTCTTGGCTCCTACGATGACATCTACAGGGACTCCGTGGGCGTGCAGCCACTTGGCCTGCGGATAGACAGGTGCAGTGCCGACTCCGCCGGCGATGAAGACGATGCGTTTCGTTGCGAGCTCCTCCGCAGGCATCGAGATGAATTCGGAAGGATTTCCCAACGGCCCGACCACATCGGCGAAGCGCTCTCCCGGCTCCATCGAACAGATCTTCTTTGTGGATGCGCCGATGATCTGGGTCACGATGGTGACGGTGCCTTCCTTTCTGTCATAATCACTGACAGTCAGAGGAATGCGCTCGCCTTTCTCATCCGCGCGGATGATAAGGAACTGCCCCGGCATAGCGGCCGACGCCAGACGGGGAGCCGACACCGCCATTTTGCAGATGGTAGGAGTCAGCATACTCTTTTGAATAATTTCAAACATATATTATTTCTCGGGGAAGAATCTAAAATTAGTCTCGTGTTATAAGTATGTATTCTATAGAAGCTTTATAACTTCTTAAGACTTAATCGATTTAATAAAAATGATAAGAAATTAGATATGAGCAAGATTTCTGAGGCTAGATTCATTTTTGAAGAAGGAGTGTACTGGGCGTACACGACTGATGAAAAAATGAATATAGACCAGAAAGATGCTCATATCTTTTATACCATTCCTGAGAAGCCCAGAAAGGCCATAGCCATAATGCTCACGGTAATCAGTGCGATAGGCAGACCCTTGAAGGACTTCGGAACGTCGCACAGGGCCAGATGCTCGCGCAGACCGGCGAAGAGAATCATCGCCAGGCCGTAACCGAGGGATGTAGCCAGCGCATATACCACGCTCTCACCGAGGTTCAGAAGGTGAGCCGCCTCGCCGCCGAAGCTGAACTCTTTGGTAACCACTGTGATAGCCACACCGAGAACGGCGCAGTTCGTGGTGATCAGAGGCAGGAAGATTCCGAGTGCCTGATAGAGCGACGGACTGATTTTCTTCAGGATAATCTCGACCATCTGAACGAGGGCCGCGATGACCAGAATGAAGGAAATGGTCTGCAGGAAGGTCAGGTTCAGAGGAATCAGAAGGTACTGGTTCAGCAGATAGGTGACCACCGTCGAGAGGGTGATGACGAAGCACACGGCTCCGGACATACCGATGGCGGTGGAAAGCTTGTTCGAAACGCCCAGGAACGGACAGATTCCGAGGAACTGCGACAGAAGGACGTTATTGATGAAAATCGCTGATATGATGATAAGTATGTATTCCATATTCTATCCTCCTCGTTACTTTTTAAGGTATTTATTGAACAGAACCATCAGGTAGCCCAGAACCAGGAAGGCGCCCGGAGCCATCACGAAGGCGAGGATACCGTCACCGGAGATGAATTTCCATCCGAAAACGGAACCGCTTCCGAGAATCTCGCGGATGATGCCGATGACGGTCAGCGACAGGGTGAAACCGATGCCGATTCCCAGTCCGTCGAGGGCGCTATCCAGCACTCCGTGCGAATTGGCATAAGCCTCGGCGCGTCCGAGCACGATGCAGTTCACCACGATAAGCGGAATGAAAAGACCGAGAGTCGCATAGACCGAAGGAACATAAGCCTGCATAAGCAGCTGAAGCACAGTCACGAAGGCTGCGATGACGACAATATATACAGGGATGTGCACCTTGTCCGGGACCATCGGGGCGACAAGTGAAATCGCCATATTCGAAAGCACCAGAACGAAGAGCGTCGCGAGTCCCATCTCCAGACCGTTCATCGCCGAAGTGGTGGTGGCCAGGGTAGGACACATACCCAGAACGAGCGAGAATGTAGGATTATCCTTGATGAATCCCTTTGTTATCAAAGAAAGCTTGTTTGCCATAGTCTCTTACTCCTCCTCTGAATTATTGAAAGATTTGACAAGCTCCACAGCATTGCTCACGGCCTTCGTATAGGCGCGTGAAGTGATGGTGGATGCGGTTATGCCGTCGATGTCACCGCCGTCCTTGCTTACGGCGAGACGGCCGTTGAACCCGCGGAACTGGGAGATGAAAGCCTCGTCGGTCTGGCACTTGGCGCCCAGACCCGGAGTCTCGTTGCACTCGAGAACCGCCGTATTGCAGACAGTTCCGTCAGGAAGCACGCCGACCATAAGCTTCAGCGCGCCGCCGAAACCGTTCACGGTCGAAGTGACCGCATAAGCCAGAGGGGCGCCGTCAGCCTCGCTGACATAATATTCGTATTCCTGACCTTCGAAGGAAGCCTTCTGCACGTCCGAAACGCTTCCCCCTTCAGGGAGAACCTTGCCGATGGACTCCTGCAGAGCTTTCACAGCGGCCTGCTGTATAGGCTCATAGGTCACGGCATAGACTGCTGCCAGAATAGCGGAGCTGAAGAGGCAGACCAGCGTAAGGCACAGGGCCATATTCTTCAATGTTGACTTTGCTGCCATAATTTATGCCCTCCCGAATTTTTTCTGATGGAACGCTCTGTTCAGAAGCGGAACCGTGATGTTCATAAGCAGGATCGCGAAGGACATTCCCTCAGGATATGAGCCGAAGTAGCGGATAAGCATAGTGAGAAGTCCGATGCCTACGCCATAGACGATGCCGCCCTTGACACTCATAGGCGAAGTGACGTAATCAGTTGCCATAAAGCAGCTTCCGAGGATCATACCGCCGGTGAGGAGGTTGAAGACAGGGTCAGTGAAGCGCGCAGGGTTGCACAGCCACATAATGCCGGAGAACACGAACACCGTGAGCCAGATCGAAAGGGTGATGTGCGGTTTGATGACGCGGCGGACGAGAAGATACACAAAGCCCAGCAGCAGCGCAATCGCCGAAACTTCGCCGGCGGAACCGCCAATGCTCGCAAAGAGCATCTGTCCGTAGTTGTAGCCCTCGCCCATAATGTCCTGAACCGTCGAGCCGTTCATCAGACCTTCCTTGATTGCACCCAGAGGTGTAGGGCCGCTGTAAGCGTCCAATGCGAACACTCCCTGCGGGGCCTCCCATTTGGTCATAGCCACCGGGAAGGAAACCAGAAGGAATACACGGCCGGCGATGGCAGGATTGAAGACATTCTGTCCCAGACCGCCGAAAGTCATCTTGGCGACGCCGATTGCGAAGAGGGCGCCTATGAACACAACCCACCACGGGGTCGTGAAAGGAAGGTTCATTCCGAGGAGAAGTCCGGTGACGACGGCCGAAAGGTCGCCTACGGTGGACTCCCTGTGGAAGAGATATCTGGTGATGAGATATTCGAGAACCACGCAGGAAATCACGCTCACGCCGAGAACCATAAGTTCCCTCCATCCGTAAACTAGAATGGAGACTATCACTGCCGGCATCAGAGCTATCACGACATCCCGCATTATGCCCTTTGTGGAGGCACTGCTGTGTACGTGCGGGGATGGAGAAACCAGTAACTTATTCATAACAGATTATTTGCTTGAAGCGGCAGCGGCAGCTTTGGCGGCTGCGGCCCTCGCCTTGATGATAGACATAACTTCAGCCTTGCTCTGACGGATGATGTCCAGAAGAGGAATCTGTGCAGGGCAGCTGTACAGGCAGCATCCGCACTCGATGCAGTCCTGAACGGCATTCTTTTCGAGGCCCTCCTTGTCGCCGGCCTGTGCGAGACGGCGGAGCAGGAACGGTTCGAGACCCATAGGGCAGGCATCTGCGCAGCGTCCGCAGCGGATGCAGGCGCTCTCTTTTCCGCGGCGTGTGGCGGCCTCGGAGAGGTAGAGAATGGAGGAAGAACCCTTTACGGTGCAGGCATCGAGATTCACGATGGCCTTGCCCATCATAGGACCTCCGCTGATGATCTTCGCGGCGCCCTCAGGGATTCCGCCGGCATACTCCGCTATGTAGCTCAGCGGCATACCGATACGGAAGAGGTAATTATGCTGCTTCTCCACCGGCAGGCAGTCGCCCGTCACGGTCAGGGTATTGGTGATGAGAGGCTTGTTCTTCTGGACAGCCTCGTATGCTGCAAGTGCGGTGGCGACGTTCTGAACCACGGCGCCCACGCTGATAGGCAGGCATCCCGATTTCACCTGACGCCTCATTACGGCGTCAATGAGCTGTTTTTCACCGCCCTGCGGATATTTCTTCTTCAGAGGGAGAACAGAGATGTTCTTATAACCGAGCTCCGCAACAGCTTTGGACATCGAATCGATGGCCTCAGGCTTGTTCTCCTCGATACCTATCACGCAGCGGCAGCCGCCCAGAATCTTCTGCATTATGGCTGCGCCCACGACGATCTCGCGGCTTCTCTCGATCATTATGCGGAAGTCGGAAGTGAGGTAAGGCTCACACTCGGCTCCGTTGATTATCAGGCACTCCGCCTTCGCGTTAGGGCCCGGATTCAGTTTCACGTGTGCAGGGAATGTGGCTCCGCCGAGACCTACGACTCCGCAAGCCTTGATGCGCTCGAGCATCATCGGCACATCCTCAGGAATGGCAGTTACAAGAGTGTCGCTCAGGTCGATGCCCTCGGCCCACTCGTCACCCTCAACGGCAATCTCCACGTGGGTCATCATCCTGCCGGCGAGGTCGGCGCGCGGAGCGATGCTCTTCACGGTTCCCGATACGGATGAATGTACATAGGCGGAGATGAATCCGCCCGGTTCGGCGATGACCTGACCGACCTTCACCTTGTCACCGACAGCCACAACAGGCTTTGCCGGCGCGCCAAGATGCTGAGCCATGGAAATATATACAGTCTGCGGAAGAGGAAGCACCTCTATGGCGCAGCCGCGGGAGAGCTTTGCATCATCCGGATGCACGCCTCCGATTCTGAAAGTGGTAAGCTTACTCATTTGCTGTTTCCTCCTTCTTTACATTGACATTGGACGCCGGGACAGCGGCCGGCTGGGCGGCATTGGACGCGGCAGCGGCCTCTGCGGCGGCTTTGGCAGCCTCCTCGGCCTTTTTCTTGCGCTCGGCTACGCGGGCCTTTATGCCCTCGACGTCAAGCGGCTTCGGGAAATTCACGCCGTGGATTGCGCCGGTCGGGCACATAGCCTCGCACTCGCGGCACAGACGGCACTTGGTGAAGTCGATGTAGGCGACGTTGTTCTCCACTGTGATGGCATCGTGCGTGCAGACCTTGGCGCAGCGGCCGCAGCCGATACAGGCTGAAGCGCAGGCCTTTTTGGCCACAGGACCCTTGTCTTTGTTCACGCAGCTGACATACATACGCATTCCGCGGGGACCGGCGTTACGCAGTTCGATAACGCCCTTCGGGCAGGCCTTGGCGCAGGCGCCGCAAGCAGTACACTTGCTTTCGTCCACTACCGGCAGACCGGTCTCGGGATCCATCGAGATGGCTCCGAATTTACAGGCGGCCACGCAGTCTCCGCAGCCGAGGCACCCGTAAGAGCAACCTGTCTCGCCTGTGTAGAGAGCGGTCATAACCTTGCAGGAACGGTAGCCGTCGTACTCGTTGGTACGCGGACGGGCGGCGCAGGTGCCGTTACAGCGGACCACAGCCACCATAGGTGCTTTCTGCTTCACCTCGTAACCGAGGATGGCGGCGACTTTGGCCATTACCTCATTGCCGCCGACAGGACAGAAATTGTTGTCAAGGTTCGGCGCCTTCACGGCCGACTCGGCAAACGCGCGGCAGCCCGCATATCCGCAGCCGCCGCAATTGGCTCCCGGCATTACTGCCTCCACCTCGTCGATTCTGGGATCTTCCTCCACGCGGAACTTCTTCGCGACGAAGAAGAGCACGAGAGCGAGCAGAAGGCCCAGGACGGTGAGGATCACAATAGTCCAGATGATTATGTTACCCATTTGTTATTGTTTGTTAATGTTTCTTATTTTCAAATATGTCTGATTCTGAATTCCCAGGAACTGCCCAGACGCTTTCTGAACAGATAGAGTACCGCATAGTATATGGCCGTGACCGCAGCGCCGCAAAGTGCGGAGAGCCCTTCGGAGACGCCCAGCGACAGCGGCAGCATAATGAATGTGACCAGCAGGATGAGGGGAAGCACGTATGCGATCCATACGGCCTTGTGGCCGGCGGTGGAGCTCAGAAGGACTTCCACCTCCTGTCCATCGGCGTAAGAGTCTGCATTTCTGACTCTCACCTCTATTTCCTTGCGGGCTGACTCGCCCAGAGAGCAGACTCCCTTCGCGTGACAGGCGGAGCAGGCCGATTCGGAGAGGATCTCCACGGTCACTTTTCCGTCCGTGACGGACTTGATTCTACCTTTATGGGCAACTTCCTCCATATCAGAAATTTTCGTTCGCTCCGAAGTCTCCCGGATAATAGTCCGGGGCCATACCGTCATCGTCCATATTCATCGCGGAACCTACAGGAGAGTTCATCGCGGACTCGCGGGCCATCTGGATATCCAGGGTGTCATCGAGCTCCACGAAACGTACCTGTTCGCTGCGGAAGCGCATATCGATGTCGCAGGTCTCGCCGTTACGGTGCTTGGCGATGATGATCTGGGTCTTCTCCCTGTCCTCGACATTCTCGGACATTCCCACATAGTCCGGACGGTGGATGAAGATCACCATATCGGCGTCCTGCTCGATGGAACCGGATTCGCGAAGGTCGCTGAGCACCGGCTTGCCACTGCCGCCCGTTCTCTTCACAGCATCGCGGGAGAGCTGGGACAGGGCGATGATAGGGACATTCAGCTCCTTTGCCGTCTGCTTCAGGGTTCGGGATATGGCCGCGACTTCCTGCTCGCGCATAGCGCGGAGCTCCTTCGGGCCCTGCATCAGCTGGAGGTAGTCCACGAATACGAGACGCACTCCCTTGTTCTTCACGAGGGTCTTCAGTTTCGTACGGAACTCCATAAGCGGGAGACCCGGGGTGTCATCGATGTACAGAGGGGCCTTCACGAGGTCTTTGAGCTTGTATTCCAGCTGGGTCCATTCGTGCTCTGCCAGTTTCACGCCGCCCTTTATCTTGTCCATACTCAGGCCTGTCTCGGTCGTCATAAGACGCTTGGCAAGCTGAATGGCGGACATTTCCAGAGAGAAGAAGGCTACGGGCATATGATGCTCCACAGCAGCGTTTCTCGCCAGGTTGAGCGCGAAGGCGGTCTTTCCGACGGAAGGGCGGGCGGCCAGGATGATGAGGTCCGAAGCCTGCCAGCCCTGGGTGACCCTGTCGATGGACGGGAATCCGGACGGCACGCCGCTCAGACCCGTGGTGTTCTGGAGCTTCTCGATCTCGTTCATCGCGGAATTGATGACGGAACCGATGTCCTGGACATCCTTTTTCACGGTGTTCTGGATGGCCGCATAAATCCCGGTCTGAGCCCCGTCGATGAGGTCATCGACCTGGATGGAATCGTCGAAGGCGTCGTGCAGAATCTTATATGAAGCGGAGATGAGATCCCTCTGGATGGTCTTCTGCTTCAGGATCTTGATGTAGTATTCGATATGGGCGGCGGAACCCACCTTTTCGGAAAGGCCCACGAGCACGGATGCTCCGCCCACCTCGTCGAATGCCGTCATCCCGTCGAGACGCTCCCTCTCGGCCCTGTCCGAAGGCATTTCCGCCTGCGGGAGGTGTTCGAGAAGTTTCATCTCCTTGAGACGCGAACTCACAGTGACGATGTCGATGGAGATGTGGTCACGGACCAGAGTCTGCATCGACTTGAATATCAGAGCGTGCTTCTTGTCGTAGAAACACGACTCGGTAAGCTCCTCCATCGCCGCATCGACACACGCGGGTTCGAGAAGCATGGCTCCGAGGACAGCCTCTTCAACATCAAGAGCCTGAGGCGGTTTGTTACCCATCTCAAGCCCTAGTGTTTCCAGATTGGCTGCCTTCTCCTTTTTTCTGTAAGAGCGTTTCGGGGTTTCAGGCATATCCGTCAATTATTCAAAATCAGCCGGATTCACGATGATGCGGCCGCAGTGTTCGCAGATGATGAGCTTCTTGTTAGAAGCGATCTCCACCAGACGCTGGGCGGTAATGGTGTTGAAACATCCTCCGCAGGCATCCCCGTTATAGACGGACACGACTGCGAGGTGGTTGTGAACGCTGCCGCGGATACGGTCGTAGGCGCTCATTGTACGGGCGTCAATCTTCGCCGCGCACTCGTCACGCTTTGCCTTGAGCTTGGCTTCCTGCTCGGAAGTGGCATCGACAATACCGGCGAGCTCCTGCTTTTTTGCCTTCAGGTCCTCGGCACGCAGGGAGATATTGTCCTTGAGCTCCTCGACGTGGGCTTTCTTGCCGGCGATGGCGGCCTTGGCCTCGTTTATGTTCTTCTCGGAAATCTGCCTCAGATAGCCCTGGTTCTCGATCTCCTTGCTGATGGAGTCGAATTCGCGGCTGTTGGCGATGTTGTCGAGCTGCTTGCGGTACTTCTCGATCTCCTCGTCGAGATCCACGATGTCCTGCTTGCCGGCTGCGATGTTCTTGTTATACTTGTCGATCATCTCGGTGTCGAGAGCCACCTTTGCCTTCAGTTCGGCAATCTCCTGCTCGAGAGCCGCCACCTCTCCCGGGAGTTCTCCGCGAAGCTGGAGAATCTTGTCAATTTCCGTGTCTGCCTTCTGCAGTTCGTAGAGGGTCTTGAGCTTCTCCTCGACGCTCAGTTCCGAGTCAGCGAAAGTCTTCTGCAGGGACACGAAGGTCTCCCTATGATCGATAGGGGTCTCAACTTTCTTGATTTTCTTTGCCATATCTACTAGTAGTAATTATTTCCAAACAAGGCAGGGAAGCCGCACTTCCCCGCCGCAAATGCACATAAGTGTGCAAAAATAGCGATAATTTCGGGATTCTACAAAAACTTCTTCACTTCGACAAGCTGGTCGCGGATATCCTTCAGGCTTTCGAGAACCTGCACGTCCTTTTCGACCTTCTTCTTTTTCGGATTCTCCTCTTCCAGAGCCCTGGCCACACCGGCAAGGGTCAGGCCATCCACATTCACGAGATACTGGATGCGCTTGAGCTTTTCGATGTCACCGGCCGTGTAGCGGCGGTTGCCTTTGGGGCTTCTCGGGAGCTTGAACTGCTTCGGGAAGGTGTTTGACCAGTAGCGGACGAGGGACACGCTCTCTCCGATGAGTTCGGAGACTTCCCCTATGCTGTAATATCTGAGCGGCTGAGTCATAATATGGTGTTTTAGAGTGTGAATTCGGGATTGGCCGCAAGGCCGCGCGCATCAGTCCATGGACTGTCCGGTAGCGGATGCCATATACAGGAAGTCCGCGTACTCCTCCGGGGTGACGGAGGCGAAGAAAAAGTTCACCGGGTCGAGCGGGACTCCGCCGCGGAGCACTTCGTAATGCAGGTGCGGGGCGAAGGAGTTTCCGGAGATGCCGACGTCGGCGATCTTGGCTCCGCGCCGCACGACAGCCCCCTTGCGGACCACGATGTCGGAAAGATGGGCGTAACGGGTCACGTAGCCGCCCTGATGGGTGATTTCCACTACGTTGCCCATTCCCTTGCGGGAGTGTATGACTTCCGTCACGGTGCCGTCCGCGGCCGCGAGCACGTCACTTCCCTGCGGAGAGAGCAGGTCTATGCCGTTATGCTGGACCGGAACCTTGTAGAAAGGATTGAGCTTCTCGCCGCAGGAGGCGCCCACCTGCGCATAGGAAAGTTCCTTCAGCGGGAGGGAAAGCGGGGGAACTGCGGCATCGGACGATGACAGGAGTGCGAAAAGCTTGCGGAAATTGGCCTCCGTGGAGGCCGCGCGGGACTGCAGGTCTTCCGCCTTGCGCGAGGTGTAATCCACTATCTCCCTGTCAGGTATGGAATCCACAGCTTCGAGATAGTCGGCCGTTGCGAGCGGCTGGAGCGAAGGCGGGGAAGCGTTGAAGATTTCGTGGTAGATGCGCTCGTCCTTTACCGCGAGGCCGTCGATGACGTCCTCGATGAGCTGCTCCCTGCGCTGCATTTCCGGGTAGATTCGCGCGTACATCCTGTTTTCGCGCAGGAGCTTGCGCTCGGTGTCGGTACTGATGAAAAGCGAGAACACGAGATAGTACAGCAGAGCGAGCGTGGCGCTGACTATGAAGTACTTGAGTATCCTCCATATCCACTCGGAAATGGAGAGGCTGACCTTCCTGATGTGGAAGTTCACCTTGTCGAATTCATATGCAAGTCTTCCCATAGCCCCTCCTATCTCTTTTTAAGTCTGAACGGCTCGCGGGTCATCGCCTGCGAAGAAGATCCGCGCATATCCACCATCGAGCGGTACTCGTCGAGCGGAATGTCCATATCCATGAAATTCATCGGATTCACGGCGGAGCCGCGGTAGATCACCTCGTAGTGCAGGTGCGGACCGGTCGATTTGCCGGAATTGCCGCTTTCGCCGATGCAGTCGCCGCGCTTGACCTCCATTCCCTCGGCAACGTTGATGCTCTTGAGGTGGGCGTAGCGGGTCTTGTAGCCGAAGCCGTGGTCGATGGTGATCACGTTGCCGTAGCCGTAGAAATTGAACTCCACCTGCTCGACTTTGCCGTCACCCGTGGAATAGACGGGATGGCCCGGCTTCATCGCGAAGTCCTGGCCGGCGTGGAATGCGGTATGGCCGCGTATCGGGTCGGAGCGGTAGCCGAATGAGCTCGTGAGGCGGAACTCGCCCGGCTTGGGCTCGATCGGAGGAATCGCCGGGATGCACGAGGCCATATCGCCGGCGCGCTTCGAGAGAGTCGCGACCTCGTCGAAGGACTTGCTCTCGACATAGAGTTCCTTGGTCATTCGGTCCAGACGCAATGCGGTGGTTTTCAGGAGGCTGTTCGAGCCGATGTCCTCGAGATAAGTGTAGCGGTTCTCGCCTCCGAAGCCGGCGTGGCGCACGGCTTCAGGAATTTCATCCATACCGAAGATGGATCGGTAGATGTCATCGTTTCGCATCTGCAGGCCGCTCAGGGCCTCGTCATAGATGTCGAGGTTTCTGTTCATCACCTCTATGCGGGAAGCCCAGCGGGCGTTGCGGCTTTTGAGGATGGCGGTCTTCGGGAGATCATAGCCGAGGACGGCGTTATAGACCCAGAAATACAGCACGGCGAGACCGACGCTCATCGCAAATACGATCAGAGTCTTCAGGAAACGAGTCTTCAGAGATACTTTAAGTGGCTCATACAGAAGGGTTTCTGGGTTCAGGCTGTATTTTTTAAAATCCGACATATCGTGCAAATGTAAGGTTTATTTGCGAAAAATATGCTAAATTCGCGGTTTGTATCAGAATATATGACAGATATGACTTCGAAAGAAATTAGAAAGAAGTTCCTGGACTTCTTCGCTTCCAAGGGACACACCGTCGTCCCTTCCGCCCCTATGGTAATCAAGGGCGACCCGACACTTATGTTCACGAACGCCGGAATGAACCAGTTCAAGGACATTTTCCTCGGCAACACAGCACCTAAATTCCGCAGAGCCACAGACTCGCAGAAGTGTCTGCGCGTCAGCGGCAAGCACAACGACCTCGAGGAAGTGGGTCACGACACCTACCATCACACCATGTTCGAAATGCTCGGAAACTGGAGTTTCGGAGACTATTTCAAGCAGGAGGCCATCGACTGGGCCTGGGAGCTTCTCACTGAAGTTTACGGCATAGACAAGTCGCTTCTGTACGCCACCGTGTTCGAGGGCTGCGCAGAGGACGGCACCACGATGGATGAGGAGGCCAGGCAGGTATGGCTCAAGCATCTGCCTGAGGACCACATCATTCTGGGCAACAAGCACGACAATTTCTGGGAGATGGGCGATACGGGTCCTTGCGGTCCTTGCAGCGAAATCCACATCGACATCCGCACCGCCGAAGAGAAGGCGGAGAGCGGCATCCCGGGACGCGAGCTCGTGAACCGGAGCAATCCTCACGTCATCGAGATCTGGAACCTCGTGTTCATGCAGTACCAGAGAATGGCCGACGGTCATCTGGAGCCGCTTCCGGCGAAGAACATCGACACCGGAATGGGCTTCGAGAGGCTCTGCGCAGTGCTCCAGGGCAAGAATTCGAACTACGACAGCGACGTGTTCACCGGACTGCTGAACAAGATTTCCGAGCTTTCCGGACACAGATACGGCGAGAGCGCCGAGACGGACGTGGCGATGCGCGTAGTCGCCGACCACGTGCGCACCATCAGTTTCTCCATTGCGGACGGCCAGCTGCCGTCCAATGCCAAAGCTGGCTATGTCATCCGCCGCATCCTTCGCCGCGCGGTCCGCTACGGCTACACCTTCCTCGGATTCAGCCAGCCGTTCCTCTGCCGCCTCGTGCAGCAGCTTGTGGACGATATGGGCGAGGCTTATCCGGAACTCCCTGCTCAGCAGAAACTTATCGAGAGCATCATCCGTGAGGAGGAGCTTGCCTTCCTCAAGACTCTGGACCGCGGCATCTCTCTCATAAACGACTATATGGCCAAATCAGCCGACACCAAGCGCATCGCCGGCGAGGACGCCTTCAAACTTTACGACACCTACGGCTTCCCTATCGACCTCACCCAGCTCATTGCCGGTGAAAATGGCTATGAAGTGGATCTGGACGGATTCAACGTGGAGCTTCAGAAACAGAAGGACCGCGCCCGCAACGCCACCGCGAACGAGTTCGGCGACTGGGTGGAGTACGCCCACGGCCAGGTCGAGTTCTGCGGCTATGACTTCCGCCATCTCGAGGACGTGACCCTGCTCCGCCAGAGAACCGTAAAGCAGAAGAACCAGACTCTGTACGAGCTCGTGTTCGACCGCACTCCGTTCTATGCCGAAAAGGGCGGCGAGGTCGGCGACACCGGCTACATAGTTTCCGCCGACGGCGAGAAGATTCAGATACTCAATACGATAGAAGAGAATAACCTCATCATCCACATCGCGGAGCGCATCCCGCAGAACTGCACCGAGCCGTTCACTCTCCAGATCGATGAGGAGCGCCGCCTGCGCGTGACGAATAACCACTCCGCCACTCATCTTCTGGACCAGGCCCTGCGCGAAATCCTCGGAACGCACGTGGAGCAGAAGGGGTCGTTCGTGGGTCCGGACTACCTGCGTTTCGACTTCTCGCACTTCGCCAAGATGACTGATGAGCAGATGGCCGCCGTGGAGGACAGAGTCAACGAGCTGATCCGCAGCAACTTCCCTAAGGAGGAGAAGCGCAGCGCGACTATGGATGAGGCTAAGGAGATGGGCGCCATCGCGCTCTTCGGCGAAAAGTACGGAGACCGAGTCCGCGTCATCAAGTTCGGCAAGTCCATCGAGCTCTGCGGCGGCTGCCACGTCGAGGCCACCGGCCAGATAGGTCTCTTCAAGATCGTGTCCGAGGCCGCCATCGCAGCCGGAATCCGCCGTATCGAGGCAGTCACCGGTATGGCCGCCGAGAACCGCGTGAGGGCTGAGGAGAGCCTGCTGAAAACGGCACGCGGATTGCTGAACAATATGCCTGACATCGCCGCCGCCATCCGCAAGGTGCTCGATGACAATGCTGAGCTGAAGAAGACAGCCGAGGAGTTCGCGCGCCAGAAAGCCGCGCAACTCGCAAAGATATTGACTGACAAGGCTCAGGAGGTGAACGGAATACGTCTTATCGTCATTAACCAGCCTGATGAACGCAATGTGGATCCGACGATGCTGCGCAACGCCGCCCTGCTTCTGCAGAAGGAGCTGAAAAACGCTGCGCTTGTAGGCGGATACGAGAGCGACGGCAAGCCTCAGCTGATGCTGATGTACTCCGATGACCTCGTCGCCGCGGGCAAGAACGCCGGCAAGGACATCCGCGAGGCCGCGAAGCTCATCCAGGGCGGCGGCGGCGGACAGCCTGGCCTCGCCACGGCGGGCGGACGCAATGTCGAGGGTCTGCGTGACGCAGTCGCCACCCTTGTCGGCATCGCCACCGGAAAGTAAAAACCTGTGCGGTCACTGAGCCTGCCGAAGTGACCGCGAATGAATAATTGATTGGACGGCGCCAGCCGTCCAATCGAAACCTCAACGACCGCGCAGCGGTCAACTGCAACACTTTAATGAAACGACTGGATAGGTTCATTCTCAAATCCTTCGTGGGACCGTTCGTAGCGATCCTGCTGGTGGTCGTGTTCATCTTCATGATGCAGTTCCTCTGGGTCTATATCGACGAACTTGTCGGCAAAGGCTTGAACTTGAGCGTCATAGCGGAATTCCTCCTCTGGGGAAGCTGCACGATGCTCCCCTACTCCCTGCCGCTTGCCACGCTTCTCGCCGCGATGATGACCGTCGGACAGATGTCGGAGAACAACGAGCTCATCGCCATCAAGTCCGCCGGAATCCCTCTGACCCGAACCCTGATGCCGCTCTTCGTGACCTCGGTCCTGATAAGCATCGGAGCTTTCTACGCCTCGAACGACCTCGTTCCTTACTCCTTCGACCAGATCTACACCCTGCGTGACGACATCGGCAAGACCAAAGGCGAGATCAAAATCCCTTCCGGCACCTTCTATGACGGAATCGACGGCTATATCCTGCGCGTGGAATCCCAGGACCGCGGCAGCGGAATGATGCACAAGGTGATGGTCTATGACCATACCGGCAACAAGGGCAACACCACCCTCACCCTCGCCGACTCCGCGATGATGAAGATGTCGAAGGCGAAGGACTACCTGACTTTCACCCTCTACCACGGAGCCAACTATCAGGAGAACAATACCAAAACCTACCGCGACACCACTCTGGAGCTCCAGAGGATAGGCTTCGACAGGCAGGAGCTGATAATCCGCCTCGAGAACTACAATTTCCAGAAATCCGACAGCGCCCGTTACGGCAATCAGGTCAAGGCGATGAACCTCAGACAGCTGACCCACAACCGCGACTCCATAGACATTCTGTTCGACCAGGCCCACGACCGGCATTACCATCTGATGATGGGACCGACCAGCCATCTGAGACACGTCGAGCAGCTGGACACAGCCTGGGCCGAAAAGGGCCTGGAGGCATTCGAGAATCCGGATTATCTGAAATGGGATGACATCGACCAGCAGGCCAGGGACTACAAATCGGCTTCCGAACTGGCTTCCCAGACCGCGGACGAGCTGATAAACCTGCACCGCGAAGTCTATGAGTATCAGTTCTATCTGAGGCGAATGAATCTCGACATTCTGAAGAAGTTCGCGGGAGCGCTCGCCTGCCTGATCCTCTTCTTCATCGGCGCGCCGATGGGCGCCCTCATCCGCAAGGGAGGACTGGGAGCCTCGGCGATCATTTCGGTGCTCTTCTTCGTCCTCTATTATATAGCGGACATCGTGGGCTCCAAACTGGCGAAAGACGGAGCCGTGGGCGCGGCCTGGGGTGCTTTCTTCGCAACGGCGATACTGCTGCCGATAGGCGCCTTCCTGTCGTGGAAGGCCGTGAACGATTCTTCGATCTCTGATATGGACCAGTTCAAGACCTGGTGGAGATCCGTAAAAAGCAAAGTGATGAGTATTTTCAAAAAGACCAGAATCGTCTATATGGGTACGCCGGAATTCGCCGTCGCACCTCTGGACGCATTGATACAGAAGGGCTACAAGGTCGTCGGAGTGGTGACCGTAGCGGACAAGCCTGCGGGCCGCGGACTGAAAGTGAACGAAAGCGCGGTGAAAAAGTACGCCGTGGAGCACGACATTCCTGTGCTGCAGCCTGTGAAACTCAAGGATCCGGAGTTCCTCGAGGCCCTGAGAGCTTGGAAAGCGGACCTGTTCGTGGTCGTAGCCTTCAGGATGCTGCCTGAGGAAGTCTGGAGGATGCCACGCCTGGGCACCTTCAATCTCCACGCGGCCCTGCTGCCTCAGTACCGTGGCGCCGCCCCTATAAACTGGGCGGTGATAAACGGCGAAAAGGTTACTGGAGCCACCACCTTTATGATAGACAAGGACATCGACACCGGCGGCATCATTCTCCGCCAGGAGTGCCGCATCGGTCCTGAGGACACCGCCGGCGATGTGCACGACCGCCTGATGGGAATCGGCGCGAATCTGGTCTGCGAGACCGTCCAGGGCATAATCGAGGGCAATGTCGAGACCCGCGTGCAGCGTTCGTTCATCCAGGGCAGCGAAACTCTCAAGCCTGCTCCGAAGCTCAGCCGCGAGCTCTGCCACATCGACTGGAGCGACTCCACCCGCAACATCCTCAACCTCATACGCGGTCTGAGCCCGTACCCGACAGCCTGGACTGAATTCGTATCGGCCGACGGCGTGGCCCAGCAGGTGAAGATTTTCTCGGCCGCAGAAGCGTCCAATACGGGATTGGCCTCCGGCCTTAAGGCAGGTGAGATTGCTTCCGACGGCAAGAACTCTCTGCTCGTGGGCACTTCGGACGGAGCCGTGGAAATCCGCGAGCTGCAGCTTGCCGGAAAGAAGCGGATGGATGTCAAGACCTTCCTTCTGGGCTTCCGCGAACCTTCCTCCTACACCTGCTCTGCAGGCACTTCCAAGTCTGAAATAGCCAAGACGCGCGTCTGATGGGCTGCCGCGTAGCGATAGTCTGCAACGGGCAGTTCCCCCGCTCCCGCAGGCCTCTGGAGCTGCTTGCGGGTGCGGATTATGTGGTCTGCTGTGACGGCGCGCTTTCCGCTCTGCTTCGCCGCGGAATTACCCCGTCCGTAGTCATCGGGGATATGGATTCCGTGTCCGGGAGCGCCCTGAGGCAGTATTCCGGTCCGGTGGTGCGAAGTTCCGACCAGGAAACGAACGACCAGACGAAGGCGCTTAATTATGCGCTGTCCGTCTGGCCGTCAGTGTCTGAAATATGGATTCTGGGGGCTTCGGGGCGCAGCGAGGCACACACCATAGGGAATCTGTCGCTTCTGATGGAGTACGAGAAGGAGTTCGGTCTCTGCGCGCGCGGAATAAGTCTGAGGCTGGTTTCCGATTATTGCGAGGCTTTCGCAGTTTATTCCGACAGGGTGGAGTTTCCTGTCGCCGCCGGGCAGAAAGTCTCACTCTTCTCTCCTGACAACACCCTTCAGATGCACTCCGAGGGCCTTGCCTGGCCTACTGACGCCGTAATCTGGGACAACTGGTGGAAGGCGACCCTTAACCGCGCGCTCGGCACCTCAGTCACCCTCACCCTGAATCATCCCGCCCCGGTCCTGATTCTTCTGGACCCGGTTAAATAGTAACTGGATGGCTCCCTGACAAGTGCCGCGACCGTAATCTATTTCCTCGGCCGCTGCGCGCTTCGCGCGGCTTTTCATCTATTCACTGGGGAGCGGACTCCCCAGACCCCTTGCCCCCATTAAGAGCTCCGAAACTATGGGCTTATGGTCGCGCACTTGTCAGTCCGCCCGCAAAACTGTTCCCGTTTGCGGTCGCCGAGCTTGTCGAGGTGCCCGCAAAACTGAAACGGTGTGAAAAAGGGTATCTTTTTCACACCGAACACTGTTTTTCGGGCCTCCGGTGTGAAAAACCCCGTATTTTTCACACCGAATTACTTTGTTTCGAAGCTCGTAAGGAGCGTAGCGCCCCAGGGGGTCCGGGGGATACGGCCCCCGGTGAATAGATAGCTGTAAGCGTAGCTTACAGCGTCTCCTGCTTCAGATTTTCTATATAGGTATCGATGCGGCGGAGCTGCTGCGGAATGCGGATATGCTGAGGACAGTGGGACACGCACTCGCCGCAGGTGATGCAGTGATCGGCCTGACGCACGGACTCGATGGCTTTGTCATAGGATGTCAAGTATTTGCGTTTCAGCCTCTTGAAATCCTTCTGCTCGGCGCTTTCGGCTATCAGGCCGTCATTCACGCAGGAATTGTAATGGCGGAAGATGCCCGGAATGTCGATGCCGTAAGGGCAAGGCATACAGTACTGGCAGGCCGTGCAAGGCACCAGAGGATAGTCACGGATCATTCCCGCGGCGGACTCCAGAAGAGCGAGCTCATCCTCGGAGAGAGGCTTGAAATGCAGGAAAGTGTCGAGATTGTCCTTCAGATGATCCATATAGGTCATACCGCTGAGCACCGTGAAAACTCCCGGATAGGTGCCGCAGAAGCGGAAAGCCCAGGAGGCGGCGGACTTGGCCGGCTCCCTCTCCTTAAGCATATCGGCGATGGTGCGCGGGATGTTGGCAAGCTGCCCGCCCAGAAGCGGCTCCATAATCACGACCGGAAGATTGCGCTTCACGAGTTCGTCATAAAGATAGTTCGCATTGGTATTCCGGCCTCCGGCATTGTTCCAGTCGACATAGTTCATCTGGATCTGCACGAAATCGAAATGGTATTTCTCGTGCTCGACCATAAGGGAATCGAAACCCTCCTTATGCCCGTGGAAAGAGAAACCGAGATTGCGGATACGGCCCGCCTCGCGCTCCTTCATAAGGAAATCCATCATCCCGCTTTCGACATAGCGCTTCCGGAAAGCCTCCGAATCACTGATGGAATGAAGCAGATAGTAGTCTATATAATCGGTGCGGAAATACTCGAACGAGGCCTTATACATCCTCATAGACTCCTTGAGGGACGGATCGCCGAAATTCGACAGCTTGGTGGCCACATAGTAGCTCTCGCGCGGATAGCGGCTCAGGGACTTGCCCGTGGCCTCCTCGCTCTGGCCCATAAGATATACTGGTGACGAGTCAAAGTAATTCACGCCGTGGGCAATCGCGTAATCTATCATCTCATCGACCTTGGCCTGGTCGATAATGTCCTTGCCGTTTTCATCCTTTATCATCGGCCAGCGCATACAGCCGTAACCGAGCAGGGACACCTTGTCACCGTCTTTCGGGTTCGTGCGAAGAGGCATTTCCTCCGGACCTTCATCAGAGCTAGAGGCAGTCTCGGAGGTGGATTTGACGGTCCCGCGGCCGCAGGCCGCGGCGGCCGCGAGAGCGGCCGCTCCGACCCCTGCCGTCTTCACGAATTCCCTTCTTGATATATCTTTACTCATAATACGTTAGCTGATTATATGGTCTGTATAGCCCTCCACGTGGATGGCGGAAATCGGTCTCGACGGACAGAGATATTCACATTTGCCGCAGCCGATGCAGCTGTCTTCGTGAACGGTAGGGATACGGGCCGAACGGGGATCGTCCGGATTCTTCGCCACATAGCTGATGGCGCCCGCAGGACAATGCGAACCGCAACTGCGGCAGGTCTCGCCTTTCTCATTGATACAGAGGGTGTAATCTATTACGGCGTGACCGATACGGATGGCCGTCTTCTCCTCAGGAGTGATGGCGGTGATGGCGCCCGCAGGGCAGACCTGCGAACAGGTAGTACATTCAGGGCGGCAGAAACCCTTTTCGAAGCCCATCTGAGGCTGCATAAGATGCTCAAGGTCTGTGGAAGGACGCAGAACGTCATTCGGACAGTTCGACACGCAGAGCTGGCAGGCCGTGCAGCGGGAATAGAAATCCTTCTCTCCCTTGGAGCCCGGAGGAGTGAGCCTCCGGTCGCGCTCGTGGGTCTGCTTCGGAATCACGTCGGCGAAACCGCCGTCGAGCTTGGTCTGGGCCTTCATAAGGGCTGAAGTTCCGAGCATCGCGCCGGCTACCATAAAGGCGCGGCGGGAAGTATCGACATTGGACGCGTCAGCGGCCGCAGGAGCAGGCTTGCTCTTCTTCAGACCGTAGCTGATAGCTCCCTTCTTACATTTGCCTATGCAGTCGAGGCAGGCTACGCAGCGGGAGCGGTCGACTTTATGGTTCTCCACATCGATGCAGGAGCATTTGCAGGACTTTTCGCAGAGCTTGCAGCCCACGCACTTGGTCGCATCGATGCGCACTCCGAAGATGGAGAAGCGCGAGAACAGCCCCAGGGTGGTGCCCACAGGGCAGATTTCATTGCACCAGGCACGTCCGGAGGTCCACGCGAGGATGAAAATCAGAACGAAGGTCACGCCGGCGACTGTCGGGACGATCCAGCCGTGAGGATGCACGAGGCTGGAAATCATACGGCCGTAGGCGCTGTACGGGGCAATGAGGGCCACGATGAACTGCAGGTCGGCGACAAGGCAGGCGATGAATGCGACCAGAACGACATAGCGCAGTACCCCGCCCTTATGGTAGGAGAAATTCTTCTTGCCTGTCTTGCGGCGGATCCGGATAATGAGGTCCTGAAAGATGCCCAGAGGGCAGATTACCGAGCAGTACACCCGTCCGAGCAGAACGGTAACCACCAGCACTCCGATGATCACCGCGAGGTTCAGTGCCAGACAGGCCGGCAGGAACTGCAGTTTCGCCATCCAGCCCCACCACTGCTCTCCGATTCCGATGAGAAGAAGAGTGATGCCGATAAGGAAGATGGTCTCAAGCGCGATTCTGATTTTACGTAACATATTGATTCTGTATATGATTCTGCGGCCGCGAGGGCCGGGATGTTTTCTATCTGCAGACCACCGTGATGCCGAGCTTCTCCAGAAGAGCCTCCGGCTGAGGGTCGTGGCCGCGGAAGTTGCGGTACATCACGGCCTCATCCTCGGTGCTGCCGCGCGAGAGAATGTTGTCGCGGAACGAATGTGAGACTTCGGTGTTGAAGATCCCCTTCTCCTTGAAGAGGCTGAACGCGTCGGCCTCCAGGACCTCGGACCATTTGTAGGAATAGTAGCCCGCGCTGTAGCCGCCCGAGAAGATGTGGCTGAAGCTCGTGGAAGTGCAGGCCTGAGGAATGGACGGAATGACGTTCGAAGACTTGAGCGCGTCCTTTTCGAACTCTATCGTGCCCATAGTGGTCATTGTCTTCTGATAATGCCAGGCCATATCGAGGATGCCGAACTGCAGCTGGCGCACCTGAGCGTAGGCGGCGTGGTAGTTCTTCGCGTCCACGATCTTCTGAATGAGGCTGTCCGGAAGCAATTCGCCGGTCTGGAAGTGGCGCGCGAAAGTGTCGAGAAACTCCGGCTCGAAGGCCCAGTTCTCCATAATCTGCGAAGGCAGCTCGACGAAGTCGCGCGAAACGTTCGTTCCGGTCAGCGAGCCATAGCGGCCTTCGGCCAATATGCCGTGCAGGCAGTGGCCGAATTCGTGCAGCAGGGTCGTGAGTTCATCGTGGGTCAGGAGGGCGGGCTTGCCTGCGGCCGGTTTCGAGAAGTTGGTGACCATACTGATGAATGGGCGTTTCTCTTCGCCGCCTACGATGCTCTGGCCGCGGAATTCAGTCATCCAGGCCCCGCCCCTCTTGCTGTCGCGAGGGAAGAAGTCGGCATAGTAGAGGGCCATATGGCGGCCCGTGGAATCCTTTACGTCATAGACCTTTACGTCAGGATTATAGCCCGGGATGTCGCTGCGCTCCTCGAAGGTGAGACCATACAGGCGGTTAGCCAGGCCGAACACCGCGTCGATGCAGTTCTCCAGACGGAAGTAAGGCTTGAGCTGCTCGTCATTAATGGAGTATTTCTCGTTCATCAGCTTCTCGGACCAGTAGGAGAAGTCCCACGGCTGGATTTCGATGTCCCCGAAGCCGTTTGCCTGAGCATAGGCGAGAAGTTCCCTGACCTCTTCGCGGGCTGCAGGGAGGAATGGCTGCAGGAGCTCCTGAATGAAATTGTTCACGGTTTCAGGGGTCTTTGCCATACGCTCCTCGAGGGCATAATCCGCATAAGTCTCATAACCGAGGATATTGGCTATCTGAAGACGTTTTTCCGCTATCTGGCGGCAGAGCTCGACGTTGCTGTTCTCCCCTTCGGTGGCGCGGGTGTTGTACGCCATCCACATCTGCTTGCGCAGTTCCCGCTTCGGACTGTATTTGAGAAGAGCCGAATAGCTCGGAGCCGAGAGGTCGAAAGTCCAGCCCTGCTCTCCTTTGGAATTGGCCGCTTCGGCGGCCGCCTCGCGAACGAACTCCGGAAGGCCTTCGAGCGAAGCCTCGTCGGTGATGTTCAGGGTGAAAGCGTTCGTGGCGGCGAGCAGGTTCTTGCCGTACTGGAGCGTGAGCAGCGAGAGCTCCTCGCTGAGCTTGCTGTAGGTCTGCTTGTCCTCCGGGCTGAGGTTCGCTCCGCTGCGGGTGAAGGATTTATATGTGTCCTCGAGCAGGCGCTTCTGATCCTGTTCGAGTCCCTGCGCTGTCTCATAGACGGCCTTTACGCGTGCGAAAAGCGCCTCATTCAGAGATGTGTACATCGAGTATTCGGTCATCATCGGCGAAACCGTCTCGGCTATTTCCTGCATCTGGGCGTTCGTATCAGCCTCCAGGAGATTGTAGAAGATGCCGGAAATGTCATTCAGACGGCCGCCGGCCTGCTCGAGGGCCACGATGGTGTTCTCGAATGTCGGAGCATCCGGATTGGAGACGATGGCGTCGATTTCGGCTTTGGCATCGGCGATAGCCTGCTGGAAGGCCGGCAGATAGTGCTCGGTCCTGATTTTGTCAAACTGCGGCGCGCCGTACGGGAGCGTGGAGTCGCTCAGAAGTGGATTCTGCATATTGCAAGATGTGATGAGGCACAGAGCGAGCCCTGCGCTGAGAAGTGGCCTTATTGTCATATGTGTATAAGATATTTAGAAGCTGACGGCGAGACCGAAAATGAGGCTGTTGCCGATGTCCTCGTTAGCCATCAGATAGGCGAAATCCAGCTTGATGCCACGATACCCCACGCCGAAGCCGAGTGTCCAGAAAGAAGGCAGCACGGCGCCCTCGGATCCGTAGTGATAGCCGCCGCGCAGGCGGAGGAGATTCAGCAGGTTGACCTCCATTCCACTCGCCACGGTCTTCTCCCCGCTGTCGTAGTAGTCAAAGTCAAGGGCGAAACGCAGTCTGGCGAGCGCCGTATTTAACGGCATGTAAAATCCCAGAGTCGTGGAGCTCGGGAGCGAGAAAGACTCGCCGGAATCCGACTTCACGTCAGACCCGAAGGCGGAACGCCCTACCGTGGCGGTAAAATTCCACGAAGTGCGATAGGTAAGGAAAACATCCGTGCACAGAGCCGAATAAGAATAGTCTGAGGAGAGTTTCTGGCTCGCATAGCGGAAATTCGCACCGAGAGAAAGATTCTTCAGAATCCGCAGACCCGCTCCGCCGCCGATGATGAAATCGGAAGGCGTGAACGTGCCCTTAGACTCGCCTGTCGAACTCATCACGGAGTACTTCTCGCCCGCCTGGGACGCCACTCCAAGGGAGATGCCCAGACCCTTGGTAAGCTTGAGCGAGGTGCCGAAATTGAAGTTCGTGGACTTCGCACCCTTCGGAGCCCAGGACTGGACATTGAAGCCCGAAGATATGCGGGAGTCCGTGAAAGGAATGAGCGAAGAGTTCCTGAATGCCGCGTATGCGGTCCCACCCGGAGAAGCGATGCCCGCGAAGCCCATACCCGCAGAGACCGGGTCCCGGTCAATCCGCACGAAAGCCAAACCTGCCGACTCCTGCGCCGAAATGCTGCCGGCTGCAAGTATGCAGCCAATGGTGACAGACACTGCCTGTCTGAATATATTCTTCATTCTCATAATCCTCTATATCTTGACAATGCTCTGTTTATGGTCTTTTGATCCGAAGGTGAAATTGGCAGTGTAGCGGCCCGGCGCACAGCCGGAGAGGTCTATTTTCGCCGGCTCGAAAGCACTCGCCTTGACCGTGTCGTGGAACACGACGGTGCCTGTCTGCGACACAATCCTGACCTCGACATTCTCCAGAGTCTTTCCGGTCGCCAGGTTCAGGACGTCCGTCACCGGATTAGGGTAGGCGGTGTATTCCACCGAGGCCTCGCGGGCGAGGATTCTGAAAGTCGTGGACGCCGTGGCATTTCTCGCGTCTGACGCGGTGACGGTAACGGTCGCGATGCCGTAGGAAAGGATGGTGCCTATGATCTTATCGACATTCTGGGTGACGTGGGCCACCTTGCTGTTATCCACGGAGATTTCATATTTGAGGTCCTCTCCGTCCGGATCCTCGAAATAGTCCGCGATGTTCACCGTAAATTCCCCTCCCGTGACAGTGAAGAACTGGTCATCCATATCCTTGATTTTAACCGGAGGATTGTTCGCCTGTATGGTATAGGCTATCTTCAGGGAGCTTGACGCGCCGTAGGCATCGGTAATCGTCAGCACGCCCGTGTAGCTGCCCGGCTCGGCGTTTCGGGCGGTGATCGTGATGATTCCCGTCCCGTCGGTGATGCCGGTGAACGCATCGGCAGCCGAGCCAGGGGTATAGGCGGCAGTGAGCAAATGTCCGTCAGGATCAGAAACCCTTATATTGAAGGATTTCACCTGATGGGACTTCAGGCTCAGAGAACTTGGGATGTCCGACTCTATGACCGGAGGATTGTTCGCTCCGGAGACAAAGGAGATGACCTCGCTCGATTCGCCGTAGGTCCTGGCGTAGCTGTAGCCGACGACCTTTACATAATATGTCGTGGAGAACTCCAGATCGTCAAAGAAAGCCGAATATGCCTCTCCGACAGACAGGTTTGGAGTGAAATACTTGACTGTCAGGCCGTCAGTCGAGCCTTTTGACGGATCCGCATCCGTCACCGCAGCCTTGTCTTTGCCGAATACCACGGCGTACCCGTAAGCGGGATGCCCCTCGGCATCTCCGGTCACTGTCCAGGTGGCCGTGAAATCATTGCTGACGGAAGTCGCCTTCAGATCGGTCACCTTTGCCGGAATGAAATCGCCTCCGTAGGTAAGGGCTCCCATCGCATCGATGAGGCCTCCGACATTGGTCGGGTAGCCGGAAGTCTTCTTTGTGTTGAGAATTCTCTCCTTCAGCTCATCGCAGGTGAAGCCCTGTCCGCCGAGATAGGAAACCAGCAGGGCCGCCACGCCCGAAACGTGAGGGCAGGCCATCGATGTTCCGGATGAATTTCCGTATTTGTTCCCGGCTTTCGTGCTGTAGATGGAAGATCCCGGAGCTGCGATGTCCACGAAATCTCCGTAATTCGAGTAATATGCCTTGCTGCCATCGCTGTCGAGGGCACCTACGGCGATGATAGGCTCATAATTGGCCGGAGCGCCGTTCTTTATGCCTTCATTGCCTGCGGCGAAGACCACGATGCCGCCCTTCATCGGAGAGAGCGGAAGCTGATTGCCTTCATTGTCGCAGCCTGCGTATTTGATGAAATAATCGACCGCCGCCTGGTCGGAAGCGGATATCTTGCCTGCAAGCGCCCTTTTGCGCTCCTCCTCGTTCAGGGAGCCGTCGCCGTCCGAATCGTAGCTGTAGCCCCAGCTGTTCTGGCAGATTACGGCGCCGTGGTCCGCAGCCCACTTTATGGCGTCGGCACTGCTGCCGTTCAGGGTCTTGGTCTTCTCGCCATCGACGACATCCCGAAGTATCTCGCAGGACATAATTGTGACTCCCCTCTTCCCTGCAGCGGCGTTTCCGCCGGCTATGCCGCAGACGCCGATGCCGTTATTGTTCACGGCCGCGATGGTTCCGGCCACGTGCGTGCCGTGGTCACCTGCCACCACGGTGCCGCTTCCGCTGACGGAGCTGTAGTGCTGCGAGCCGCAGTTCGCGGCAAGGTCCTCGTGTGTGATATCCACGCCCTGATCCACCACGGCCACGATGACTGTGGAGTCGCCGGTCGTGTAACTGTTCCAGACGGGTGTTACATTGACATCACACCCGCGGCCGTTTATGAAGCCCCACTGCCTCTCGAGTTCAGGGTCATTGAAGGTACTGATGACAGGCACGCGGCGCTCTTCGACATATTCGACTCCGTCGATGCTGCCGAGTTCGGCAGCCGCGCGGGTCTGGGGAACGTCATCTGCATAAGTCACCACATACCATCTGTGAAGGCCCTCGCGGCGGGTTCTCGGCTCGAATTCTCCGGCATACGGGAAGAGCCTCTTTATGGAGGTGATTCCGAGCTCGTCGAGAGCCTGGTTGAGGCCCATAGAACGCGTCGCAACCTTTCCCTGAGTCAGATCGCTCTCGATAAGGGAAAGCATTTCGTCGCTGAATTTCACTATGGACTCACCGCGGACGACAGACTGGTCGACTGCGGCGTCTTTCTGTATGCTCTCCTGCTGAGGCTGCTCCTTTGTACAGGAGCACAGAGCGGCCAGAGCAATCAATGTAATGGCTATCTTTTTCATACCGGGGGAATTACTTGTTTATCTGGGAGGAAAGGAAATTGAGGACTCCGGTCAGGGACTTGGTGTCGTTCCACTTGATCTTGTTCGACTTGAAGAAAGCCTTCGCGGCATCCTTATCGACAAGGCTGCTGTTCATCACCGCAGACTTGGTGGCAGGGATGACATTAATCCCGATGCGGAAATATGTGGTCTGCTTCACCGGGACCTTCTCTCCGGTGTCACGGGCCTCCATAATGGAGTTGAGAGGCATATCCACCAGGGTGGAACCGGCACTGAGGAGCGAGTTTACGTTCATCGTGGACGCAGTCGCGGAGGAAATTCCGTAACCGATGTCGGATTTGTTCATTTCATCGGCGTTGACGGCGGTCTCGCAGACCAGCACGGCATTTTCATCGTCCCCGACTGCGAGAAGTTTCATCATCTTTCCGGCGACATTCACATAGACGTCATTGCCGAGTCTCGCCGTGAACACACGGGCAATGTCAGCCTCCATCACTTTCTGATCCTTGTCATTTATATAATGGATCTTGCCGTCGAGGGTGATGTTTACGGCGGCGCTGGTCTGTTCTATTCCTCCGGCCATCTTGATAAACCCGTTCTGGAAGTCTCTGTAAAGGTACGGCCAAGTCACGGTCGGCTGGAATTTCTGGGCGAAACAGAGCTGGACACTCATCAGGAGCATCGCGGCGAAAGTGATAAATCCGGTCTTTTTCATAATAAATTATATGTATCCCGGCGATTCCGGGAAGATTAGGACTCAAATGTACATAAAAAAAGGGGACGCTCCAAACGGGCGTCCCCAAATTATAGAGTTTCAGATGAAACTATTTCTTGGTCCAGACGATTTCCTTGCCGTTGGCAGAGCCGAGGAGGA
>CAVCRS010000014.1:0-80650 GCA_963604635.1 Faecalibacillus sp.
CTGCGGCGACCGAAGAGACTGCGGCGGTTGAAGAAACTGCGACTGCAGAGGAGACAGCGGCGGCCGAAGAGCCAGCTCCCGTCGAGGAAATCACGCCGGTCGAAGAGATTATGCCAGCCGAGGAGCCCATTCTCTCCAGCCCTGCAGACGACTCCCCCATCGACCTGGGGATCGACCTGCCGGACTTCGGCAGCGGCGTGAAGAGCATCAATGACGTCCAGAGCCGCAAGATTCACAAGCGTCTGATGGACAGCGCATCCAGCACTCCGAAATGGAAAACCGACCTTCCGGGGACCCCGGTGCGCAACATCATCAGCGCCATCTCCCTGAACGACCGCGTGCTTATGATAAACAAACTTTTCCGCGAAGACCCGCAGCTGTTCCAGCAGACCATCGCGGAGCTCAACTCGATGGGCAGCTTTTCCGACGCCGAGAACTACATCAGCGAGCACTTCAGCGGGTGGAAGATGGACTCCGAGGCGGTTTACAGATTCATGATGGCGGTCCGCCGCAAACTGAACTCATAGAAGATGGCAGGACGGCTCTACATAGTTCCCACCCCGGTGGGCAATCTCGAGGATATGACTTTCAGGGCCGTGAAGGTGCTGAAGGAAGTGGATCTCGTACTCGCGGAAGACACGCGCACCAGTTCCGTGCTGCTCAGCCGTTACGACATCCACACCCGCCTGCAGTCGCATCACAAGTACAATGAGCACCAGACGGTGGAAATGATCCGCGACAAGATAGCTTCGGGCCTGAATGTCGCTCTGATAAGCGACGCCGGCACACCTGGGATTTCCGACCCGGGATTTCTGCTCGCCAGATGCTGCGCAGAGGAAGGAATTGAAGTTCAGACACTTCCCGGCGCTACAGCCTGCATCCCGGCCATAGTTTCGTCAGGACTTCCCTGCGACCGCTTCTGCTTCGAGGGTTTCCTGCCGCAGAAAAAGGGACGCCGCTCGGCCCTGGAGGCTCTGAAAGGCGAAAAGCGTACAATGATCTTCTACGAGTCGCCGTACCGTCTCGCGAAGTGCCTCGCTCTGATGGCCGAGGTGTTCGGAGCGGAGCGCCGCTGCTCGGTCGCAAGGGAAATCTCGAAGATCCACGAGCAGCATCACCGCGGCACCCTGCAGGAGCTCGCGGAGCGGTTCACGCAGAACGAGGCGAAGGGCGAAATCGTGATAGTGGTCGCCGGAGCGGAGGACGGGAAGGCAGAAAACACTGAGACCGAGGAAGTTCCGCAGCCAGAGAAAAAGATAAAGACATCTAAATACAGACTTAAACACAGATTGGAGGAAGAAGAGTATGAGGAGGAAGAAAGAAACTTCACGGACAGAGACTTATGAAGAAAAGAAAAGCGTAGGCACATCTCTTAAAATCGGCGCTGTCGCCATCACGTTCCTGGTGATCGGCTATCAGGCGGCGCTGTTCGTAAACAGCTCGGCAGTAGCGCAGCTCATCGCAAACCGCGACGCCCCGGACACAGTCTATGTGACCGGCGGGGCGCCGACCGGACATCTGACGCAGCGAGCTGCGTCGCCTGTTGATTACCGGGGGACGTATCCCCAGGACCCCCTGACACAGCGAGCTGCGTCGCCAGTTAATTACCGGGGGACGTATCCCCCGGACCCCCTGACACCTTTAGGAGCTTCGAAACAGACATCTGCGGTCGAAATGACCGATTACCGGGACGCCTCCTGCGTCCAATCCGGCTCTCCCTCCGCCGCTTCCGGATTGGACGGCCGCAAGGCCGGCCGGGAGAATGCGAACGGTAACGGCGGTGGAGGTATGGCGGTACGCAGAGACGCCGTTCACAGCGAAGCGGCGGACCGGGTTTATCTGAAACAGCGCCAGAGGCGGGCCGAAAGTTTCCCTTTCGACCCCAACACGGTGAGCGTCACTGATTTGCAGAGGCTGGGATTCAGCGAGAAACAGGCCCTTTCTATCGATGCCTACCGCAAGAAGGGCGGACGTTTCCGCAGAAGCTCGGACTTCGCCAAATCCTATGTGGTGTCGGATTCGGTCTTCAGAAGGCTGGAGCCCTATATCAGAATCCCGAAACTGGACATAAACGCCGCTGATTCAGCCGCTTTCGACGGCCTGCCGGGCATCGGGGGCTACTTCGCATCGAAGATGGTGGAATACAGGGAAAGACTCCACGGATACTCCTATCCGGAGCAGCTTATGGACATAAGAAATTTCGACGAAGATAAGTTCAGCGGGCTCGCCGACCTTATAACAGTCGGGCCGTCAGAGCCTTATGCGCTATGGACCCTGCCGGAGGAGGAACTCTCCTCCCACCCTTACATCGGCAGCAGAGCCTCCGCGCACAGCATCGTGCTTTTCCGCGAGAACCACCGCCCCGAGGACCTTACTCCCGAAGCCCTCGGCGCCGCCGGCATCCTCGACACCCTCAACGCCTCCCGCCTCGCACGCTGCAGAATCGCGGCGCTATTCTAGCGCCGCGATGCCTCTATTCACCGGGGGCCGTATCCCCCGGCCCCTTGGGCCGCTCCGCTCCTCTTTAAGAGACAATCCGGAATACTTTCGATGCGCAAAAAAAAGAAGGATGCGGTGTGAAAAGGCCGGGGTTTTTCACACGGGAGGATGATTCCAGAGGCTGCGGTGTGAAAAAGGGTACCATTTTCACACGGAATTCAAAGCAGGATGACGGGATTCAAAGCAGGATGACGGGATTCAAAGCAGGATGAAAAGAACAGAGAACAAAAAAGGGTCGATCGCTTACCGATCAACCCTTTAAAGCAAGTCTACAAACTTACTGTAAGACTACCATCTATCCTCGGATGAAACGGTGAGCTTCTTGCGTGCGTGACGACGGCGGGAAGCCAGGACGCGACGGCCGTTTGCAGAGCTCATACGCTCACGGAAGCCGTGCTTGTTCACACGCTTGCGGTTGGAAGGTTGAAATGTTCTTTTCATTATCTTGAATTTTTATATTTTTTCGCACTAAACTCAAAAAGGACTGCAAAGTTAGTCATTTTCAATTTCTATCACAAATTTTTCTGCAAAATATTCTTCACGAAGCCAAGTATCGATCTTCCAGCAGTGTACAGAGCCCTTTTTCAGTTGATACTTCCCCATCATCGTCACGACCTCCTCATTGATGTCCCCGCCCTTCAGATAGAGGATGCTCCTGGAGAACTTCCCGCGGACCCAGGGATAGAACTGCTCCAGGGTGGTCACGGCCCGCGAAACCACATAGTCGAAGGTCTGTGGCAGGGTTTCCGCCCTTGCATTCACGACTTCCACATTCTGAAGTCCCAGAGCCCCGGCGACCCCGGAAGCCACCTTGAGTTTCTTCCCTATCGAATCGCAGAGCGTGAAATGTGCCCGCGGCATCAGAATCGAGAGCGGGATGCCGGGAAAACCGCCGCCGGTACCCAAATCCAGAATCTGCACAGGCTGAGCTGAAGCCGGACCGGCGGAGCCAGGCTGGAGCGCAAGCGAAGCAGAGTCAGGCGGGAGCGAAATTCCAGAAGAGTCAGACTGAAGCGAACCTCCGGCAGAGTCAGGCGAAAGCAAGACCCCTGCGCCGCCATCAGGAACGCAGAGCGAGGCGAAAACCTCCGGCCGGTTTCGGCGCAGATAAGCCGCAATCCCCAGAGAATGAAGCACGTGATGCTCATAAAGCCCGTCAATATCCTTTCGGGAAATGACGTTTATCTTCGAGTTCCAGTCGCGGTAAAGGGCATCCATCCCGCGAAACTGAGCCATCTGAGACTCGCTCACAAGCGGAAACTCCGCCCGCACAATATTTTCAAAATCAACAAATTCCATAAAATCAACTTTTTATCCGGCCTTGCGGCCAATCCCGCAGCGCGCTTCGGCAAAGGACAATCCCGCGGGCGCGCGCACAAGACAATCCCGGATTGGACGCGTCGGCGCGTCCGGTTAATCCTCTCCGTCCGAGCGCATAGCCTCGATGAACGCTTTCGCGCGGCGGATGCGGGTGCGGACGGTGTTCAGTTCGAGCCCCGTCGCGGCGGCGATCTCCTTATACTGCATCCCATCTATGAGGCGCTTTCGCGCAACATCCTGGTACAGAGGCGAAAGACGCTCGATGTACTTCTCCGTCTCGATCTGGTCCTCGCTGCGGATTATGCTGTCGAGCGGCGATTCCAGACCGTCCGGAATGCTCTCGACCGGCGAAGTGCTGTCGCTTTCATCATCCATCGACACCATCAGGTCGCGGCGGCGGCGCTCCTCGGCGAGAAGATCGAAGGCCGTGTTGCGCGCAATGGTGCGCAGCCAGGTGAAAAACTGGCTCTTGGACGGGTCGTAACTGCTTATCTGTCTGAACGCTTTCTCGAAACTGCGCGAACAGATGTCATCCACATAGAGATCATCCAGGGTCTTGTTCCAGGACTTGATGAGCGAGCGCAGCGAGGCGATGTACTCATCCCAGAGCGCCGTGAAGGCATTGCCGTCGCCGGCGACCGCCATCTTTATGAGGTCATTGATGCGATTCGAGCCAATTTTTTCCATAACTGCATTCTACTGTGAGCGGAACCGACAGTTCCACAACATTTTCCATTTCTTCGACGACGATGCCGCGAAGCGTTTCCTGCTCTTCCGGCGGCAGTTCGAAAAGCAGTTCGTCGTGTATCTGCAGCACCATCATAGCCTGCAGACCGGCCTCACGCATCCGGCGGTCGATGGCCACCATCGCGAGCTTGATGATATCGGCCGACGTGCCCTGAATAGGGGCGTTGACCGCATTGCGCTCAGCGAGCGACCGCACGGTGGCGTTCTTCGAGTCGATGTCCGGGAGATAGCGGCGGCGGCCGAAAAGGGTCTCGACATAGCCGCTCTCGCGCGCTGCTGTCACCGTATCGTCGATGAACGAGCGAATCGACGGGAAGGAAGCGAAGTAGTCATCGATTATTTTCTTCGCCTCGGTCCGGGAGCAATGCAGCCTCTGGGCGAGCCCGAAGGCTGATATTCCGTACATTATGCCGAAATTCGCGGTCTTCGCGATGCGCCGCTGCTCGCCCGTGACCTCCGAAGTCGGGATGCCGAAAATCTTCGCCGCAGTGGCCCTGTGCACGTCCTCGCCAGCGCGGAACGCGTCAATGAGATGCCTGTCGCAGCTCAGGTGAGCCATAATGCGGAGCTCGATCTGCGAGTAGTCGGCTGACATTATCAGCCAATCCGGCTTCTGAGCCGTGAAAGCCTTGCGGATCTCCTTGCCCCGCTCGGTGCGGATGGGGATGTTCTGAAGGTTGGGAGAGGAGGAGGAGAGCCGGCCGGTGGCCGTAAGAGCCTGATTGAACGTGGTATGCACGCGGCCGTCAAGCGGCGAGACGTAGCTCGGGAAAGGCTCGATGTAGGTCGAGAGGAGCTTTTTCGCCGCGCGGTATTCGAGGATTTCTCCGATGATCGGGCTGCGGTCCGCGAGCGCGAGCAGGGTCTCTTCGTCCGTGCTCCAGGCGCCGCGCGCACTCTTTTTCGCCTTCGGGTCGAGCGCGAGCTTCTCGAAGATGACAGCCCCGATCTGCTTCGGCGACGAGACATTGAGGCCGGGTTCCCCGGCCAATTCCCGTACGGCGTTCTCGTGCCTGAGGATTTCTTCGCGCAACTGTGCGGAAAAATCGCGGAGAGATGCGAGATCGACCTTTACCCCGCAGCGTTCCATCCGCGCAAGTACCTTGAGCAGAGGCTCTTCGATACGGTCATAGAGCCCCGCCATACCGGCTTTCTGAAGTTCATCCTCCAGTCTGTAGCTCAGGCGCAGGATTGCGGTGAGCTGCTGCGAATCATCGCTCTGCCGCTCGGGAGCGTCCTCATCGCCGAACAGGCTTCCGACCGCCGCCCCCGCCTCAGATGGAGCATCAAGGCTTATGCCGAGGTAACTTTGGGCCAATATGCCCAGCGCGTGGCTGCGTTCCGGGTTCAGGATATAATGCATCAGACCGATATCCAAAAACTTGCCCTTCAGCTCCACACCCGCGTGGGCGAGCTGGTTGAGCTGGAGTTTGAGGTCC
Organism: Faecalibacillus sp.; assembly: GCA_963604635.1. Classification (GTDB taxonomy): domain Bacteria; phylum Bacteroidota; class Bacteroidia; order Bacteroidales; family UBA932; genus Cryptobacteroides. Next base: position 6,006 of record CAVCRS010000014.1, read on the forward strand.
GTGCCGCATTTTATAATATTCTCATCCTCAAGGATTTGTCTGAAGTCCGCGAGCGTGCCGCTGCTGACCGCAAGTTCGCCGCCGTGCTCGAAGCAGAGCTCCACGCCGGTGACCTGCGCGAAGATTCCCGTCCCGGCAGCGTTGATTTTCACGGCCGCACGCGCCGCTGCGGCCAATCCGGAAGCGCCTCCTTCCGGGAACGGATTATCGGCCGTCAAGGCCGTCAGAAGATTGGACGCGGCTTCCGCGGCCGGGATAATATTTATCTTGCTGAGACTCTGAGGCTTGGGCGCTGGCTTGGAAGCGACGCCGCCGATGTGCGCGATATGGCGGCGGAGCGAATTGAATTCGTATTTTTCGAAGAGGTCGGCGAGCGCGGGGCTGAAATCCATATTCAGGCGCATCGCATCGGTGCGCATTTCGACCGGGACGTCTATCCTTATGGTTACCAGGTCCTTGCTGAGAGCGATATGGTCTTTCGCCTCGAGGAACATCGCCTGCTGGCGGGCGCTGAGTTCGCCGATATGGTCGTAGATATTCTCGACGCTGCCGTATCTGGATATGAGCTTGGCCGCGCCGACTTCACCAACGCCCTTGACGCCCGGGACATTGTCGGAGGCGTCGCCGCAGATGGTGAGCATATCGATGACCTGCAGCGGGTTTTGGATTCCGTAACGTTCGCAGACTCCCCGGACATCGATGATTTCGCTGTCATTGCCGGACTTGCCGGGCTTGTACTGGAAGATCGTGCGGTCGATGAGCTGGCCGTAGTCCTTGTCGGGCGTGACCATATAGACGTCGAGGCCCTCGGCGGCGCTTCGCTTCGCGACGGTGCCTATCACATCGTCCGCCTCGTAGCCCGGAAGCATCAGAACCGGGATGTTCATAGCCCCGACAAGCTCCGTGAGAGGCTCCAGGGCATCGATTATGAGCTGCGGGGTCGGAGGCCTGTTCGCCTTGTACTGTGGATACAGCCTGTTTCGGAATGTGCCTCCGGGCGGATCGAACGCCACGGCGATGTGGGTGGGCTGCTCGCGCTCGATGAGCTCCAGCAGGTATTTGGTGAAGCCGAAGAGTATCGAGGTGTCGGCTCCTTTGGAATTCACCATAGGGCGCTGCAGAAAGGCATAATACATCTTGAAGATCAAGGCATGCCCGTCGATGAGATAGAGTTTTCCGTTCATTCTCCAAATATATGAACTTCGGAGCGAAAAAGTTTCATTTTTCAGAAAAAGTTTCATTTTTTTGCGGGACAGCAGGTCTGTCGGAGTGTCCTTTATTCGGCGGCCACGGACACCGGTCATTCTATGGTGAAGGCGATGGAGAGGGAGAGTCCGTCGGAATCCACGACGGTGAGGGTGTGGCGGCCTTTGGGAGGATTGAGGGTCAGCTGATGGATGTAGCGGGTGGCGCCGGCGTAGGAATTGTCCAGATGCCAGAACACCTCGGCGTCGGGATCAGAATGGGCCAGATTGAACACCACGCCTTTGACGCTGCCGTCCAACTGGCGCGGAATGGAGATGACCGCGCCGTTCTCGGGATAGATGAATTCCATCGGAAGAAAAGAATCACCTGCCTTACTGCCAGGTGCGAGCGGCGGGAGGGAACGGTACTCGGGATGATTGCTCTTGTAGAACCATTCCATCGACGGAGGAAGCAGGAACATAGTCCCGCTCACCGCCCCCGGGTATGACGAATCGACACGGTAAGCCCCGTCAGGGGAGAGCATAACGGCTTTGTGATAAGGGCAGACCTCCGTCTGCAGAGCCTTGCGCGGGAGAAGCAGGGTATCCGCCTGCGTACAATGCGGCCCTTTCAGGTGGCCAGAAGCGGTGCAGACCTCGGCGAGGACGCCATCGGTTTCATCAGGGATCTCGAACCAGGATGAAGCCGGGAGGGAATTGAAGATATCGAAAAGCACAGGACCGGCCGTGCGGGCTCCCACAAGTCCGGCGCTCCCCTGCCCCCGGGCATTTCCGGCCCAGACTCCGACGGCGTAATCGGCTGTGACCCCCACGGCCCAGGCGTCGCGGAAACCGTAGCTGGTTCCCGTTTTCCAGGCCACCTTGCGCAGGGAGGATATCAGCCTCCAGTCCATCTCGTCGGGGCGGTTCACATCCTTCAGGGCATCCAGAGTCCAGTATATCGCCACTCTGTCGCGTAGAGGAAAGCGCGAAGCATAATCAAAGCCCTGATAGGCGGCCGAAAGCGAGGCGTACATCCGGGTGACGTCCAGAAGAGTTCCCTCCGCGCCTCCCAGGATGAGGGAAAGCCCGTAGAATGAAGGCGAATGGGTAAGTGTACCCATCCCGCAGTCCTTCAGAAGGGAATGGAAGCGCGGGACGCCGAAGCGCCGCAGCATAAAGACCGCGGGCACGTTCAGGGAACGCGCGAGGGCCTGCGATGCCGGAACGGCCCCTGCGAACTGCAGGTCGAAATTCTGGGGCGAGAAGCCGTTGATATTCACAGGGATATCGGGCAGGAGCATCCGGGGCATCAGTTCCCCTTCCTGAAGCATCGCACAGTAGAGGAAAGGCTTGAGAATGCTGCCGGTACTGCGGGGCGAGCGGACGATATCGACCTGCGCGCCGGGGCGGCCGTCCGAAGGACGGGAGTTGCCTATATAGGCAACTGTCTTTCCGCTGTGGACATCTATGACCACAGCGGAAAGATCCGCCACGCCGCCGGTGGAAAGCCGGGCATTCCAGCGGTCGCAGATATTGCTCACGGCGGCCTGCAGGCCGAGGTCGATGTCGGTAGTGACTGTCAAGCCGCGGCTGTTTTTATAATAAAAGTCCACAAGATGTGGAGCATATTGCGGCAGAGCCTGCGGCTCCTGCGGAAGCGGCTCGCACACAGCGAGATAATGGTCTGTGGAATCCAGACATCCCTTCTCCAGCAGACGGTCCAGAAGACGGTTCCGCTTGGCGAGCAGGGACTCGCGGTTGCGTCCCATATGAATCGCCGACGGGGAATTCGGGAGCACGGCCAGCAGGGCCGCCTCGCCCCAGGAGAGTTCATCCGCATCGTGGGAGAAATACCTCCAAGACGCCGCGTCCAGTCCGACCACATTCCCGCCGAAAGGGGCGTGCGAAGCGTAAAGGGAGAGTATCTCATCTTTGGAATAAAGTCTCTCCAGTCTCCAGGCCAGAAGGGCCTCAACGGCCTTCTGGCCAATGTTTCTCTCCTTTCCCCTGGACATTCTGACCACCTGCATCGTGATGGTGCTGCCTCCGCTCACGACCTTTCCAGCGCGCAGATTCTGAAAGGCCGCACGCGCCACGGCGAGAGGATTCACTCCGTTATGAAGCCGGAAATGCCTGTCCTCGAACTGAATGAGGGCGGTAGCGTATTTGTCCGGAACAGGTGAAGATGAGGGCGGGAACCTCCACTGCCCGTCATCCGCAATGCGCGCCCCGAGCAGCTCTCCGCTGCGGTCCAGGACTACAGTCGAATAGGAAGCGCCCCGGAACGGATCCCGGGGGAACGCATATAAAAACCCCAGATACAGCGACACAAGGATGGCCGCCGGAAGCAGCCACCCCTTGTTCTCTCTGACATATTTCCCGAAACGGGACATCGGCTATCTTCTGACCTTCACCGTTCCGGAAGCCGTGCGGGCATAGGTGGCAGGATTGTACATATCCTCGCAAACCACTGAAGGAAGGGTATATACGCCCTCATAGGAAGCCTGCAGACGGACTTTGAAGGTCTTGCGCGAGCCTACAGGGAGATCGAAATACCAGAGCACCCTGTCATCGCGGATATCCTGATAATCGTATCCGGCCTCTCCGGAAGAGGAACCGCCGCCGTAGAGCCTTTCGTTGAAGATCTCCCAGCCTGAAGGCATCCTGGCTGTAAGGGCCAGAGAACTGCGGTCCGCCCCCGCAGCGGAAACATTCGCAAGGGAATACTCGGCATAGAAGTCGGTACCCTGCGCAAGATTCTTAGGGTCAACGGCATCCCCGGACGCATCCGTGTATTTTACGGTAAGGCTGATGCCGGAGCTGCGCGCGCTGACGCTCTCCCCCGCCGCCGGACGGCTTCTGGTGATGAATGTCGCATAGACCTTGTCAGAGGCCACGTTCTTCACGCTGATACGACCGGATACCGGGTCGATGTCCTTGCATACCGAGGATTTCGTGCTGCGGACACTCTCCCCGTTCACGGTAACATTGATGGCGGAATCGCCCACCTTAGCCGCCAGACGGCTCATCGCAAGCGAAGCGAAAGCCGCGCCCTGGGTGCCGTACCAGCCCCCGGACATCTCATCCGATATCTCCCTGGCCAGCGGCATAGCAGGGGTAAGATTATCCGTAAGAACCTCTGTTTCAAGCTGCATTGCCTTGTCACGAAGGCTGCTGCCGAAAGTGTAGCGCCAGCTCTGCGTCCCGGCGTCTTCAGACGGCACGTCCGAAATCAGCTGCGCGGCGATATTCTTCTTGCCGCACACCGCATAAGCCGCGGCGAGTCTCCAGCGCGCCTGGGCAGTCATCGCCGGAGCGGACTTCAGACGGTTCATCGCGCCATCATCGGCAGCGCCTGCAAGTGCCAGTGTATAAAGACGGTACGCCTGCTGCAGGTCATATTCGGCATAGGAATCGCTGTGTCTGTAGTTCGACACGCACTTCTTCTGGAAGCGTTTCCACGAGGCGAGCACGCCTCTGTTTACGCTATAGCCGTTCTCGGAGGCCGCAGTGAAGAACTGACCCGCCATAGAACTCGCCCATTCATTGGCCTGGGACATTCCAGGCCAATAAGCTATGCCTCCGTCAGCGAGCTGGCGGGAGTAGAGTTCCTGCAGGATGAGCGGAATCTGAGCATCTGCGCGCGCCGCGTTTTCGGAACTCAGGTAAGGCTTCGAATAGATGAGTGTCATACCGCGGGCGGCAAGCTGTTCGCTGCAGGAGTATTGATAATCAGTCGCGAAGGCGCAGAGGGCATTGAAGTCCACCGAAGGGAAATTGCTCAGCGTGACCTTCGCCCAGTTTTCCCCGTCAGCGGTAAACGGAGGGAATTCCACCGACTCGCTTCCGCCGGCACCGAGCAGGAACGAGCGGGTCTGAACAGTCGCCGGGACCGGATGAACCACTTCGACATTTATGGTCTCGGAAGCCTTGTAGGAGCCGCTCTCCGCGCTTACGGTAATCTTCGCGGCTCCGGTCGCTCCCGTGGTGTTCAGAGCGAAACGTGCGAGCTGATCGCCCGTAGCAACGAATGTAAGATTCTGAGAGTCAGCACCGCTGAGCGACAACGGGCCCTCAACTTCCACGTTCACGCGCACATTCCTGATGTCATTCTCCATCGCGAACACATTGACCGGCAGGGTCACCTGATCGCCGGCGGCAATGGTGCGCGGAAGCGTCGGCAGGAGCATCAGAGGCGAGCGCACAGGCACCGTCTTTTCGGCATTGCCGTAAGCTCCGCCCTGTCCGGCCACGAGCATCACGCGGACTGAACCCACGTACATAGGAAGCTTGATTCTGTGGACTTTCTCGCCCTTTTTCAGCTCGAACGGCCCGTAGAAGCGCACGACAGGGTTGAAGCGGTTGTCCTTGCGCGCGCCGGAAACAATATCGGTGTCGCCGCCGATTCCCGCGAGAGGCGAAAACTTGCCGCTGAACGCTCCGAAAACGTCATCGTAGAGGTCCCAGGTCCTGACTCCGAGCGCCTCGCGCGCGTACATCGAGGAGTAAGGGTCCGGAGTCCTGAAGGCTGTCAGGTCGAGCAGACCCTCATCCACAACCGCGAGCGTATAGGTCATAGGACGGCCCCTGCCCTCGCGCACCTTCACGCTGAACTCCTCCTGCGGGCGGAGCACATCAGGCAGCGTGAGCTGAGGCTCAAGTTTCGCGTCCGGATTCGTAACCGTCACGTTCTGAACGCCGTACATCCTGACAGGCAGGTCATTGCCGGCATCCTTGCGGCTCTGCAGCATCGAGATGTGCACATAGAAGTTCGGAGACATCTCCTCCGTCACTTTGATGACGTACTTCGTATCCCCGTCCTCTTTCGTGCTGACCCAGTCGCGCGAAATCACTCCGCGGCCGTTCTCCAGCGAGACGAGAGCGCGCCCGGCCTTCGCCGCAGGGACATAGACCGTCACCTCGTCGCCGACCCTGCACTCCTTGCGGTCCGTGCTGAACGAGAGCATCGTGAGAGAATTCGGGTCGTTCTTTTCCGACCGGCCTCGCCAGCTCGGCCAATCCACATAGAATATTCCGCCTGCGGCGTGACCGCTGGTCAAGTCTTTGGCGTACAGCAGGAAACGTCCCCAGTCAGGGTAGTCCAGACGGAACGGGATGTTAAGGGCGGAGCCTGTCGAAGTCAGGGTTCCACTGCTTACAGGAGTGGAGCTCTTGCCGTTCACATAGGAGCTGAGGGATTCGCTGCTGCTCTCCCACCACCAGCTCCAGTCTATCTTATATATGCTGTATTCGATCTTGTCTCCGGAAACAGGCTTGCCTCTGCTGTCGAGAACGACCACAGGGAACTGGAGGTCGGTATCGGTCTCCTGCCACTCCGAAGGCAGCTTCACGCCCACGTAGGACTTGAAAGGGGAGAACACTTCGGTCCGGGTGGCGATGCTCGCGTCCCCGCCCGGTTCAAACACCCGGGTGACGATATTCGCGTTCATCATTCCCGGGGCATTCTTCACCGGAGTCATATTCACATTCACGGATGTATGGCCGGAAGCATCGAGAGTGGAGGAGAAGATATCCCATTCGGTCTTGGTGCAGGTCGAAATCGGATCCTGGAAATTATAGGCTTCATAGCCCTTGAAAGGCTTGCCGCGCCTGCTAAGGGTCATAGCGGACTTGGCTTTCAGGCCGGATGCCGCAGGGCCTGTGAGCCAGGAAGAATTCACATCGAAGCGGACCGTTCCGCCGGCCTGAATGACGTCATCGGAAAGTTCCACATTCACCTTCAGACGGTTGGCCTTCACGGTCTCCACAGGAAGAGCCTTGTGGAAGGATGCTCCGCCGACCTTGAAATATGCGTTCCAGGTGCCTGTAGGGTCACTTTCCTGGGTCGGAACATTGAACACATACAGCCCGTTCAGTCCGGATGCGTTCACGGCCTTGCTGTAGAACTGCCCCTGAGGGGTGTAGAGTTCCATCGTGACCGGATGGTTCTGTGGCACAGCCCTGTCGAGGTCCTCTATCATCAGGGACACGTGCAGGGTGTCGCCCGGTCTCCAGACTCCCCTCTCGCCATAGATGTAGGCCTTCATTCCGGACTGGAGTTCCTGTCCGCCCACATCGAACCGGCTCAGGGATTTCTCCTCGCCATCGACGGTACGCAGATACCCGGTCTGGCCGCCCTTGCGGACCGTGAAAACGAAAGGCTTTCCGGATGCAATCTGCAATTGGGCGAAGCCCCGGCCGTCAGTCTTTGCGCTCCCGATTTCCTGAAGCTGGTAGCTGTAGGCAGTCACCTCGGCGCCGCTCAGAGGTTCGGTGGTGGATATGTTGTTCGCGCTCACCCAATACTCGCCGTTTCTGGCACTCTTCACGATGATGCCGATGTTCGAAGCGAGCAGCGAGCACGCCGGGAAGCGCTCGGAAACCATATAGTAAGATGGAGTGGCAGGGTTGTTCCTGTCATCCCAGTCATAGACTTCCCAGTCGTAGTAATTGTCATAGTAATACGCGTCCGGATGGTCCCAGATCATCTCATCCTCGCGAGTGACGGAGGCCTGAGCGGTGCTGACCATAGCGGAGGATGCGGCGTCCATCGCCACAGCTCCGCCGTACAGGGAGTATTCCCTCCTGAAAGACAGGCGGATACGGTAGAGCGCGCCCGGCTCTTTCCTGAAGAATGAACTCAGGTCGATGGAGAAGTCCTGCCATTTGTGCAGGTCCTTGCCCGGGTCGGAGTCCAGACGGACGGTGCCCTTGTAAATCAGGCGGCCGGAACGGCGCAGGTCATTGCCATCGTCGAGCTTGCTGTTGTCCTGCAGGTACATCAGCATATTGTTCTCATAGACCTTGATGACCTTCACATCGACCGCGGAAAGGTTCACGGCGCGGAACGGCAGGATGACTTCGGTGGCGTCAGGAAGGATGGAGCCCGTGAATGCAAGCTTCACCGCCGGGGCGATTTCGGCGCTGCTGAAAGTCTGTGTATATTCGCGTCCGAGGGCCTTTCCTTCGGCGTTTTTCAGAAGAGAGGAAACGGTGAGTTTCACATCCTTGCCGTCGTTTTTCTCGAAATAGAGCTTCACTCTGTTTCCCTTTACGTCCAGAAAGCTGCGCCCTTCCGAATCCGTGTATATGAGGCCCTTGTAGTCGCGGGATTCATCCAGCAGGCCCGAGAAGCGGATATCGATATAGCTGTCGCCGCCCTCGACAAGCTTTGCGGAGATGACGCCGAAACTTGACAGTGAAGGAAGCACAATGACTTCGGAGTATTTGTCAGGGAAGCCCCAGTCCGAAGCATCGACGATGAGCTTGAAGCCGGAATCGCTTTCGGGGATTTCTATTCCGCTGACCGTAAAGGCCACCGAAGCGCCGCTGTCGGAGTCGAGCTCCACGGCGGGAGAACCCTCACAGAATTTGGCAGAGATGAGTTTTTCAGCCTTGAGGGCGGACACTTCCTCGCTGAACTGGATGTGTCCCTGAAGCTGATAGTTTTCCGGCTCGGAAGGGTCGATGTACAGGCCGTCAATGCTGACGGAGAACTGTTTGCGGGCGACGCGGAAGGAGAAGTCGAATTCTTTCAGGGCGGCGTCGCTGACGCTTGTCACATCTCCGAGCCTGAAGGAAGCCTTGTAGGTCTGGCCCTGTTTGAGAGCTCCGCTTTCAGGGATGAATTCGATACAGGTGCTTGACACCCAGTTCGCGGCTCCCTTCAATGCCGGGCTGAAGGAGAAGAGACCGTCAGGATCTGTGCCGCTGTCCACGTCCGAAGTGAACTCGATGCGGACGGCGGAGTCCGTGGAAACGGTGCCGCCGGTGTAGGCGTAAACATAGCTCGTAAAGGCAGTGCTCGGGTCCTGCACGTTCTTGGTGCTGCTGCAGCCGCCGCAGAGCAGCAGAGCCAGAGCGAGCGCGGCAACCGCCGCCAGTCCCGAAGCAGACTTAAAAATTGTCGTACTCATATAGTATCAGTTATATTCAATTCATTTTCACGGCCTTGCGGCCAATGTTCCTCCGTCCCGCGGCCGGTTCCCGCGCGGCCTTGCGGCCAATTTCCACTTGCGGTCTTGCGGCCAATCCCCCCCCTGCGGCGTCGCGGCAGCTTCGGGCTGTCATATTGGCCGGAGGCCTTTCGCGTCATTGGCCGGAGGCCTTTCGCGTCATTGGCCGGAGGCCGGAGTACCCGCGAGCTCGGCGTAGGTCGGAATGTGGTCCGAGCGCTTCCAGCCGCTTTCTTCGCGAAGGGCAACGACGGTGGAGCGGCCGCTGGTGAGCATCAGGCACTTGACGCCGAGCAGCGCCCCGTAGCGCAGGGCCTGTCCGAGGACTTCTCCGTCGATTTTCACCTCCGGCCTCTTGCACTCCACGATGGCGGCGGGTATGCCGCCGTGGCCATAGACCACGATGTCCGCGCGGTAGGTCTTGCCGCCCGGGCACTCGAGCTGCACTTCGCTCATCATCTGGTGCATAGGTACGCCCTGACTCCCGTGCAGAAGGGCTATGAACCACTGCCGCACCCGCTCCTCCGGAGTGAGCGCGACCTCCTTTTTCCTCAGCGGGTCCCGAACAGTTTCCATAGATACAAAGATAATGAAGTCCCCCGAATTTCATAGCAGCCGATTCCCTATCAGCCGTCATTTCGTTAAAAAATCAGCTTGATTTTCAACGAAACCTGTTTCCTTGGCAATTCCGTTAAAAAATCAGCCTAATTTTCAACAAAACCAGCTTCTGGAGCCGTTTCGTAAAAAATCAGGCAGTTTTTTAAACGTAAAATTCTGGCGACCGAAGGGGTGTTGGTCAGAAAACTTTTAATTATAACAAGGGCGGGCACCTCGACAGGCTCGGCGACCGCGGAAGGGGCGTGCTCGGTGGTTTCGACAGGCTCGGTGACCGTGGGTCACCGGGTTTGTCCGGAGAAAAACGTTTTCCTACGGACAAGTGGGGCCACATCAATGGTTTGTCCGGAGAAAGGGCCGTATTTACGGACAAGTGAGAGAAAAAGGGAGGTTTGTCCGGAGAAAGGGCCGTATTTACGGACAAGTGAGAGAAAAAGGGAGGTTTGTCCGGAGAAAGGGCCGTATTTACGGACAAGTGAGAGAAAAAGGGAGGTTTGTCCGGAGAAAGTGGCGTTTTTACGGACAAACTTTCATATATTTGGCAGAATTAATTTTTACAACTATGACAACGATCATTATCATTGCCGTCATCGCCCTGCTGGTTCTGTGGGTTATCGGCGTCCAGAGAAAACTTGTGAAACAGGATGAGCTCTGCAAGAATGCGCTCAGCCAGATAGGCGTGCAGCAGTCCAGCCGCTGGGATGCCCTCACGGCGCTCGCGGAACTGGTAAAGTCCTACAGCGAGTACGAGTTCAACACTTTGACAAAGATCATCGCCGAGCGCAAGACCATCGGAATGAACAGCTCTGCGGGCGAGGTGGATGCCCAGGAGAATGTCCTGAGGAACCTCACCACCCATATCAACGCCGTGGCCGAGCAGTATCCGCAGCTCAAGGCGAGCGAGAACTACACCAAGGCTATGGACAGCGTGAATCTCTATGAGAATCAGGTGCGTATGAGCCGTATGGTATATAATGACAGCGTGACCCTGATGAACAGGATGGTCCGTCAGATTCCGGAATCTCTCATCGCAGGCCCGCTCGGATTCAAAGAAAGGGAGTACCTGAAGGTCGAGGACCAGAAGACCCGGATGCCTTCGATGAAAATATGATAAAACGCATTCTGGCATTGGCCGCAGCGGCCTTTATGGCGGCTGCGCCGCTCTGCATCGCCGGGACCGACATCTACGGCATCGACATCGACGTGGCGCTGCGAAGGGACGGAAGTGCCTTTGTGACAGAGACCTGGGACGTACGCGCCTCGGGCATCACGGAGTGGTACCTCGTGCGCGGCAACCTCGGGGACATCGAAGTCTCCGGGCTTCAGGTCAGCGAGAACGGACGGCAGTTCCTGAACGAAGGCGATTGGGACATCGACCGGAGCATCTCGCAGAAGTCTTTCCGCTGCGGCATCGTGGAGAAGAGCAACGGCTGCGAAATCTGCTGGGGCGTCGGGAGCGACGGTCCGCACATATTCACGGTATCCTATCTGATGTCGAACGCGGTGAAGAGTCTGGAAGACTACGATATGCTGCATATGCAGCTCGTTTCGCCGGGGCTCTCGTCGGAGCCTGAGCGCGTCCGCGTGAACATTTCGGCTCCGGTGCAGCTGGACACCACGGTGGCGCGCATCTGGGGCTTCGGCTATTACGGGACCGCGGGCTTCGAGAACGGCAAGGCAGTGTTCGACGCGCCGGACGGGCTGGAGCACGAGGGGTCTGTGATTGCGCTGTTGCGCTTCGACAAGGGGATTTTCGAGTCGGAGAGCATTCAGGACAGACCTTTCGAAGAAGCTCTGGACGAGGCGCTTGAGGGGTCTTCGTACTTTGAGGAGGACGAGAGCGTGGTGGAAGCTCTGCTTGGACTCTTATTCTGCCTGGTCTGCATGGCCGGCTTCATCTGCCCGATCATCGTGTCCGGAGCCTCCGGAGGCAAGCCTCTCGGCTTCCAGATACGCAAGTTCCTGGGCAGGAAACCGAAGGACATCGGCTGGTGCAGAAGCATCCCGTTCGGTTCCGACCTGCTGCAGTGCAACTACGTGGCGCAGCACGCCGGCCTCAACGGCGGCAAGAAGACTCTCTCCGCCGCGCTGATACTCAAGATGCTGCAGGACAACTATCTCATAACCCGCAAGGACGGGAAGGGCAATGTCGAGTTTCTGTTCAACAACGTGAAGGACAGCTCGAAGCTGAGCGCCCCGGCAAAGAGCCTGCTGGATATGATGCGCGAGGCGTCAGGCACGGACAACATCCTGCAGGAGAAGGAGTTCCGCCGTTGGGCGAAGAAGAACCCGTCGAGAGTTTCCAAGTGGGCCAAAGGGGCTCTGAAGGAAGGTCAGGCCGGCCTTGAGGCAGGTGGCTGGTTCGACGGGAAGTCGCTTAATGACAAGGGCAAAGAGAAGGCCTGCGAACTGGTGGGATTCAAGAAATACCTGGAGGATTTCACCCTGCTGAGCGAGCGTCATACCGAGGAGGTCGTGCTCTGGAGGGACTACCTCTGCCTGGCGGCCCTGTTCGGCATCGCGGAGAAGGTGGCAAGTGAACTGAAGGATATAAATCCTGAGGCTTTCGAGCAGGTCACCGGCTGCGATTACGGCACGATGAACACCATCCTCTATACGTCAAGACGCCTGTCGGACGCCATCACGAACACGATTGCGGCCCAGGAGGCCGGTTCCGGTTCCGGCAGCAGGGGCGGTTTCGGAGGCGCATCCTCCTTCGGAGGCGGAGGCGGCTTCAGCGGAGGCGGTTTCGGCGGAGGCGGAAGATAAAGAATCGTATAAGGAATTAAAGATTCGTAAAAAGTCCGAAAAATGTGATGAAAATTCGTGGCGGAAATCTCCGGAAATCCGCCACGAATCTTTATCTTTGTAGGGTGCAGGAGAAGGCTCCTGCTGAAAGAAGATTTTACAACAACGCCGGGGCCGCTAAGCCCCACGGCAAATAAACAAAACATTATGGCTAAAGAAGCAGAAGCAAATGCCGCTGCAGGAGTGAATGAAGCCAGACTGAAGGCTCTGCAGGCGACACTCGACAAAATCGAGAAAGATTATGGCAAAGGCACGATCATGAAGTTGGGAGATCAGCCACAATGGGACGTTCAGGTTATTCCGAGCGGTTCGGTGGCCCTCGACCACGCATTGGGAATCGGAGGCTATCCGAGAGGCCGAATCATCGAAATCTATGGACCGGAATCCAGCGGCAAGACCACCCTGGCCATCCACGCCATAGCCGAAGCACAGAAACTCGGAGGCATCGCCGCCATCATCGACGCCGAGCACGCCTTCGACAGGACATACGCCAAGGCATTGGGTGTCAACCTTGACACCCTGCTCATCTCTCAGCCGGACTGCGGCGAACAGGCTCTCGAGATCGCTGACAACCTCATCCGTTCCGGAGCCATCGACATCATCGTCATCGACTCCGTGGCCGCGCTTACGCCGAAGGCCGAAATCGAGGGCGAGATGGGTGACAACAAGGTCGGACTCCAGGCACGCCTTATGAGCCAGGCCCTGCGCAAACTCACCGCAAACATCAGCAAGACAAACACCTGCTGCATCTTCATCAACCAGCTCCGCGAGAAGATCGGCGTGATGTTCGGAAACCCTGAGACCACCACCGGCGGAAACGCCCTGAAATTCTATGCATCCGTACGAATCGACGTGCGCCGCACCACCCAGCTCAAGGACGGTGACGAGGCCACAGGAAACCGCACCAGAGTGAAGGTAGTGAAGAACAAGATGGCTCCGCCTTTCAAGAAGGCCGAGTTCGACATCGTATATGGCGAGGGTATTTCGCACAGCGCGGAAATCTGCGACCTGGGAGTCGATTTCGACATCATCCACAAGAGCGGCAGCTGGTTCAGCTACAACGGCGAAAAGCTCGCGCAGGGACGCGAGGCCGTGAAGACTCTGCTGCGTGACAATACTGAACTCTGCGAGGAAATCGAGGCCAAGGTCCGCGAGGCCCTCGCCAAAATAAGCGACTGATGGGAAAAATCATTCTTACAGGCGACCGTCCTACCGGTCGCCTTCATATTGGACATTACGTAGGATCCCTGCGCCGCAGGGTGGAACTCCAGAACAGCGGCGAGTTCGAGAAGATATTCATAATGATAGCTGACGCCCAGGCACTTACGGACAATGCCGACAATCCTGAGAAGGTGCGTCAGAACATCATCGAGGTAGCCCTGGACTATATGTCCGCCGGGCTTGACCCGAGTAAATCCACCCTCTTCATCCAGAGCCAGGTAAGCGAACTGACCGAACTCACATTCTTCTATATGAATCTGGTGACCGTGCAGAGGCTTCAGAGGAACCCGACCGTGAAGCAGGAAATCCAGATGCGCGGATTCTCCGACAACGGCGAGGACAACAAGGCCGGAACCCCTGTGGGGTTCTTCTGCTATCCTATAAGCCAGGCGGCCGACATCACGGCCTTCAAGGCCACCACGGTGCCTGTCGGCGAGGACCAGGAGCCTATGATCGAGCAGACCCGCGAGATCGTGCGCAAGTTCAACTCCGTCTACGGGCCGACTCTCGTGGAGCCGGAAATTCTTCTGCCGGACAACGCGGCCTGTCTGCGTCTGCCGGGCACCGACGGCAAGGCCAAGATGAGCAAGTCCCTGGGCAACTGCATCTATCTTTCCGACTCCGCCGACGAGGTGAGGGCGAAAGTTAAGGGGATGTTCACGGATCCGGGACATCTGCAGGTCAGCGACCCTGGAAAGGTCGAGGGGAACACGGTGTTCACCTATCTGGACGCGTTCTGCCGTCCGGAACACTTCGACAAGTTCGGACAGTGCTTCGTCGGAAGGAAGGCTTCCTTCGAGTTCCACAGTCTTGACGAGGTTAAGGCGCAGTACAGGGCCGGGGGTCTGGGAGACGTGATGATAAAGAACTTCCTCACGGAAGTGCTGAACGACACCCTGGAGCCGATGAGGGTGCGCCGCAAGGAGCTTGAGGCGGACCTTCCGTACGTTTACGAGGTCCTGCGCAAGGGAAGCGAGGTGGCGCGGGTCGAAGCGGCCAAGACGCTCGCCGAGGTAAAGCGCTCGATGAGAATCAATTACTTCGAGTCCGGCGTTCTCGAGCAGCTCATAAAGGAGCAGAGCGAGAAGTACAGAAACATCTAACCGGCCGGGCGCAGCCCGTCCAATGCACACAAATGGGAGACATAAGGGAGATATTGGAAAGGCAGCGGGCATTCTTCAGGGAGGGGAATACGCTGGGGTGGCGCCAGAGGAGGGCGGCACTGAGGATTCTGGGCTCCACCATAAAGGAATTCGAGCCTGAAATCGTCGAGGCCCTCAGGACGGATCTCGGCAAGAGTGAAACTGAAGGATATATGTGTGAGATAGGGGTGGCGCTGAGCGAACTGAGGTTCGCTCAGCAGCGCCTGCGGCGCTGGGCGCGCCCACGGCGCGCCGCCACCCCTGCCGCCCAGTTCCCCGCACACAGCTTCATCATCCCCGAGCCCTACGGGAACGTGCTCATAATGGCCCCGTGGAACTACCCTTTCCTCCTGTGCATCTCCCCTCTGATTGCGGCCCTCGCGGCCGGTAACACCGCAGTCATCAAGCCTTCGGCCTATGCCCCGGCCACCAGCGCCGTAATCCGCAGGATAATCGACGCCACCTTCACCGAGGACTGGGTAGCCGTAGTGGAAGGCGGACGGGAGGAAAATTCCCAACTGCTGTCCGAAAAATGGGACTACATCTTCTTCACCGGGAGCAAGACAGTGGGCAAGCTCGTAATGCAGAAGGCATCCGAACACCTCACCCCGGTCAGTCTGGAGCTCGGCGGAAAAAGCCCCGTAATCGTGGACAGCAATACCGACCTTCAGGTGGCCGTGGCCCGCATCGTATTCGGAAAATATCTGAACCTCGGCCAGACCTGCGTGGCTCCTGACCACGTATTCGTGGACAGCAAGGTGAAAGACGCCTTCATCGAGGCCTGCAAGGGCAGAATCACCGGAATGTTCGGGGAAAATCCCCTCGTGAATCCCGACTACGGAAGGATAGTCAACGAAAAACACTATACACGTCTCTGCGAGACACTTGACGAGGTTAAGGACAGGACAGTATTCGGAGGTCAGAGGTGCGATGAGCAGCTTCGCATCTCTCCGGCCATTCTGGATATGGGAGAGTGCTCCCCCGCCCTGCGGGACTGGCGCGTAATGCGCGAGGAGATTTTCGGACCGGTTCTTCCTGTCATCTCATATGATAACCTCGACGATGTCGTGGATTTCATCGAAGGGGGCGACAAGCCTCTGGCCGCATATTTCTTCACCGATGACAAGCAGCTTCAGAAGGCCCTTCTGAGACATCTGCATTTCGGCGGAGGCTGCATCAACGACACCATCATCCATCTGGCCACCGACACGATGCCTTTCGGCGGAGTGGGCGGCAGCGGAATGGGGGCCTATCACGGGAAATGGGGGTTCGACACTTTCACGCACTACAAGAGCATCGTCTCCAAGCCGACCTGGCTGGACCTGAAGATGCGCTATCAGCCTTATACAGAAAAGAGCCTGAAACTCATAAAGAAATTTCTGAAATAGCGTGTCTGAAAGAAGAATCGAAAGGCAGAGAAAGGCAGAGAAAGGCAGAGAAAGGCAGAGAAAGGCAGAGAAAGGCAGTGGAAGGCAGAGAAAGAGAAAAAAGATACAAAGGGGAGAAATAAAAAAAAGAAAGAAAACAGATGAGAGCGAAACTGCTGGGAATGACTCCGGAGGAGCTGAAAGCCGTGGCGAAAGACTGCGGCCTGCCTTCCTATACCGGAGGACAGCTGGCCAAATGGATGTATGTCAAGAGGGTGCACAGCTTCGCCGAGATGACTGACATTTCGAAAGCCGGCCGCGAGGCCCTCGCTGAAAAGTATGACCTCGGCCTTATCGAGCCCATAGGCGCGGCCCAGTCCTCCGACAGCACGAGAAAATACCTCTTCCCTGTCACCGCAGTCATCGGCCGTCAGAGAGAAGAGAAGGCGATGTCCGTCGGGACGGAAAAGAATGGAGAGAGGCCGGAGCCCCAGCTGCGCACAGAAGATTCTGCAGTAGAAGCGGTTATGATTCCCGATGATGACCGCTGCACCCTCTGCGTCAGCTCCCAGGCGGGCTGCCGTATGGGTTGCCATTTCTGTATGACCGGACGCCAGGGCTTCCACGGCCAGCTTTCCGCCGCGGACATCCTCTCGCAGTTCATCGCCATAGACGAATCCGCCAGACTCACCAACACCGTATTTATGGGTATGGGCGAGCCTCTGGACAATTACGAAAATGTCTCACGGGTCATAACGGTCCTCACCGCCCCCTGGGGTTTCGGCTGGAGCCCGAAGAGAATCACCGTCTCGACCGTGGGAGTCATCCCGGTGCTGAAGCGTTTCCTGGATGAGAGCCGCTGCCATCTGGCCGTCAGCCTGCACAATCCTTTCCCTGAGGAAAGGGCCTCGCTGATGCCCGTCCAGAAGGCCTACCCGATAGAGGATGTCATCCGGCTTCTGAAGCAGTACGATTTCAGCGGCCAGAGAAGAGTGAGCTTCGAATACACTATGTTCGCCGGTTTCAATGACACCAAACGCCACGAGGACGCGCTGATGCGCCTTCTCAAGGGTCTGGAGTGCCGCGTGAACCTGATCCGCTTCCACAAGATCCCGGACTTCCCGTACGAGAGCACCGCCCTGCCGCTGATGGAGAATTTCCGTGACAGGCTGTCCGCTCACGGCATCACCTGCACCATCCGCGCCTCCAGGGGAGAGGACATCCTCGCCGCCTGCGGAATGCTGGCCGGGAAGCACAAGGAAAAGGCGAAAGAAGGAAATTGACAAACAGAAAGTTACAATAAGAGGGAGAATAAGAGGGGAACGCAATGACACCAACCTCAAAAATCCATACCGGGATGAAACGACTGAATACAGGAATACTGCTCATTGGCCTCCTGCTGCTGACGCAGGCGGCCGGAATCGCGCAGACACAGACACGCCGTCTCAGCGTGAACCCGAAATCCGATGAAAGCGCGATGCAGATGATGCGCGAAAGGATGAAGCGCATCAGAAGACAGGAAAAGAGACCGACAGTCGCCCTCGTATTGAGCGGCGGCGGTGCAAAAGGCGCCGCTCACGTAGGTGTGCTGCGCTATCTGGAGGAACAGCAGATTCCGGTCGATATCGTGCTCGGCACGAGTATGGGCGGTCTGGTCGGAGGTCTCTACTCTCTGGGCTACTCCCCCGCCTTTATGGATTCGCTGCTCAGGACTTCGGACTGGAGCATCCTGATGTCCGACAAGGTCCCGCGCGAGTACATTTCCTATAACAACGTGAAGTACAAGGAGAAGTTCGCCCTCTCCTTTCCGTTCTCGATCACCCGCGAACTGCACCTCGGAGCGGATGAGGACGGAAGCCAGAACTCCCTCAGAGACAATATTATGCGCAGCCTTCCGTCCGGATACATCTACGGGCAGAACGTCTCGAACAAATTCAGCAGCCTCGCCGTGGGCTATGAGGACAGGATGAATTTCCTCGACCTCCCGATACCATTCGTCTGCGTGGCCACGGATCTGGTTTCCTGCCGGGCCAAAATCTGGCACGACGGAAAGGTCACCACAGCGATGCGCTCCACAATGTCCATCCCGGGAGTCTTCGCTCCGGTGAAAACTGACGGTATGGTGCTGGTGGACGGCGGAATGCGCAACAACTTCCCTACCGACATCGCCCGCGAGATGGGGGCGGACATCATCATCGGAGTGGAGCTCTCTGACAGTTCGATGTCCTACGATGAAATAAACAACCTGGGTGACCTCATCTGGCAGTCCATCGACCTGATGGGCTACGACACGTTCTCGAGCAACGTGAATATGACTGACGTATTCATCAAGCCGAAGCTGAGCGGCTACAATATGATGAGTTTCGACGCCGCGAGCATCGACACGATCATAAACAGGGGCTATCAGGCGGCCCTGGCTCAGGCGGAGAGCATCGCAGCCGTGCAGAAACGCACGGGCAGATGCACCAAAAAACTCGCCGACAAGCCGGCAGTGGACATAATGAACCACCCCGTCACCATCGACCGTCTGACTTTCACCGGTCTGGAAGAGGGTGAGATCCAGTACCTTACCAAAAAGCTCGACCTGAAGGTCGGGCACAATGTCACAGGACAGATGATCGAGGACGCCGTGGCCACGATTTACGCCACAGGCGCCTACAACTACGTGAATTACGAACTGAGCGGCTCCGAAGAGCCGTACAAGCTGGACATCAAGTGCCAGCACGGTCCGGTGAACAAGCTCGGACTCGGAGCGAGATTCGATTCCGAATCCCTCGTGTCCGCCATTCTGAACATCGGAATAAACACCAACGCGCTGTCGAAACGCGCATTGGACGTCACCGCCAAGGTGGCGGCCAACCCTTACCTCGACCTGCACTACATCCGCAATACGCGCCACGGCAACACGCTGAACGCGGACTGTTTCTTCTCCTACACGGACGCGAACATGTTCGATATGGCCGAGTCGCGCTACAACATCAACTATTGGCGGCTGCGCCAGAGGCTGTACTTCTCGAACATGTCCTGGTCGAACTTCGACGTGAAGCTGGGTCTGAAGAACGAATGGTTCAAGGTGGTGTCCTTCCTCGGACAGGATCTGGACAGAGGCAGCTACTCCAGATCCGGCGGGCAGTCGAAGAACGACTACCTGTCGGTATTCGTGGACGGCCGGCACGACTCCACCGATGACGGCTATTTCCCCCACAAGGGCAGCGACACCGGACTGCGGGCAAGCTGGACATTCGCTGACACTCAGAATATTACGAACTCGCTGATGGAACTTCAGCTGGACCACAGAAGCGTCATTCCGACACGCGGAATCCTGGATTTCCTGCTGAGCGTAAACGCGCGCGCAGTCATCGGCAACACCGTTCCGCTCTCATACATAAACGTCATCGGAGGAAATATGCCGGGCAAGTACATCGATCAGCAGATTCCGTTTATGGGCATCAATTACGCAATGCCTGTGGAGCGGCTTGTCGCGGTGGTGGGTGCCGAAGCGCGTCTGAACCTCGGCAAGAACCATTACCTCTCGGCTGTGGCGAACGTGATGGGTACGGCCGACAAGCTCGAAAGCCTCAATGAAGGCAGTATGGGGACGGGAGTCGGACTGGAATACGCCTACGACTCCATCGTCGGACCGCTGAAAATCAACATACACTGGTCTGACCTCACCCATACGGTAGGGTTCTATACAGGCTTCGGCTTCGATTTCTGAGTATGACTGAGGAACAGTATAATTCGGCATTGGCATCCCTGCAGCGAAGCTGCGTCAAGCGGGAGCATTGCCGTCAGGACATCTACCGCAAGGCTCTGAAAGCCGCGGAAGGGGACATCGGGACGGCGCAGAAGATGGTGGAGGCATTGGTCGAAGACCGCTTTGTGGATGATGCGCGCTATGCCGCCGCGTTCGCGCGCGAGAAGGCTTCGCTCTCCGGCTGGGGGCGGGTGAAAATCAGCTACACGCTGCGAGGCAAGGGAATTTCGGCAGGCGACATCGATGCGGCGCTGGCGGAAATCGACGAGGCGGGCGCGGGCGAGCGGCTGGAGAAGCTGCTCCGAAGCAAATGGGCGGTGCTGCAGGAGGATCCCTACGGGAAGTTCAAACTCATAAAGTACGCCCTGACAAGAGGTTATGAATATAATGACGAGCTCGTGGCGCTCGTCGAAAAGATAGTGAAAGGATTATGAACATTTTAGTTACCGGGGCCAACGGCCAATTGGGACGCGAGCTGCGCAACCACGCCGCGGGAAGTCCGCACCGTTTCATCTTCTCGGACATAAGTTCGCTGCCGGAGCTCGATACGGTATTTCTCGACATAACGAACATTGACGCCGTGCGTCTAGTCGCCGACTCGGAGCAGGTGGATGTGATCGTGAACTGCGCGGCATACACCGACGTGAACCGGGCGGAGGATGACATCGCGATGGCTGACCTGCTGAACCACACGGCCGCGGGAGTGCTCGCGAAGGTGTGCGCCGAGAGGGACGCCACGCTCATACACATCTCCACCGACTACGTGTTCAGCGGCGAGGCCTGCACTCCGTACCGCGAGGATGACGCTCCGTCTCCGCTCGGCGTTTACGGCTCGACCAAGTTCGCCGGCGAGAAGTCGGTTCTGCACTCCGGCTGCAACAGCATCATCCTGCGCACCGCGTGGCTCTACTCGCCCTACGGCAAGAACTTCGTGAAGACCATCGCCAGCCTCGTACAGCAGAAAGAGCAGATTAAAGTGGTCTTCGACCAATGCGGGAGTCCGACTTACGCTTCCGATCTGGCCGCTCTGATAGTCAAAATCCTGAACAAGAATATGATAGAGCGTTACGGGGTCTATCATTTCACTGACGAGGGGGCCATCTCCTGGTATGATTTCGCAAAGGCCATCAGGGATCTGAGCGGCAGCAGTTGCGAAGTCCTGCCGTGCCGCACCGAGGATTATCCGACCCGGGCAAAGAGACCGCACTACTCGGTGCTGGACAAGTCCAAAGTCCGCGAGACTTTCGATGTGAAGATTCCGCACTGGTATGATTCCCTCAGAGAGTGCCTCGAAAGGATGAAATGATGGAGAGGCAGAAGATTTTCCTTTATACCGACGGGGCGTCAAGCGGGAATCCCGGTCCGGGGGGCTTCGGAGTGGTCCTGAAATGCGGGAATCTTCGCAGGGAGATTTCCGGGGGCTTTGCCTGCACCACGAATAACCGTATGGAGCTCCTGGCGGTGATCACCGGCCTGGAGGCCATAAAATGGGAGCACGCGGACGTGGAGATCTGGAGCGATTCGACCTATGTGGTGAAGACCATAAATGAAGGATGGCTGCGGGGCTGGGAGGCGAAGGGCTGGAAGAAAGTGAAGAATGTGGACCTCTGGCAGCGGTTTCTCGCCGTCTATAGGAAGCATAATGTAACACTGCATTGGCTGAAAGGCCACGCGGGACATCCCGAGAACGAGCGGTGCGACGCTCTGGCGGTAGCCGCCGGCGCCGGTGCCGCCGCCCGCGGAGAGGTTCTTCCTCCCGACGAGGGCTTTTCCGCCGGAGAACCGGGTTTACTGTAAACTCGATGGAGCCGAAAGATATATCGCTTCGAGATGTTCAGAAAACGTTTTATCTGCACATCTCAAACTAAAAATTGAAGTCGGGATGTTCGTTTGAATCGTTATCTGAACATCTCGGTTCTTTTTTGCCGCACACTCCGACAGGCTCCGCTAGCGCGCGCGGTTTTCCACGACCTTGCCGTCGGCATCGAGGAGTGCCCTGGTCGAGTGATTGAACGTCACTTCGAAGAGATGCTCTTAGCCCTGATTTTCAGACAAATACAAAGGCAAAAATCAAAAGTACACAAACTTGTGGCCCACAAACTTGTGTACTTTTTGTAAAAAGGAAAGTAAACTTTTTATTTGCAAATTAGCGGTGAAAATTGACTCAGCGCTGCATGGCACGGCGAAGCCAGATTTCAAAGACCGGGTCCGAGATGTAAATATCCTTGCCGCGGCTCTCAATCATTTCATTACCAAGCAGTGCCTTTTTTATTACCGAAACGTTCGATTTGGAACCGAGATTCCACGAAGAAAGAATCTTCTCGGAAGTAAAGCCGGAATGAATTCCACAACAGATGGCTTTCAGGAAATTAATCTGATAGGAGGACAGGGGCCGGATCTGTTCCGTGAAGAACGAATTATTCTGGGCCAGAAGTCCTGAGACGGCAGCCTCAAGTCCCTCTTCTGTTGCCTCATCATCAGTCTCCACGTACAGGTTCCAAGCAAGCTGCTGTACATAGGAAGAGTGCCGGTCGACAATTTCGCAAATCCGTTTCGCCAATTCTTCGGAGATTTTCTTCCCGTCTTTGCGGAAGCGGGATATAATATACTCCACCCAGTCTGTTTCAGGAATTCTTTCCAGGTAGATAAGCTGACCGAACTGATAGAACGGCATACGTTTGTTTTGGAATATATTCTCAAGCATATGTTTCTTGCTGCCAAAAAGGCAGTAAGAGGTATTCTTCTGATGCTGCCATACCCCACGCAACCGTTTTTGAATCTGAAGAGAATCGGGGAACTCCCCTATCTGCTGGAACTCATCAATGCATACAACAAGATGTTTTCCTCTTTTTATGGCTATCTTCTCCGGCAGATTCAGAATATCTTCCGGAACAATCTGCCTGGGAGACAAGCCTAAAGAGATCGAGTATTCGCTGGTATTGTCGGAACTTACACTAATCTTGGGGGCAATTCTGCCTATGAAGTCGGAAATATTTTTCAATGCAGTATCCAATGAGGATGATGCCTGTTTCAGTATCGCTTCAGAGAATCGGTTATAGAAATCGAACTCATCACGACAATCATATATGTCGATGAATACAGGGACAATGGAATTATCTGAAAGACTGTTGATAGCTTTGTTTACCAGGGATGTCTTTCCAAAGCGTCTTGGCGAAATGATAATGGTATTCAGACCGTGAGTGAAATTGAGCAGCAGTTGCCGAGTTTCTTTCACCCTATCTGTAAAATTCTCCCCCGAAACAGAGATTCCGTATGCAAATGGTTTTTCCACAATCCTGATTTTTAGGCAAATATAAAGACAAAATCAAAAGTACACAAACTTGTGGTCCACAAACTTGTGTACTTTTTGTAAAGGGTGGTCAGCATTTTTGGAAAAACGGACAAGGGCGAAGTGTCCTGTCCTCTACTCCGCGACTTTACAGCCATCGACGGTGCGGGTCTGCGAGGAGAAGTTTATGCCGAGCTTGACGATGGTCTTGCCGGAGGCGAGGAACGGCTTGCCGTAACCCTTCTCCTCTATCTGCCGGAGTGCGATGTCCGGAGATTGGTCGCGTTTCAGTTCAATGATATAGACATATTTGTCGGTCTCGATAACTATGTCTATGCGGCCGTTCGAGGTATTGTATTCCGTCTTGACATAAAGACCCATCATCTTGAACATTATCGCCATAGTGTTCTGGAAATAGAGCTCCAGATCGCCCTGAATCTGATAGCTGTTGTCCGAAAGGAAGGCCGTAAATAAATTAATGAATTCCTCGGTATCGCCATTACGCAGAGCAATGATGAAACGTGACACGGAAAAATTTCCTTCATTCAGAGACGGCGTGAACAACTGACTCAAGGACTCCAGAAAGCCGCTTTCGACTTCTTTATTGGGGTAGTCAAGGCGGTATGTCTGAAACTCCAGGTCATAATTTTTATGGTCAGGTAGCCGCATTGATACATCAGCGCTATCGGTTCAGGGTTAGCGTAGTTGATGCCTGTAAGCTTTGATTTTGAAACGCCGGTTCTTGATATTTCGGAGAGATTATAATTTCCGTCCCTTAGATACTGGACCAGGAATGAAGGAGTCCCGGTCTCAAACCAGTATTCTCCGAATTCCTTGCTGTTAAAGGTATTGAGCAGACTGAACGGATTGTAAACCCCGCTGCTGTTCTGATGGAAATGGTATCCGTCATACATCCTTGCCAGCTTTCCGTAGCATTCATCTTCGGTAAGGTCATTTGCGTCGGCAAGAGTTCTGACGCTTTCGCCGAAATAAGATTTCAACTCGGTTTCCGATATTCCGCAGATGGCTGAATATTCAGCCCTCATCGAGATGTCCTGAATATTATTAAGCCCGCTGAACACGCTCATCTTGCCGATCTTGGTGACGCCTGTCAGAAAACCGAATCTTATGAAATCATCCTTTGCTTTAAGCGTTCCGTAAAAGCCTTCAAGCGTTTCCCTGAATGACTCCCGAAGTTCAGGGCGGGTGAGATTGTCGATTATAGGCTTGTCATATTCATCGATGAGTATGACAACCTGACGGCCGGTTTTCCTGTAAGCCGCTTCTATGACATTGCAAAAACGGATCCCGGGCACATCGGAGCGGTTTACGCTTCCGTATTCCTCCTCCCATTTGTACAGCGCGTCATCAAGAACCTTAAGGAGCACATCCGCTGCGTTATATGCCTTGCCGCCGAAATCCAGATGCAGTATGGGATATTCCACCCAGTCCTTTTCGAGAGGCTCGATTGCCAATCCCTTGAAAAGATCCTTCTTCCCGCTGAAATACGCATCCATCGTGGATACGAGCAGACTCTTTCCGAATCTGCGGGGGCGGCTCAGAAAATAATATCCCTCCTGACGGGCAAGCCTGTAAACCGATTCCGTTTTGTCCACATAGACAAAACCGCCCCGGCGAATTTTCTCAAAACTCTGTATTCCGATCGGGTAAAGCATATTCACACACATTTCAATCCTTTGCAAAAATAACAATTCTACTGGAATTTACGTTCATTCCAGCATTTTATTGGCAGCCGGCATTTTTGGAAAAGCGGACAAAATACGGCTCACTTCTGAAATCACAAGATAAGGGCCGGCTTTACAGCCAGCCAATACAGGAAGCTGTCCTGAAATGCGTAAACCATTTCAGGACAGCTTCTTGGCTATAATGCGAAGGCGCTACAGCGATGCGATGAAAGCGGTCATCTGAGGCACTTTGGCGAGGGCGGAGCGGAAGAGAGCCATCTGATTGCGGGTGCGCACGAGATTGTGCTCCGGGTATTTGATCTTGTAGTAGGTATCTCCGTTGATGTAGTCGGCGAAGAAACGCACGGCCTGCATAAACGGGAAGAGGCACGCCGCATAAGGCAGGTTCTCCCTTTCGACAGGCGTCAGGAAAGGTTTCGTGCCCTTTATGTAGCCTCTGGCAAAAGCCTCGAAAATGGACATATCGAAATCGACCTTGTCCAGTTCAGGGGAATCCTCCGGGACAGGATTGGCCGCAGTGCGCAGAAAATCTCCGAAGTCGGAGAACACGTAGCTCGGCATCACGGTGTCCAGATCGATGACGCAGAGCACTTTGCCCTCGGCGTCGAACATCATGTTGTTCACCTTCGTGTCGCAGTGGCAGATGCGTTTCGGAAGTTTCCCCTCGCGGTGAAGCTGCTCGGCGCGGCACATTTCCTCGCCGTACTTGTCCATCGCTGAAAGGATTTCGTGGAGTTCGCCTGAGTCGGAAGCAAGACGGCCCGCAGCGTCGGCGCTCACAGCATCTTTCAACTGCCTGAGTCTGAGCTCCATATTGTGGAAGTCAGGGATCGTTTCTCCGAGCGTGTCCGGAATGTCCGCGAGCATAGCTTCGAAATTGCCGAAAGCCTCTCCGGCGAACTCCGAGTACTTCGGATCGACCGTCTCGTAAGTGTAAGCGTCGCGGATGAACACCGAAACTCTCCAGTATTTCCCGTCCTCGAAGCAGTAAGTCCTGCGCGCGTCCGCTTTCAGAGGAATGAATCTGAGGACCTTACGGTCAATATCACTCTCACCTGCGGCTTCAAGTTCGCCGCGGATGTGGGAAGTGACCGCCCGGATGTTGCTCTGAAGCATATCCACGTCGTTGAAGATGGAATTGTTTATTCTCTGCAGGACATAATCCGGGGAAGCGCCTGCCGTGACGACCTTGAAGGTGTCGTTGATAAGTCCGTTGCCGAGGGGTTTGATCTCCTGGACTGCACCCTCTATGGCGAACAGACCCACTATTCTGTTCAAATCTGTCATAAAATATGGTTTATTGTTTGCGTATCAGCGAAAGTATGCGTTCGATACTGCTCAGAGGGCCGCTCGAATACGCTTCGAGATTATGCCTCTGATCATCTGTAATCATATATGGTTCAGCATTTTCCGCACCCTCGGAAAGTGCAAGCGCGGCATCGCGCTCCCCGTCGCTCAGAAGACCGTGGTCGTGCATTACGCGGACCAGCTGGCGGGCTACCGCAGGGGCCGGGTCGATTATGTCGAACTTGCGCTCGGGAGCCAGGGCGGTGGCGACCTTCTCTATCATCGGACGCAGGAACGGATAATGGGTGCAGCCGAGCACAAGCACGTCCGCTCCCCTGGTCACGAGCGGTTCCACGCTTCCGAAGACAATGCGTTCAGCATACGGGGATTCCAGATCGCAGCTCTCCACGAGCTCCACGAAGCCCTCCCCTACGCGATCTACGACTTTCAGGCCTTCGGGAATGCTGTCCCGCAGATCCAGATAATTGGACGCTTTCAGCGTCCCTGCTGTGGCAAGAACGCCGATGACGCCGCTCCGTGTGCTCAGGGCGGCAGGCTTCACGGCCGGTTCCATCCCGATGAACGGAATATCGTAAGTTTCTCTCAGATAGGAGATTGCGGCAGCTGTGGCGGTATTGCACGCCACTACGATGACATCGCACCCCTGTCCGGCAAGGAACTCGGTTATGACCGAAGCCCTCTCCCGGATGAACTCCCGGCTCTTCTGCCCGTAAGGGCAGTGTGCACTGTCGGAAACATAGATATAACGCTGTTCCGGCAGGATTCTGGCGATCTCCCGATAGACTGAGAGACCGCCCGAACCCGAATCAAAAATTCCTATCATAATTATTTCTTGTCACCCAGGTCGAGGATGCGGACATTGCGGAGCTTGAGGCCCTCGCCGTGGCCGCAGAAGGAGATGTAACCCTTCTCGTTGAACATTCCCGGATGGTTCCTGTGATCCACTGTGTAAGGATTCTTCTTGCTGCCGTCAGGAGCCACATTGTGACCCTTGCAGGCCTTGCGGACGTTGCCGTCGACTATCACCTCACCGTTCACGGTAACCTTGATATGGTCTCCCTCCACGCGGATCTCCTCGGTGCTCCATTCGCCCAGAGGCTTGTGAACGATTCTCTTCGCAGGAATCACGCCATAGACGGAGCCGTGCACCTGATACTCGCGAAGATTGCCATACATCGGAGCGTCGTGGTCGAGAATCTGCACCTCGCACATCGCATCGTAAGCGGCGTCCACCCCCATCGGAGTCCTGACGCCCACGCCGTTGTTCACGCCTTCGCGCAGGAAACAGAACTCGAAACGGAACACGAAGTTGCGGTACTCTTTCTTGGTGTAAAGGTTGCCGGTGCTGCCGTAATTTGCAGACACATAGATGGTTCCGTTCACAGGAGTGTAGCCTTCGAAGTCACCCTGCCATTTGTCCAGGTCAGTGCCGTCGAAAAGCATCTCGAAGCCCTGCTTCCGCTCCTCTTCCGTCAGCTGTGAAACCGGTGAAGGCTCGGCCTCGGAGAGAATCTTTCCGATTTCATCGACGGCGTAT
This sequence comes from Faecalibacillus sp., assembly GCA_963604635.1. GTDB lineage: Bacteria > Bacteroidota > Bacteroidia > Bacteroidales > UBA932 > Cryptobacteroides. The sequence goes on from CAVCRS010000014.1 coordinate 33,898, forward strand.
CCGTCATCGGCGCCACCGGCCTGACGGTAGCACTCCACTGCCTTGTCGAGGTTTGACTTGAGATCAGCGTAATTGATCTCCTCGGTGGTCTTGGCGGCTATGGACTTCACACAGTCGGCAGCGGCATATCTGACGCTCTTGTCATTATCATCCAGATACTTGCCGCCAAGAAGGAAGGCCTTCATCGTAGGGACGGCGGAAAGGGACTTGAGGATGGACTTCTTCGCTGAAGCGGATTTGGCTATATCCAGAGCTTCGGCATAATCCATACGCTTCCTGTCCTGATCGGTTTCATACTGTGAAACCAGGGAAGTATATTTCTTCAGAGCCGCTTCTGAAAGATCCGAGCCGGATCCGGCAATCTTCAGAAGGGCTGGAGCGGCTTTGAAATTGTCAATCTTCAGCAGCGCCGCTGCAGCGTCCGCGCTGCCGGCCTCATAATCTGCCGCAAGGGCGGCGGCCGCTTCGTCTGTACCGGTGGAAGCGAGCACAGGATAATAGGCTGCGGCGTTGGCCGACTTATTGATAAGGGCGCTTACTTTTGAATACTGCTCGGCAGGTGAGAGGGTGTGGATTGCCGAAACCAGAGCATTCTGGTAAGCCGCCTCATCTTTTGCGGAAGACTTGTCGAGAAGTGCCCCCACCTTGTCGATGTCCTGTACTCCGACCACATCGGCAAGTACATTTTTGGCGAGAGCGGAAACGGTCGCGTCACCTGAGCCTATCAGGGAATACACTTTCGGAGCGGCCGCCTTGATTTTCTTCGCGCCCACAAGGGAAAGGATGCTGGAGATGGTCTGAGTGTCCTTCGCATTGTCCAGAGCGGCGAGAAGTCCTTCCTGCCAGTCACCCCTGAAAGATTTGAGAGCAGTCTCAGCGGCGGCGGAATTCTCTCCTCCGAGCTGACCCACGAGAGCTTCGGCAGCCTTGTCCCCGCCGATCTTGCCGGCAGCGGCTATGGCGGCAGCCGAGACTTCCCCACCCTCGGAGAATGAACCGAGGATAAGATCCATAGCGGAGGATATCTTATTGTTTCCGAACCAGTTGAGAATGTCGGTACGGACTGCGGAGCCTCCCTTTTCGAAAGCCTTGTCCAGAACAGGAACGACTTTCTCAGCCCCCAGAATCGAAGTGGCATTGTTCATCACGGAATTTCTGTACTGGGTGTCATCGCTCTTGAGCGCGGAAGCGAGCAGTTTGGCAGCCTTCGACGGGTCGTTTTTCATCTGAGCGAGAGCGCCGGCCGACTTGTAGGCGGAAACATCCGAAGCCATCAGGGTCTTGGCGGCCTTGGCGACTGCCTTGCTCTTCTGACCGTCGGCAAGTCTCACTGCGAGGGCGGCATAGTCTGCTGTGGAATTCTCCTTAAGGATGTCAAGTGATGACTCCGAACCGATTGCGGCCAGAGAGGAGAAGATGGCATTGTCGTGGCCGGTGGAATTGAGCACAGCCGGAACGACCCATTTCTGGATGTAAGGTTCGGCAGCGGTAACGCCTTTCTCTGCGGCGGCGGCAGCGAGGAGCCTGCGGTCAGCAGTACCCTCTTTCACAAGTTCGAGAATCATATCTTCCGTACCCGGAACATCCACGATGGCGCCGATGGCCGTGGCGGCCAATGCAGGATTGTTCACATAGTCCTTGAAAAACTCCGCTTCGGCAGGTCTGGCGATCTTGCGGTACTGATTGAGAAGAAAAGCGCTGACCTCATCGTCAGAGGATGCATCGAATGCTCTTCTGAAGCCTTCGCGGACCTTGTCCGCACACTCCGGATGGGAGGATGCGTAGTCTGCAAGTCCTGTCAGGGCATATTCGTAAAGACTGTTCCTGACACCGTCCGCAGCGGGTTTCAGCATAACGGCAATCTGGGTGACGGAAGATGGAGCCGCGAGGGCCAGATCGGACATCTGGGCGTCGAAATCGGCGGCGTTGTTCGCAGGCATTGCGGCAAGCACGTCCGCAACGACCGTTTCCACGGTCCTCTGCCTTGCATCCTGCGCATAGGCCGAGGACACAAGGGCAAGGAACAATATGATCGATGATAATATTTTACGCATATTCGGAAATTTAAAGAATCATTGAACCCCACGGAGCGCGCATCGGCTGGTTGATGAGCTGATTTGCGGCATCGTCACCGATAAAGAGCTGTTTTTCAGGGTCGAAATGCAGGGTTCTGCCGAGCCTGAGGGCGCAGGCGCCCATATTCACGACCGTGCAACTGTGATGTCCGTTATCCTCTGCCAGGGCGAATTTCTGGCGTGTCCTCACGCAATCCAGGAAATCGGTATTGCGAGGCTCCGGATCAGGAAGAGAATTGATGACATCCATCACGTTCGGGATGGTGCACTCGAATCCCTTGTAAACCTTGCCCTTAGGGCCTTCGATATAAGGAACCTTGCCCTTGCTTTCGAATCCTTCTCCCTCGAGAATGATCTTGCAGCCGTCGGCATAGGTATATGTTATGCTTCTCCATATTCCCACTGCGTCCGGGTGCTGCTGAGGAGCATCCACCTCGACCTTCACAGGAAGATCGTCATCCTTTCCGAGGATATACTGGACAGGGTCAATGTAGTGCTGTCCCATATCTCCGAGTCCGCCGGACTCATAGTCCCAGTAACCGCGGAATGTCTGGTGTACGCGGTGAGGGTTGTATGGCTTGTAAGGGGCAGGGCCGAGCCACATATCGTAGTCGAGCTCCTCAGGAACCGGCTGCGGCACGAGGTTTTCCTTGCCGGTCCAGAAGAATTTCCAGGTGAAGCCTGTGGCTCCGGAAATTCTCACGGTGAGAGGCCAGCCCAGAAGGCCGCTCTGCACGAGCTTTTTGAGCGGCTCGACAGTAGTGCCAAGTCCGTAGAATGTATCCTTGAAACGGAACCAGGTGTCCAGACGGAAGATTCTTCCATATTTGTGAACAGCCTCCACGACCTTCTGACCTTCTCCGATGGTCCTGGTCATAGGCTTCTCGCAGAAGATGTCCTTGCCTGCGCGGCAGGCCTCCACGGCCATTATTCCGTGCCAGTGGGAAGGGGTCGCGATATGCACGATATCGACATTGGCATCGTGTACCAGGTCCCTCCAGTCGGAATAGGCCTGAAGCTTGGTTCCGAATTTCTCCTCGCCTTTGCGCAGAGCGTTATTGAGATGGTTCCTGTCCACGTCACACACCGCCACCAGACGGCAGCGTTCGTCGCTGACGAAATGGCAGCTGCTCAGTCCGATACCGCCGGTACCGATGATTCCGCGCGTCATCTGGTCACTCGGCGCGACATACTTCTTGTTGCCGTTCATCGCTCCGAGCACATTCCTCGGCAGAATAGTGAACAGAGCCACTCCCGCCGCAGATTTCTTGATAAAACTTCTTCTGGATTTGTCCATAGTGTTATTATTGTATATTTAACATTATCAACCCGTCCGTCACGCGGCCGGCCCGACCAGCCGCATGTGCAAGGCAAATTTAACACATCTTACCCACAACTCCAACAGAGCCGGGGGATGAATGACGGATTGGACGGCCCGGCGGGCCGTCCAATCAGATTGCGGACTCTCCGCGTGCATTGCGCGCAGGCTGCCCGGAGCGGGAATGCGGGAGCTACAACCCGCGGCTGTGGTATTTCACGAGGCCGTCAATCGGCGACTTGATGATGTTGCCCATCTTCATTCCGAACTCTTCGGCCACCTCGCCGAGCACGTCCTGATAGAAGTAGGCTACTGAACCGACGCAGTTCAGAGCGTATTTGCCGTAATCCGGGTAGAGGCAGACCTCATTGCGGAAGAAATCGCGGAAAGCGTTCTTCATCAGAGCGTTATAGTAAGGATGGGAGTGCCTGTGGTCACCGACCCATTTGCAGAACTGGGCGCAGTAGCGGTTCGGCTTCGGCTTGGTGTAGACCTGCTCGATGATTTCCTCTGCGTTCTTTCCCACCAGAGCCTTCACCTCCGTGTAGATTTCCGCCGGCATATTTCCGCGGGCATAGTCGCGAAGAAGCATCTTGCCGATGTATCCGCCGCTGCCCTCATCGCCGAGGATGAAGCCCAGGGAATCGATGTTCAGAGTCTCTTTCGTGCCGTCATAGAGGCAGGTGTTCATACCTGTGCCGAGGATGGCGGCGAAACCGGGCTCGTCACCCAGAAGGGCGCGTGCGGCCGCGAGAAGGTCCATCGCGACGAAGACGGTCTCCGCTTTGGTGAACACTCCGCGCAGGGTCTCTTTCATAAAGTCATATTCCAGCTCGCTTACGCCGGCGCCGTAGAAGTACACTTCGCTGACTTCTTCGGTACAGAAGCCTTCAGGCAGGTTTTTGCGTATGTCTTCCTGGATTTCAGGACCTGAGATATAATTCGGGTTATAACCGAGGCTGCTGAAAAAGCCCGGCACGGCACCTTTGCGCACGTAAGCCCAATCGGTCTTGGTGGACCCGGAATCTGCAATGAGTATCATATTTATTTTCTGATTTTATATCCTTTGTATGCGTAATAGAAGATGAAGAGGTAGCAAGGCAGGCAGATCCAGTAGGCGGCCTGGTTGCCGATGCCGTCCTTGAGGAAACCGAAGATCAGCGGGATGAGGGCTCCGCCGCCGTAGGATGCCACAACGAGCGAAGAACCCACCTTAGTGAACTTGCCGAGGTCGGTGATGGCGAGAGGCCAGATGGCCGGATTCATCAGCGAGCAGGCGAGGGCTATGAAAGCCACGCACCAGATGGAGACCTGCGGAGGCGTGAGGACGATGAGCAGGGTGCCGATAACAGCCACCCAGCAGCAGATTCTCAGGGCCTTCACCTGAGAGATGAAGCGCGGAATCAGGATAATTCCGAGTATATAGCCGATAGCCATACCGACGCTTGGCCAGATAGCATAGATCTGCGGATTCGGGAAATGCAGATAGTTCGCGTAATCCACTACGGACGAGAGCGCGAGAGTCTCCACTCCAGTGTAGAAGAACATCGCCAGGGCGCCGAGGATGAGGTGCGGGAACTGCCAGATGCTGGTCTTGCCTGCGGCATAAGGGCAGTCGGCGGCTTCCTCCTCGTCTTCACCGGCAGCCTTGACCTCCTCGAGAGGAGCAAGGGTGACAAGGATTCCGAGTACGATGAAGATTCCGATTATGATGAGGAAAGGCTTGGTGACGTCGGCAAGCATAGCCTCGTCAAGGCTCTTTCCGATAACTGCGGCAAGGAAGACCGGAGCCACAGCCCAGGCCAGGGAGTTGCAGATACCCATAATGCTCATTCTCCGCGCGCCGCTTTCGATAGGGCCGAGGATGGTCACATAAGGGTTGATGGCCGCCTGGAGGACCGTATTGGCGATTCCGCTGAGGAATGAGGCGAAGATGAAGAGCCAGAGGCTGCCGTTTTTAGCGGAAGGGATGAACAGGGCGAACGCCACTGCGAAAAGCACGAAGGAAAGCGACATTGTCTTCTTGTAGCCGATGCGGGCGATGATTTTCGCCGACGGATAGCTGAAGAAGAGGAATGCGCAGAATGTGGAGGCGATCAGCAGATAGGACTCGGCCGAAGAGACCTCGAGAGTGGACTGGAGAAGAGGCACGAGGTAGCTGTTGATACCGAGGGCAAAGCCCACGATGAAGAACATCGCGCCGATAATCGCCAGTGGCAGAATGTACTTTCTGTTGTTTGACATATCTAAATACTAACTAACTGTTTCTCAGAATGGAAGCTCATTATAGAAGCCGTTGAAGGTCTTCATCCCCTTCCAGACAGGGGTGCCGAAGGTGGAGTTGGAATTCGTCGGGTCGCAGATGTACCACTGTCCGTCCACATAGACCTCAGGGATGACGTGACCGATGACCGAAGAGGAGAAATAGCACTGTCCGTGAATGTAGCGGGCAGGAATGCCTGCGGCGCGGCACATCGCGATGACCGCGTGAGCCATATCGCAGCAGTTGCCGCCTTTGGCATTGATGGTGCCGACGGCACCTTTCTTCGTGTTGTTGTAGTTCTCCCACTCCCATTTGTCGCGGGCGTAGGTGAAGATGGCCTCAGCCTTCTCGCGTGCTGTCGTCTTGCTTCCGACAGCCTCCTTCATAGTCGCGACGACTGCCGAATCATCTATAGGGCAGTTGTTGGCGCTGCGAAGAAAATCGGACCACCATACGGAAACCTTCTCCGGCAGTGCGAGGTTGCGGCGGTAGTAATCCATCACGCGGGCCATTGCGGGAAGTGCCTGCTGGAAAAGCAGGTTGCCGGCATACTCCCCGGTGGAGTAATTGTATTCCACGGAAGACTCCCCGCTGCGGTCATCCTTCCAGGTGCGCGTGCCGAAATTGCAGTAATTCGGATACATACCCTTCTGGGCAGCATAATTCACCATCTTCTCTATCGCCCATTTGAGAGCCGGGATGGAGATGGAATCCTGCTCGAAGGTGTTCCACTGCATAACAGTACCTGCGGGATATTTCGGAATGTCCACGTCAGGCTGCTCCTGCCAGGAGTCAGGATATTTCTCTATAAGGGACAGGATTCCGCAGGCGGCGGAAAAATACTTCGCCTGGGAGTAGCTGATGCCCTCGACATTGACACAGGTCGGCATCTTGTCCGTCTGCTCAAACTCGGCGTAAGCGTCGGAAATCGCGAGCAGGAACTCTCCGTTCCAGGATGTCGCTTCGAATTCAGCGGGTGCAGGTTCGGGAGTGTCGGAACTGCTGCCGCCACAGGAGCAGGCGAAGCCCGCCCAGATGGCCACGGCCAATATCAATACAATCTTTTTCATATAGTGTTATCTCTTGGTTCTTATTTGCAGACACAGGGGCGGTCAAGCCCCTGTGCCCTGTATTGGAGTCAGTCTGACTCCAGGTGAAAGGTTCTAGAATGTCTCACCCTGATGATACATATCGAAGTCGAACTGCTGATCCTTGAGAGCGGTATAGACGTTCTCAGTGATGTCGTTGTCGAGGATGTACTTGTAAACCCTTGCGAGAATGTAGAGCTCGCGCATAGGAGAGATGAGGCCCTCGTAGCCGTCGAGAACGATGGCTCCGGTCGGATTGCTTGAATCAAACTGCTGGTAGTTGCCGATCTTTCCGAGAATTGACTTGTTCCAGCCGTTCTTCACGAACGCACGTCCGAGATGGTGGACAGTGGCCTTCGTGATGAATTCGACGCCTACGGTAGAGATGGCCTTGCCGTTATATGTAACCAGACCGTTCTTGTTGTCAGCCTCATACCACGGATATGTTCCCCATTTGCAGCCTGTAGTCGCGGAAGGAATCTTGTCGCTGAGCTTGCCGCCGTCCGCATAGGTGAACGGATCGTTGCGCTTCTGCATTGCAGCTACACCGGCCTCACCTTCTTTGGTGACGAGGTTGAGGAATGCGCGGATGGCAATCTCCCAAGCCTGTGCGGAAGTGTACTCGGTATCACCGATCTTGAGCGTCCAAACCTCATACTTAGGATCGAACTGGTTGCCTTCGGTTCCGTAAGGGTTACCATCAGTTGCTCCGATAGGAATGAAGTGTACATTCTCCCAGGCTGTGCCTTTGGCTTTGTTGTGAACACCTTCGGACTCAACTGTGCCGACGGTCTTCTCCCAGATAGGGATGCACTTTACGAATTCTATTGCGAAGTCGCGGATGGTAGCCTCGGAAGGAGCTGTATACTCTTCCTGCTTGATGGTGATGGCAAGACCGTCCGTTACGTTTCCACCCTTGACGGTGACAGTTCCCTCGCGGGCTGCACCGGTATTGGACTTGACGGAAATCTTGATTGTGGCAGGAGTTGCGGCCTCGCCAGATGCAGGATCCACTGTAATCCAGGAGTCGGAAGCCTCAGCTGTCCAGGATGACTTGGCGTTGAATGTAGCCTCTGCAGATGCCGCGTCACAGCCGAATTCAGCCTTCTTGGTCAGGAGTTCGATGTCAGGAATAACTACGCCGTAGAGGTCATAGTCGAGCTTGAGATCCTTGACTGCGTCATAAACGTTGTTTGTGATCTTGTTGTCGAGGAGGTACTTGTAGAAGCGGCAGAGGATGAGGAATGAACGCATCGGAGAGATGTTTCCGTAATACGGAGCCTGTACCAGAGAGCTGGAAGGATCCTCGTCGAAATTGATGAAGTTGCCGATATGGGCGAGCTGGGAAGCTCTGGTAAGGAACCACGGAAGTGCGCGGACCATGAAAGCTATGTCGCAAGGAGCCTTGTCGGAGAAGTTGATGGCGCAAGGGTCGTCTGACTTCTCATACCACGGATATGTTCCCCAGACAGCCCAATCCTCAACTGAAGGAATCTTCTCGTTGAGAGCCTTGCCGTTTGCAGGAGTGTGGACAGGGGTGTTTCTTTCAGTCTGTGCAGTTGCCGAGCCTTCCTTGGTAACGAGATCGAGGAAGCCCTTTGCGGCAACTACGAATGCCTGTGCTGCAGTGTATTCCACGCCGGCTACGGTAATGGTGTGGTATGGCTGGTATTTTGAGTCATACTGGTCCTGACCGTCTGAATAACCTCCGCTGTAAGGGATAGGAATGAAGTGAACATCCTTCCAGGCTGTTCCGTTGGATGAGCAGTGGCTTCCGTCAGCGCTGACGGTACCGACAGTGCTCTCCCAAACGTCGAGGTAGCTGACCAGCTGCTCAGCGAAGCCCTTGAGGGTTGCGGAAGCTGAAAGATACTCAGTGGAGACGGATGTAGGGAGCGAACCTGCGGCCTTGTACTCAGAAACGGTTCTTGCGAGAGTGATGGTGGCGCGGTTTGTAGAGAATGCGATGGCCTCACCGTTTCTCGTAAAGAGAGTCTGGTTAGGAATCTGTCCCTTCTCCTTTGCGGTCGCGAGAATCTTGGAAGCGACGGTAGCGACACTCTCATCACCCTTTACGGCGATGGTTTCGGCATCGTAGCTGTCCCTTTCAGGATGATCGGCAGCCTTGTAGTTCAAAACATCGATATCAGCTGATTTGCCGTTCACGAGATTTTCGATGAGAGTGCAGAGAGCCCACTGGTACTGAGGCTGGGTGAGAGTATTGCCGGATACCGTTACGGTTTCCGGAATGACGGTGTTCGTCTCCCAGGCGGCATACATGTCCGCGAAGGCGTCGATGGCTGCAGACTGCGAAACAGTCGCAACTGCTTTCACATCGTTCCCGTTGTCTTCCTTGTTATCCTTGTTGCAGGATACGCAAACGCAGGCAACGCAGACCAATGCGATAAGATAACTCCAAATCTTTTTCATAATGGTGATTTTTAGTTTAATGGTATTTGTGATTATTCAATTGTAAAATCAGACAGGTCAGGAATTCCTCCGAGATCGTAACGGAAGAGGACTATACCCTTCGCGTCGGTTCCCTTATAGACTTCGCAGTCCTTCAGCACTTCGTCGGCTGTCATAGGGAAGACGCCGCTGTCGTTGCCTCTGTAGGTAGTGGTACCGGCCCAGCACTCCGCGCCGTAGGCGGCGAAATCATTCGCCTTCTTCTGGCAGGAAGCGTCGTTGTAGCCGTAGGAGTAACGGTAGATCATCGGCATGAAGATATGGATGTACTCACCCATACGCTTGCGGTTCTGACCGTAATAGGTACCGGAAGATGTCTCGTCCGGCATCATGGCGGCAGAAGTGACGAGACCCTCGGAGTAGCTGTCGCACAGTTCTCTGATCTCGCGGCAGCAGCGGGTGACCGCTTCGACGCTGTTCACTTCAGCATTCACGTTGTGCTTCTGGGCAGTGCCGCCGAAACGGATGTAGTCCAGATGGATTCCCTTCACGCCGAATTCCTCGATATAGGATTTCGCATTGGCGAGAATGGTCGCATAGACGTCATCCTTGAAGCAGGCGTTCGCGTCATCGATAGGATTGATCCAGCCGCTGGAATTGTGGAAGCACTGGATCCAGGCGTGAACCGTAAGTCCCATACCCTCGGCAGCTTCGATGAACTTTATGGTGTTCTTCTTCGACGCTGCATTGAAAGCGGCGTAATTCAGGATGATATGGTCGATCCCCTTGTCTTTCAGACTCTGGAGACCGGCGCAGTCGTCAGCCATAAGTTTGCTGACGTGAGAGCTCCAGACCCAGATGCCGTTGCGCTTGGTCTGGTCGAGATCGAACACGGCATTTTCCTGAGACTTGCTCGAGTATGTGAGATTCTTCCACTCGGCGCCGCCGTCAGGAATTCTCTGGTAGCTTCCCCTCGCAGTCTGGGCAGTGACAGCGCCCAGAGCCGTGACAGGCGAGAACTCATCGACGGACTTGCCGGTGGAGCTCAGAGCGAGCTTCAGAGTGAAGTCGGAGTCGGATGCGATGCCGGTGATGAGAGTCTCGTCCGCAGTGGAAAGCACAATGCGCTCGCCCGCAGCGAGAGTCGTACCCTGAGGCGCAGTATAGATGCACTTCGCATCGAAGTACTGGTCAGTGAGGTAGAGCCCGAGGCCCGAGATGTCGATGCTCGCGGAGGAGTTGTTCAGCAGCTCCACCCAAGACTCCGCGTCAGCCGTCTGATCGTGCGCGGCGATCTCGTTTATCAGGACTCCGTCCAATGCCGAGATGTCCTCACCCCCGTCCTTCGTGCAGCTGGTAGGACAGCCGGCGGTAAGAACGATGGATGAGACAAGAAGGATTGTAGTCAGGCTTTTCTTCATATTTTATAAATTATTTGATGACGCCCTCATCCTTAAGGCCTTTCTCGGCCTCGGTGAGTCCGCCGTATTTCTTGATGGCAGCCTCGCAGACCTCATAGCTGAGGGAAGGATTGCGCTCCACCATAGTGCGGGTGAGACGGTCGACAACCTTGTTGTTGATGAGGTGTGCGTGAACCATTCTGTTGCCCTCGACGCGGCCGAGACGGCACATAACGGTGGTGCTGATCATATCGCAGATGAGCTTCTGGGATGTGCCGGACTTCATACGGGTACTTCCGGTGATGAACTCAGGACCGGTGATGACCTCTACAGGGTAGTCGGAGTAGTCGGAGATAGGTGAACCGGGATTGTTCACGAATGAACCTGTAGGAATGCCGTGCTCACGGCAGGCCTTCAGGGTGGCGAGAACGTAAGGGGTGCAGCCGCTGGCCGAGATGCCCACTACGATGTCCTTGGAGCAGACATTCTTCTCTTCGAGAAGTTTCCAGCCCTCATCCACGTCATCCTCCATTTCCTCGAGGTCGAGCACGAGATTCTCCACGCCGCCTGCGAGAATGCACTGGAACATATCGGCAGACACTCCGTAGGTGTTCGGAATCTCGAGGGTGTCGAGCACTGCGAGTTTTCCGCCTGTACCTGCACCGCAATAGAACATTCTGCCACCGGCGCGGATCTGGTTCTCGATGGCGGTGATGAGTTTTTCGAGGTCAGGAAGCACCGCCTCGATGGCAAGCGCTACTTTCTTGTCCTCTTCATTGATTTCGCGGATGAGTTCCGCGACACTTTTCTTTTCCAAATGGTCGTGCAATGACGGCTGTTCAGTAAGTCTTAATGCCATATTGTTTTAAAATTTAGTAAATTTCCGTTAGTTCAAATATCTTTTGGTCTTCACTTCACCCACCATCTTTCCGTCTCTGAACAGGGCGGCGGACACCACCTGCGAACGGTTGATGACGAACGGAAGTTCATACAGTTTCGAATCCGGTCCCGGTGCACTTCCGTCGAGGGTATAGCGGATTTCCGCGTCCGGAAGGTCTGCAGTAATGGTCACGACCTTGTCGTGGGCGGTATCCTTGTGGAACTCGATGAACGGGCAGAAGAAGTTGCGGCAGGACTCCACTCCGAGACGGTCCAGACGGGCGAAATGCTTTTCAAGCCTGCGGGTGAAGCCGTCCCAGTCCTTCGGGGCGGTGGTCCAGCCGCTTTCGGCGATGGCGCACATTCTCGGCCAGGCCATATACTCGACTCTCTGAGGGGTCGGCATATATTCTGTCCATACACAGCCCTCCACGCCCATAATATACTGTTTCTCCTCATCCGTGAGGGAGTCAGGGGTAGGGTTGTATTCGTACATCGTGCGGAGCATAGTCGGGCCTCCCATAGCGAGCGGCTCGGAATCCGGGTCACCCTGCCAGTAGTCGAGGTAGTATTTCGGATACGGAGCCATCACAGCGTAGTGGTGCATCTTGGCGGCCTTGATGCCGCCCTCTTCTCCGAGCCAGGACATCACCTTGGCATTGGGCGCAAGCCCGCCCTGGAGAATCTCGTCCCAGCCGATGATTTCACGCCCCTTCGAGTTTATGTACTTCTCGATTCGCTGGATGAACCAGCTCTGGAGCTCGAACTCGTCCTTGAGGCCGAGCTTTTTGATAAGCGCCTGACAATGAGCGCACTGCTGCCAGCTCTTCTTCGGGCACTCGTCTCCTCCGATGTGGATGAGCTTCGACGGGAAGAGTTCCATCACCTCGTCGAGCACGTCCTCGAGGAACTTGAAAGTCTCGTCCTTCGGACAATACACCTGGCGGAAGACTCCCCATCTGGTCGCGGTCTCGTAATGGTCTTCGAGTCCGCAGCTCAGCTCGGGATAGCAGGCGATGGCGGCAAGCGCGTGGCCCGGCATCTCGATTTCGGGGATGATGGTGACGTAGCGTGCGGCTGCGTATTCCACCAGCTCGCGGACCTGCTCCCGGGTGTAGTAGCCGCCGTACTCCTTGCCGTCATAGATGCCGGAAGCGAGGGAGCCGATGACGGTCTCCTTTCTCCACTGCCCCTTTTCGGTAAGCAGCGGGTATTTCTTGATCTCAAGTCTCCAGCCCTGGTCCTCGGTGAGATGCCAGTGGAAACGGTTCACCTTATGGAGGGCCATCAGGTCGATGTACCTCTTGAGGAAGTCAATGTCGAAGAAATGCAGACAGCAGTCCAGGTGCATTCCCCGGTAGGAGAATCTCGGAGCGTCCTCGATGTAGCAGCAAGGCAGAGTCCAATTGCGGCGGGATGTCTTCTCACTCGAGAAAATGTCATCGGGAAGAAGCTGATAGAGGGTCTGGAGTCCGTAGAAAGCTCCGGCGCCGTCACCGTATTCCACCACTGCCCTGCCCTCTTCGATGTGGATGGCATAGGCTTCGGCGGGAAGTCCGGCATTGAGGAAAAAGATTCCTTCGTTCTTCGAGAAGTCCATCGGAAGCACTTCGAGGGAATATCCAGAAGCGGTCTGGAGCTTCTCGTTGAGGAAAGCCACAACCGAAGCGGCTTCGTCAGAGTCCGTATAGACCGGAGTGTGGCGGTTCAGAGTGAACGAGCCTTCGTCCATCTGAATATGTGCAGGCTGTGGTATTACGCTGACCGTCGTCTCGCTCACCGGAGTGCTTTTGCATCCGATGAGCAAGGCGGCAGCAACCAAAATAACAAGAAACCTTTTCATCAACAGTTTTTTAGAATGTGATTTCAGCCACCTTTCCGACCGGCTCTCCATCAGGCTTGAAGCCCTGGGCCTTCACTACAGTGCCCTTTTCAGGAGTGAAAGCGCTGATGAATACAGGAGATGAGGCGTCAGGATCGCTTCCGTCAGTGGTGTAATGGATAGCGGCACCCGGATAAGCCAGAAGCATATCCGCGGAAACAGGACGCGGCAGGTGTACGCTGTCGAAATCGAAGACAACTGTCCAGAATGTGTCGGAACCCTCGACTCCTGCAGCCTCGAGACGGTCCATTTCCTTGACCATTCTCCATCGCAGGGACCACCAGTCCTTGTTCTCGCGCAAGGTCCATCCGGATTCGCCGAGTTCGGACATACGCGGATAAGTCCAGTATTCGAGGGACTTGCTGTCAGGGATGTATTCTCCCCAGAGGCAGGCCTCCACACCGATGATGTACTGCTTGCTGAGGTCCAGCAGGGAGTCCACTGAAGGGTAGTAGTTACCTATCTTCTTGAGGGTCAGAAGTCTCGGCTGAGTTTTAGGCTCGAAGTCAGGGCCTTTCTGATAGTAGTTGAAATAGCACCAGCGGTCAGGGGAAAGGATGACTCTGTGACCTCTCTTGATGCCCTTTGCGGCAGGGCCGTGTCCTCTGTAGGACTGGGCTATCATATTCCGGTCGACAGCCTTTCCGTCGAGAATCTCATCCCAGCCGATGACCTGCTTGCCGCGGGCGCGCAGGAAGGCGCAGATGCGGTTCACGAAATAGGACTGGATCTCATCGTAATCCTTGAGGCCCTTCTCACGCATTATGGCGTGAACGTAAGGGCTTTCCTTCCAGGCTTTCTGAGGGCATTCGTCACCTCCGATGTGCCAGTACTCCGAAGGGAAGAGAGGGAGCATCTCGGTGAACACGTCCTCAAGGAAAGCGAGGGTCGCATCCGAAGGGCTGTAGACATCGTCCTTTACGCCCCAGGAAGTGGCGACCTGATAGGTCTTCGCGGTATCGCAGGAGAACTGAGGGTAGGCTGCGAGGGCTGCGGATGAGTGTCCCGGGATCTCGATCTCAGGCACGACCTCCACCTGGCGCAGCCTTGCGTATTCCACCACCTCGCGGATGTCATCCTGAGAGTAATAGCCCTCGTGAGGCGTTCCGTCAGGGTTTGCATCCTTGTAGTCGGCGGTGAAAGGACGCTTCGAACCGATTTCGGTAAGAAGCGGATATTTCTTTATCTCTATTCTCCAGCCCTGATCCTCGGTGAGATGCCAGTGGAACTTGTTTATCTTGCGAAGGGACATCTGGTCGATGAACTTCATAATGTCCTCCTTCGGATAGAAGTAACGTCCGCAGTCGATCATCATCGATCTGTACGGGAGAGCAGGACGGTCGGCGATGCGGCAGCAAGGGGCTGTCCAGTTCACGCCGCTCACTTTCTCAGTGGAACAGATTTCTGCAGGAAGAAGCTGGGTAAGGCTCTGGAGGGCATAGAATGCTCCGGCAGGAGTCGTGGCCTCCACGAGAACCTGTTTTTCTGAAATTTCCAGACGGTATTCCTCATCTCCGAGTCCGTCCACGTGGCGCAGGACAATCTCACTGCCTTTGCCGCTGCCCTTTTCGAGATCAAAACCCGCAGCTGTCTTCACCCTCTGGATGAAAACCTGTGCGGACTCTGCAAGAGACTCATCCTCAACCTTGATGGAAGTCTTGGCGGAAAGCGTGAAATCTCCGGGGAGCTGTTCGAGGGAAGCCGGCTGAGGCACGATGCCATACAGGCGCCAGTCTCTCTGAGGAGCGGATGACTCGGCTGCGATGGCGTCATCAAGGATCTTCTTCACGCCTGCCGAATAGAAGGCAGGAACTTTGTCGGAAAGCGGATACGGAGCCTTGATGTAGATGTGCATCTGTTCGGTTTCATATTCGTAACCCTTGCGTACCTGGTAAGCGTAGGCAGACGGCAGATAGGAGTTCTGACCGTTGGTGTAGCCGGCAAAGAAGACGGTCTTCTCAGGGAAGGCGGCTCTGGCTTCCTGCTGATACTCGCAGAAAGGCTCGCCGTCAGAGAAGAGGAACAGAATGCCGTCGATATCGACCACGTGAAGGTTGTAGCGGAGTTTGTCTGCTACAGGGCCTGCGGCGAAGCGTGCGAGAATCTCTTTCTCCCATCCTCTTACATCATCCCCGAAAGACGCGGATACTGAAGAAGAGAGCTTGGAAAGGGAATCAGCGTGCTGGCGTACAGCCTCGGCGGTGATGTGGGCCTTCTGATAAGGAAGATCTACAGTTTCATTGACGATGCGCAGAAGTCCTGTGGACTTGACCGGAGTGAACTCGACATCGCGCAGGTTCTCTGCAAGCGCCTTTCCGCATTCTTCAGCGTGGGCGGCATCGAGAGGGCCTCTCTCCGGGTTCATATTTCCGGCTGCACCGGTAAGGAATACTATTTCGCCGTCACCCCAGTACTCCCTGAGCGCAGTCTCGCAGACTCCCGGATAATCGGAAGAGAGAGCCTTGCTTCGCGGACCCATACATACGGGATGGCAGGCCAGGTTGATGAAAGTGACAGGGGCTTTTCCCTCAGGGGTGAATCTTGCGAGAAGAACGTCGTGATCCACCGGACCGTCAGCCTCGCACCTGTTGATGTTTATCGCCGTTTCACCCTTTGCAGTTTCGAGGGTGAAAGGAAGATACTCATCTTCGGATGTTATGGTCTTTACGGCATTTGAGATGACAGTCTCCATCATTCTGAGCTTCCACGCCCTGTTCGTTCCGCCGGTCTGGACCGAAACTCCGCCGCAGCGGGGAGCCGAATGGGTGTGAATGTTGTGCATCAGGATATTCTCCCTGGCGATTCCCGATCTCTCGGCTATCATAGTGCGGATGGTGTCAGAAAGCATCGGGGAAATTTCCATCAGATCGTTGGAAATGATGCATATTTTCTGTCCCTGGGAATCCTTGAGAGTAAGGCAGTGGGTGTAGAGATGCTGATGAATCCCGTCAGAGAGTCCCTTGCGGGCGGCAAAACCTGCGAGCACCACGTGCTCATCCTCGTTTGTGGAGATGTCCGCACTGTGATAGTTCATCTCCAGACGGTTTCCCGTACAGGAAACCGCCGTGAAGATGAAGAGAGACAATAATATATTCCTTAATTTCATATACTTGTGAATCCTAATATCCAGGGTTCTGTTCGATAGTACCGTTGGACTTGATGATTTCGTTCGAAGGAATAGGCATCAGGTAGTTAGGCCACTCGTTGCCGACCTTGTAGAAATGCTTCTGGGTAGGAGAAACGTTCAGACAGCAGTCACCGTAGTCAACCCAGTAGTCCTTGCCGAGCCAGCGGTATTTGATGCAGGATCCGTTGACCTCTACAGCGCCCTGGGAATCCTCGGCCGCAGCGGTGAACACATCCTTGCCGTTGCCCTCGACGTAAGTCTTCTTTGCGTCGGAAATCGGCCAGTAGTAACAGTGCTGGGCACGGCTGTCGTCACGAGGAAGAGCCACGCGGTAGAGCGTATCTACAGGGACTTTATTGGAATCGCGGAAAAGCATTGTTCTCATACCCGCGATAGGGATATTCTCATAGAACTGGGCTGTCTTCCAGCGGCGTACGTCGAAGTAGCGGAAGGTCTCGTATGCAAGCTCGATTCTTCTTTCGTTCACCAGACGGTCCCAGAGGGCTTCGCCGCTCTCGGTAACTTCCGGCATCTGGACATCTGCACGTGAGCGGACCTTGTTTATGTACTGGCGGCAGAGCTCCTCATTTCCTGTCTTGTATGCGCACTCGGCATAGTTGAGATAGATCTCGGCGAGTCTGAACCACGGATAGAGAAGGGTGGCGTTCTCGGATGAGGTGATAGGAGAAGTAGGAATGTACCACTTCATAAGTTCCAGACCCATATTGTTCGTGGCGTGCCAGAGGTGCTTTGCCTTCGCAGTGTAGGTAGGCTCTGTCTTGCCGGCGGCGAAGTCAGCCTCTGTCTTGCCGTCATAATAGAGGGAGAGGTCGAGGACGTTGTCGTGGTAACCGCTGTTGTCGGTGTTCGGATAGTTGCAGAACGGATAGGCTACGCTCTTGTAGAAGCGAGGGTCGCGGTTCTTGAAAGGATGCTCAGGGTCGAAACCTGAACCCTCCTCGAAGAACTTCTTGCCGTTTGACATCTCATAGTCGATGAACATCGCCTGAGTAGGGTTGAAAGAGGTCCAGCCGTTGAAATAGACTACAGAGTAGAAAAGCTGCGCCTTGTTGCCGGCGGCGTTGCCGAAGAACTTCGCCCAGATGAGCTCAGGAGAATCGGTGTTCTTCCATACTCCGTCATAGGTGTCATCGAGACGGTATGCACCGTCGACATCAGCGCGGTCGATCATAAGCTTGGTGGCGTCGAGAGCCCTCTTCCACTTGTCTGCGCTATAGGTTCCGCGGAAGATTCCGCCCTCAGGACGCTCAGGGTCATTGAAGAGAGGGGATGCGGCCACGAGGGTGAGGCGGCTGCGGAGTGCAAGCACGACATCCTTGTTCACGCGGCCCTTGGTGGCCTTTTCCTTGGTAGGAAGAAGTTCGTAAGCCTTGTCGAGGTCTTCGAGAATGAAATCGACGCAGTCATCGAAATTGTCTCTCTTGGCATCGTAGGTGTCAGTAAGATTGTAGGCCTTGGTGACGATAGGCACGCCGGCGTATCTCTCGATGAGGTTGAAATATGCCCACGCACGAAGGAAATAGACTTCTCCCTTGAGACGTGCGATGTCGTCTGCGGAGATCTTGGTTCCCTGCTCATCCACATAATTCAGGAAATAGTTCATTCTGTAGATGCGCTCGTATGCACGGTTCCAGATGTTGAGGATGGTGGTACGGCTGTTGTGTGCGGAACCGCCTTCGCTCATATACACCACATTGTCCGGAGTCATCGTACCGGATGCGATGTATCTGGTACTTGTACCGCCGTAACGGAAGTAACCTTCGTCTGAGATACATCCGATGTTACCCTCCTGGAACGGATCGGGAAGTACTGTGTAGATGGCGTTTATGTAGCTTTCAGCCAATGCTGCGCTGTTGAATACCGCCTCCTCCGAAAGCTTGTCCAGAGGGGTCTTGTCCAGAAAGTCGCTCTGGCAAGAGGCAGCGAGTACTACTGCTGTGAAAATTGCTGCTATCTTTTTCATAATCATCTTCAATTAGAATGTCAGTTTAACTCCCATATTGTAGATCCTCATCTGAGGATAGGTCTGGTAGCTTTCATCGCTCGTTTCAGGGTCGATGGTCTTGAGGGCGTCGATGGTCAGGAGGTTGTAACCTGCGAGGTAAACGCGCAGCCCCTTGACGTGCATCTTGTTGAGCATCACGTTCTGAGGAATTGTGTAACCGATCTCGACATTCTTCAGACGCAGGAAAGCTGCATTCCTGTAGTAGAAGGAATTTCTGTTCACGCCGCCGTTGCTGACGTTGGAACCGATTCTAGGATAGTCGGAATCACTGTTGGTGAGAGTCCAGGCCTTCTCTGCGGCGTCCTTGTTGAGGTTGCCGGAAACCGGGTCGGACATAGGAGCATAGTAGAATCTGGCTCTGGCCTGTCCCTGGAAGAGGATGGAGAAGTCGAAATTCTTCCACTGGCCGTCGAAGTTGAGACCATAGACGATCTCAGGAACAGCGGTGAGGTCACATCTCTTTCTGTCGTAGGAAGTGATCTTGCCGTCACCGTCGAGGTCCTCGAAGATGAAGTCACCGAGGGTGGCACCGGACATCTGAGGATTGTTGTCGAGGTCTTCCTGGGTCTTGTTGATGCCCTTCACCTGATAGTAGAGCTTCGATCCCATAGGATGGCCTGTAAGGTTCATATACTCGTGACCCTCACCCCACGGGGTCTCGTCCATATACTTGATTCTGTTGCGGGCGAACATGAAGTTGCCGCTGACGTGATAGGTGAAATCACCGGCGACGTTCTTGCCCTCGTGATGGAGCTGAACTTCGAAACCCTTATTGGTGACGATACCGATGTTCTCATCAGGAAGGCTGTTCACGAGACCTGTATAGTAAGGGATGGAAGCGTTGCGGGTGCAGAGGATATTCGATCTTTCAGTATTGAAGTACTCGATTTCCCATCCGAAGAGGCCGTTGCGGATACTTCCGTCGAGACCGAGGTTCCAGGTCTTGGCGACCTCCCAGGTAATTCCGGAGTTAGGAACGGTTCCAGGGATGATGTAGTTCACGTCCTTGTCATCGAAGCGGAGCTTGTATGTGGCGCCGGTAGTGTACTGATAGGTGGTCATATACTGGAAAGCGTCCACCTGATCGTTACCCTGCTCGCCGTATGAGGCTCTGAGCTTGAGGTTCGTGAAGGAAGGGAACTTGTCCTTGAACCAGGACTCTTCAGAGATGCGCCATCCTGCGGAAACTCCAGGGAAGAAGCCCCAGCGGTTATCCTTAGGGAAGTTCTCGGAACCGTCGAAACGGCCGATGAACTGAACGAGATAGCGGCTCTTCCAGTCATAACCCAGACGGGTGAACCAGCTTCGGCGTGCAGTCTCGGCGGCGTAGCCGTTGATGCTGTAGTATTCCTTGTCGGCGGAACCGGCGAAAAGCTCATCGAGAATGTCGGAATCGAACTTGTTGATGCCGGCCTTGAAATAGTCCTTGCGGTAAGAGATCTGCTCGAAACCTGCGAGGGCGGTCACGTGGTGGCCGTTGAAGTCGCGGTCGTAGTTGATGTTGGCGTTCAGAGTGAATCTGCTGCTGTTCGTCTGGTACTGGTTGAGGGTAGGAGATGACCAGTAGGAGGATGTCTTCTCCTCATAGAGCTCTGTAACCTCGTCGTAAGACCAGTAGGTCCAGTTCTTCTGCCAGTTCTTCTGGAAATTGTTGATGATATCGTAAGCCATGGTTCCGTTGATGGAAAGGCCCTTGGTCACGAACTTGCCGAGATCCAGATTCAGGGTGAAGGAGGAGTTGAAAGTGTTGATGGTGGTCTTGTCGTAACCTGTGAGATCCTGTACCATAACGGCAGGGTTGGTACCGCCGCGGAGGTATCCGTTAGGATAGTATGCAGCTCCCGTAGGCTTCAGACGTGTGGCGATGTAGAAGATACCGTAGCTGTCTGAAGGGAAGGCGGAGTAGTTCTTGTGCTGCTGACGGGCATTGAGGTTTACGCCGAGCTTGAGGAAATCGGTAACCTGGATGTCGATGTTCGTGCGGACATTGTACTGGTTGTAGTTGGTCGCACTCTTCTTGTAGATACCGTCCTGATACTGACCGTTGAACTCCACGAAGTAAGCGACCTTCTTCGCACCGCCGCTGACGCTCACGCCGTATTTGTGCTGCTGGGAGACAGGTTTGATGATTTCGGCGAACCAGTCCGTGTTAGGATAGGTGATGAGGTCGTCTCCGTCACGGTAGTGGGCAAGCTGTGCCTCGCTGTACATAGGCGATGCGCCGGTGATGGCGAGCTCATCGTTGTATGCGTTGGTATAAAGCACGGCATCAGCCATTTCCACCATACGGGTAGGCTGCTGGAGACCGAAGTCATAATTAAAGGTGACCGTAGGCTCGTCGCCGAGCTTTCCTCTCTTGGTGGTGACGAGGATTACACCGTTGGCGCTTCGTGCACCGTAGATGGCACCTGACGCATCCTTGAGGACGTTCACGCTCTCGATTTCATCACCGGACAGACGGCTGAACTCCTCGTTGCTTCTCGGAACACCGTCGATTACAATGAGAGGACTGTTGTCGCCGAGAGTACTGCGGCCGCGGATGAACATAGTGGCGTTATCCTTACCGGGCTCACCTGTACGGTTGCTGACGATCACACCGGAAAGACGTCCTGCAAGACCCTGTGAGAGGTTCACGCCGGAGTTCTTGGTAAGTTCGCGACCGGAAGTCTGAGCCACGGAACCGGTAAGGGTAAGTTTGCTCTGTGTACCGTAACCGATAACTACAGAATCGTCAAGCAGAGTGGTCTCGGACTCGAGGATGAAGTCGATAACCGTACGGCCGTCCACTTTCTGCTCCTGGTCGGCGAAGCCGAGAAGGCTCGCTACAATCACTGCATCGGAAGGAACCTTGAGAGTGTAGCGTCCGTCGATGTCAGTCATAGAGTTAGATGCAGTCGTGGAGGCTACACCCTTGATATAGACCACTGCACCGATGAGAGGTTCATTGTCCGCGCTTTTCACAACGCCGGAAATGGTGATGGTCTTGTCATTCTGAGGATTTTCAGCGGCTGAAGCCGTGAAAACCGCAGTCGAGGCGATTCCCATAGAAAGCAGGGCTATCGCAAAGAAATGTTTGGCATTTATTCCCATATTCTGAGTTTTAATGTTATCCGTTTTAGCATTAACCGTTTTAACAGTGAGGTGCCGAAGCGGTCTTCAGACGCAGCTGAAGCGGGGTTCCGCACAAGAGCACCTGCAAATATAAGAATAAAATTTCGCTTCTCGCAAACAATTCTTTATTTTTTGTTGCGTTTGGGTACAGGAAAAAGTTTCGTTCGGAATAAAAACGAAACTTTTTGACCCAAAACTTTGCATATAAAAAGAAATATGCCTAACTTGCGCCGCCTTTTGAAAGTACGTTCGCAACTTGCAGCGCAATTTCAGACAGAAACACGATTAATAGCCACAAATTAAACAAAGCCTTATAAATCAAAGAGATAGATATGAGAGGAATCAGAGAGAGGAGACAACAGATTCTCAATGAAATACTCGAACAGGGGTATGTAAAAGTTTCGATTCTGGCGGACAGGTTCTCCGTCACGCAGACCACGATACGCAAAGACCTCAACGCTCTGGAGAAACAGGGACTTCTGCACAGGTCCTACGGCAGCGCGGTGCCCTCATCCGGCCCGGTGAAGGACATCAGCCTGGGGAAGAAGAAAATGATAAACTACGACGCGAAGCTCCGCATAGCCCGCGCCGCAGCCGAACTGGTGGAGGAAAACGACTCGATACTTCTCGCGTCCGGCTCCACGATAGCCGTATTCGCGGACAATCTGAAGCCGAAAGGCAGAATAAACGTGGTGACCACCGCGGTGAACATTTCCAGCCTGCTGGGTGAGAATGACAGCATCTCCGTGATGCAGGTCGGCGGAATGCTCTACAGCAACACCCTGTCGGTTTACGGGAGCGACGCCATCCAGGCAGTCCGCAACATCTTCTGTTCCAAGCTGTTCTTCGGCATCGACGGTATGGGACTCTCGCACGGGGTGACCTGCGCGACCCGCGAGGAAGCCGAACTCACCCAGGAGATGATGCGCTCCTCGGCCCAGAAAATCGTGCTCTGCGACTCCAGCAAGCTCGGCAAGCGCGGATTCGCGCACATCGCCGACATCGCCGACATCGACATCATCATCACCGACAGCGGTTTCCCGGAAGCGGCCCGCGCGCAGTTCGAGGCCGCCGGCGTCAAGATGATCGTTGTATAAGCGGCAATTCAGCACAAAAATGAATATGAAATTGGACGGCCGCTTTCGCGAGCCGTCCAATTTTATTCTGTGTATGTGACGGATCTTAGTAGCTTACGACAGCCTCGAGTTCTTTGGCCTGACCGATCATGGCCTGAACCTGGGCTTCGGTAGGAACTACCTTCGTAAGATGCTTCTGCTCATTGACTTCTGTCATCTTGGCCACGAGGTTGGCGGCTACGCGATGACCGAATTCCTTGACCGTGTCCACTCCTGCGGCTTCGAGAAGCTCCGCGAACTGAGGACCTACGCCCTTGATGCGGTAGAGATCGCAATGGTTCACCCATTTGAGGATGAGCTTGCCGTTGATTCCGGTCTTCTCTTCGAGTTCCTTGCGGCCCTTCGCGGTCTTGCCGGCCTCGAGAAGCTGGTCTGTATTGTTGATGCCCTGAGCGTTGAGTTTCTCAGCGTAAGCGGGTCCGATGCCCTGGATGTCGATTACTTTGTACATTGTATTTCTGATTTAATGGTTAATAGTCTGATTCGTCAAATTTAAACATTTTTTTTGATTTACCAGATTTTAACTCTCTTTTCAGGCGCGACATAGAGGGAATCGCCCGGCTGGATGCCGAATGCGTCATACCAGTAGTCGCACTGGGCGAGAGCGCCGTTGATTCTCAGACGGGCTACGGAATGCACGTCCATCATCGTGAGATAGCGGAGGATCTCATCGGATGCGGTGCCTGCCCAGAGGTTCGCATAGGAGAGGAAGAAACGCTGCTCCGGAGTGAAGCCGTTGTCATCCCCGAGGCGGCCGTGCTTTGCCTGCCACATCTGGAAAGCATCGTAGGCGATGTTCAGACCGCCGTGGTCAGCCAGGTTTTCACCGAGGCAGACGGCACCGTTCGCGTGAAGCCCCGGGAGAACCTCAAGGGAATTGAAGTACTCCACCATAGCGTCGCAAGGCTTCTGGAAGCTTTCCGCATCGGCAGGAGTCCACCAGTCCTGCATATTGCCCTCCTTGGTGTACATACGGCCCTGGTCGTCGAAACCGTGGGTCATCTCGTGGCCGATCACCACGCCGATTGCGCCGTAATTGGCTGCGGCATCAGCGTTCAGATCGAAGAGAGGCGACTGGAGAATGCCTGCAGGGAAGCAGATTTCATTGGTCGTAGGATTGTAATAGGCGTTTACGGTCTGAGGGGACATATACCACTCGTCCTTGTCCACAGGCTTGTTGTAGCTCTTGTTATAGGACAGGTTCCAATAGAACTCCGAAGCCGCACGGACATTCTCGTAGAGGGACTTCTGAGGGTCGATGGTCAGGGCGCTCAGGTCATCCCATTTGTCAGGATAGCCGACCTTCACGCTGAAGGCGTTCAGCTTCTCGATGGCGAGATTCTTGGTGGAATCGCACATCCACTCCTGAGCCATAATCCTCTGTCCGAGGGACTTCTGGAGGTTGGAGACAAGCTCGAGCATCTCTTCCTTAGCCTCCTTTGAGAAGTATTTCTCCACATACATCTGGCCGACGGCGTCGGAAAGGAGATTGTCCACGAGGCTCTCGGCCCTCTTCCATCTCGGAGACTGCTGCTGAGTGCCGTAGAGAGTGCGGGAATAGTTGAAATTCTCGTCGGTGAAGTCGTCGGAGAGAAGGGAAGATCCTCCGTTTATGATCTGCCACTCGTAGACGGCTTTAAGATCCTCGAGAGGGGCGGTCATAAGGATGTTGCAGGCCGCGGCAACCGGTTCAGGCTGACCGAGATCCACTTCCGTGGTCTTGTCATAGCGATAGTCCGCGAGATATTTCTTCCAGTCGAAGCCGCCGCAGAGAACCGTCATCGAATCGACGCTGACCTTGTGGTAGTTCGCCTCGCTGTCTCTCTGCCGCTCCTGGGAATAGTAAGGCACTGCGAGAGCAGACTCGATGGCCCAGATTCTCTGAACCTTGTCGGCTGCGACTTCCTCAGTGTTACCGGCGAGTACGAAGAGATTCTTCATATGAGCCTTCGTAGCCTCGCGTACGGCCACGTTCTGAGGGTCATCTGAAAGGTAGTAGTCGCGGTTGCCGAGGGTGAGGCCGCCCTGACCCACGTAAACGATATTGTTGTCAGCGTCTTTCTGGTCTGCAGTTACACCAAGTCCGAAGAGGAGGTCATCGTGCTCCTTTGCACAGCGGCTGAGGAGCTCCTCACGGGTGGTGATGGCGTCCAGCTCAGCGATATGAGCCTTGAGAGGAGCTGCGCCTTCGGTGTTCAGACGGACGGAATCCATCATCATATTATAGAGGTCGCCGATCTTCTGGGCGATGGAGCCTTTCTGGTTTTCCTGGGCGGCGATGCCCTGGATAAGCTCCGCAAGAGCCTTTACATTGTCATCGGATACTTTTGTGATGGTACCCCAGCGCGGGTACTCGAGAGGCTGAGGGTTGCAGTCGGCCCAATGTCCTGTCGCATAGCGTGCGAAGTCGTCGCCCGGACGCGCCGTGGTGTCCATATAGGCGTAATTGATTCCGGCTGTTCTGACCGGTTTCGGCGAGCAGGCCGCGAGCGCGAGAACTGCTGCGCAAAGAACGATAATTCTGGTTTTCATCGTATGTAAATAATAAGTTTTCAATGACATACGGACAGTCCCAAACGGACGGTTCATCTTTCCGGGCTGCAAAATTACTTAAAAGAGGAAAATGTTGTACCTTTGCGGCGGTAAAATCTTAAGAGTGAAACGGATTCTTGACATAATAAAGGACTGGATGCTCCCGATAGCGATAGCCACCGGCATTCTTTCATATCTCACATTGCATTTCATTCCTGTTCTCCGCGAGAATGTGGAGCCCTGGTTCTCCACCTTCGCGAAGGATGTCCAGCCAGTCTTTATGGCCACGATGCTCTTCCTGCAGTTCAACAGGATCTCCCCTCACGATCTGAAGTTCAAGCCCTGGCATTTCTGGATGCTTGCCTTCCAGATGGTCAGCTTCGGAGCGATGGCAGTATTGGCCGTAGGCCTGCCGGATGGAGAATTGAAGATTCTGGCGGAGAGCGCGATGCTGTGCTTCATCTGTCCGACTGCGGCTGCGGCGGGCGTGATTACGGGCAAGCTCGGAGGAAAGCTCTCTGATACAGTTTCTTACGTAGTTCTTATCAATGTCGCCGTGACCGTCGCGATTCCGCTCGTGGTGCCGCTTGTGAAAGGTTCGAGCGATATGACTTTCATCCAGGGCGTGCTGGCTATCAGCAAGCGGATTTTCCCGCTGCTGGTGATGCCGCTGCTGCTCGCCTGGGTGATCCGATACTGTTTCCGCAAACTGCAGAGAAAACTGATGCGCTACACCGACTGGGCGTTCTACTGCTGGGGAATGGCGCTCTGCCTGTCGATTTATCTCGCCACGCGCGCGATGATTCTGAGCGGGACTTCCGTCTGGACCGGCATCGGAATCGGAGTCATCTCGCTGATCGCCTGCTTCATCCAGTTTGCCACAGGTCACGCCATCGGCAAGCGTTACGGAAGCAGCGAAGCCATCACCGCGCAGCAGGCGCTCGGGCAGAAGAACTCGGGCTTCCTCATCTGGGTGGGCTACTCTTTCCTCACGCCTGTAACTTCCGTTGCAGGAGGTCTTTACAGCATCTGGCAGAATCTCATAAATTCATTGGAACTCTATCAGTCCAAAAAATCGCATAATATATGAAAAAACTACTTATTCTGACCATCGCCGCACTGCTCGGCATAAGCTGCTCGCAGCAGTACAATTCCGCATATCTGCTTTCCGGCGGCGCGAAACTCCTGCAGGCCGCGACTCTCTCC
Source organism: Faecalibacillus sp. (assembly GCA_963604635.1). Taxonomy (GTDB): domain Bacteria; phylum Bacteroidota; class Bacteroidia; order Bacteroidales; family UBA932; genus Cryptobacteroides. The sequence goes on from CAVCRS010000014.1 coordinate 60,350, forward strand.
GACTCGCAGATCCAGTCGTACGTCGGCCAATACGTCCAGCAGCTCGACTCCCAGAGCACGGTTCTGCCCGAGAGCGACGCATATGTCCGGAGAGTCCGCAAAATGACGTCGAATTTCACGAGCGTCGACGGGACGCCGCTCAATTTCAAGGTCTATAAGACCAATGAGGTCAATGCTTTCGCCTGTGCGGACGGGAGCGTGCGCATCTATACCGGGCTTCTGGACGCGATGACGGATGACGAGGTTCTGGGCGTGGTGGGGCACGAAATCGGACACGTGGCTCTAAAGCATTCCAAGAAGCAGTTCAAGGAGGCCCTCCTGAGTTCGGCCCTTCGCGATGCCGTGATTTCGACGGGCGGAACGGTCGCAGTGCTGACTTCCACGCAGCTCGGAGACCTCGCAGAATCGCTTCTGAGCGCAAGCTATTCCCGCAAGCAGGAGACCCAGGCGGATGACTACGGCTATGAATTCCTCAAGTCAGCGGGCAAGAATCCGTGGGCTATGGCGATGGCGTTCGAGGAGCTGCAGAAGCTCTCCGGCAGCAGCACCGCGGACGGCACGCAGGGAGTCTCAGGCGTCTCCGTAAGTGACTTGTTCTCAACCCATCCCGCCACCACAGACCGCATAGAGCGCATGGCTTCCAAGGCCACCAAAGACGGCTACACCCGCCCGGAGAAGTAGAACTTTCCACTCCCCCGATTTTATTTCGAAGCTCTTAAGGAGCGGTAGCGACGCAAGGGAGCTGGGGAGTCCGCTACCCAGTGTATAGAAATTGGACGGCTCGTGCGAGCCGTCCAATTCTGTATTGTAGCAGAGTACTCCTCTACCTCTTCGATTTGAAATAGTCTGTCATCAGGCGGGAGGCTTCCTCCTCCATTACGCCGGAAGTGACAGCGGTCTTGGGATGAATGAGGGATGGCGAATAAAGACTGTAGCCGCGCTTGGGGTCGCCGGCACCATAGACTATGCGCCCGACCTGGGCCCAGGCGAGGGCCGCGGCGCACATCGGGCAGGGTTCTACGGTGACATATAAAGTGCAGTCCGTCAGCCTCTTGCCTCCGAGGGCCTCTGTAGCGGAGGTAATCGCTATCATCTCAGCGTGGGCCGTGGGATCATTGAGCGTCTCGCTCATATTGTGCCCGCGGGCGATGACCCTGCCGCGGCAGACGATGACTGCCCCTACAGGCACTTCATCCGCCCCGAACGCGGTCTGCGCCTGCTTGAGCGCCTCCGACATAAACCTTATATCCTCTTCCACGGGAGTTTACAGCGTGCGCTTGATCTCGACAATCTGGAACGCCTCGATGATGTCGCCGTCCTTGATGTCATTGTAGCCGGCGATGCTCATACCGCACTCACGGCCGGCAGGGACTTCCTTCGCGGCATCCTTTCCGATCTGCAGCGAACCGAGCTCGCCGGTATAGATAACGATGCCGTCGCGGATCAGGCGGACCTTGGCCTTCTGGGTCATCTTGCCGTCGCGGATCATACAGCCTGCGATGGTACCCACCTTGCTGATGCGGAAAGTCTGCTTGACCTCGGCGGTCGCTGTGACCTCCTCCTTCTTCTCAGGCTCGAGCATACCCTCGATACCGTCCTTGATCTCATTGATACAGTCGTAGATGACCGAGTAGAGACGGATTTCGATGCCCTCGCGGTCGGCAGCCTTGCGCGCCTCCACTGACGGACGCACCTGGAATCCTATGATAACGGCATCCGAGGCCTCTGCAAGCAGGATATCGGACTCGGAGATGGCACCCACAGCCTTGTGGATGACATTGACCTTGACTTCCTCGGTGGAAAGTTTGATGAGCGAATCGGAGAGAGCCTCGACGGAGCCGTCCACATCACCCTTGACGATGACATTGAGCTCCTTGAAGCTGCCCAGAGCGATACGGCGGCCGATCTCTTCGAGAGTGACGTGCGTCTGGGTCTTGATGCCCTGGATGCGGAGCAGCTGCTCGCGCTTGTTGGCGATCGACTTGGCCTCCTTCTCGTCAGTGAGGACGTTGAACTTCTCACCTGCGGACGGAGCTCCGTTCAGACCGAGCACGGATACAGGTGTCGAAGGACCCGCCTCCTGAACCTTCTGGCCACGCTCGTTGAACATCGACTTCACCTTGCCGTAGAAGCTGCCGCTGAGCAGCACGTCGCCCACGTGGAGAGTTCCGTTCTGCACGAGGATGGTGGCGAGATAGCCGCGGCCCTTGTCGAGGGATGACTCGATGACGGCACCCTGCGCAAGACGCTTCGGGTTAGCCTTGAGTTCGAGAATGTCGGTTTCGAGAAGCACCTTCTCCAGAAGTTTGTCGACATTCAGGCCCTTTTTCGCGGAAATCTCCTGGCACTGGTACTTGCCGCCCCAGTCCTCCACGAGGATATTCATTTCTGAAAGCTGGCGGCGGATGGTGTCAGGGTTGGCGCCCGGCTTGTCTATTTTATTGATGGCAAATACCATAGGAACGCCTGCAGCCTGCGCGTGGTTTATGGCCTCGACTGTCTGAGGCATCACGGCGTCGTCGGCCGCGATGATGATGATCGCGAGGTCCGTCATCTGGGCACCGCGGGCACGCATAGCCGTAAATGCCTCGTGGCCAGGGGTATCCAGGAAAGTGATATGGCGTCCGTCATCGAGAGTCACGCTGTATGCACCTATGTGCTGGGTGATACCGCCCGCCTCTCCGGCGATGACATTTGACTTTCTGATATAGTCGAGCAGCGAAGTCTTGCCGTGATCGACGTGACCCATCACGGTGATGACCGGCGGACGGGACACGAGATCCTCCTCGGAATCCGGAGCGTCGTTGCCGTTGATTTCTTCCGTAAGTTCAGCGGTTACGAACTCGACCTTGTAGCCGAACTCCTCGGCCACGAGCACGAGGGTCTCGGCGTCGAGCCTCTGGTTTATGGATACCATCAGACCCAAGCTCATACAGGCTCCGATGACCTTGACCACAGGGGTGTTCATCAGGGTGGCGAGATCGTTTACCGTAACGAACTCGGTGATTTTCAACACCTTCTTCTCCTCGGACTCCTGCTCCATCTCCTGCATTGTACGCTGGGCGGCGAGCTCGCGCTTCTCCTTGCGGTACTTGGCACCGAAGTTGTTCTTCTTGTTGTCGTTCATCCGGGCGTAGGTCTCCTTGACCTGCTTCTGGATCTGCTTCTGCATCTCCTCCTGCTCGGCCTCGGTCATCGTCGGCTTGAAGCGGTCATTGCCTCCCTTCTTGCCGCGGTTTCTGTCCTTACGGCCGCCGCCCTGCTGCTGATTGCCGCTGTTCTGATTATTGTTGCCGTTCTTGCCGCCGTTCTGACTGTTCTTCTTCGTGGCGGGATCCACGGTGACCTTGTTCACATCCACCTTCTGGGTGCCCTTGTTTATTCTCTCGCGCTTCTTCGGCTTTTTGTCGAACTGGCTGAGGTCGATCTTGCCCACAACCTTGAAGCCCGGGACTTCGGCATTCGAAGCTTCAGGCTTCGGTGCAGGTGCAGCGGCAGACTCTGATTCAGGCTCAGGTTCCGGTGCGGCTTCAGGCTCGGATGCCTTTTCTTCCGCCTTCTGCAGTGCAGGCGCAGGAGCAGGTTCAGGCTCTGACGGAGCGGATGCAGGCTCCGGGGCCGGTTCAGACTGGGCCTCAGGCTCCGGAACTGCCGGAGAGGCTGCCGCAGGGGTTTCGACGGCTGCTGTTTTCTCCTCTGGCTGCTCGGCCGGGGCCGGGGTCTGATTGGCCGGAACGGCCTCGACAGGTTTGTCTTCAGAATGTTCTTCCGCTTTCTCAGGCTCTGCCGGAGCGGCTTCAGGCTCCTTCACGGCCTCAGGCTTCTCCGCGCTCTGAGGCTGAGGCGCCTCGACCGGTCTGGAGCTTATGCCCGTGAGAGTGTTCGTGCGGATAATCGTCTCCTGCTCAGGTTCCTCATCATCCTGATCGGGTCTGTCCTGACGCTTCTTGCCCGCCTTTTCGAGAATGTCGGCGAGCTTGATGTCCTCCTTCTCGGCGGCCTCGCGCATAGCCTGATCCTTTGCGAACTGGCGGTCCAGCGCAGGGATGTATTCATCCGAAACCTTGGCATTCGGATTGCCATCCTCGACTTCTGCGCCCTGCTTCTTCAGGAAATCGACCAGAATGTCGAGACCTATGTTGTACTTCTTTATCAGTTTGTTTATTCTGATTTCTGCCATATGAACCCCTTTTATCAAAATTGTGGAAACTGCCCCCGAAAGGACAGTTTCCTGTTAATTAATCTTCAAATTCAGCTGCAAGTATCCTCAATACGTCGGCTACGGTCTCGTCCTCGAGGTCCGCCCTCTTGGCGATGTCTTCAGGAGAAAGAGCCAGCACGCTGCGGGCCGTGTCGCAACCGATGGACTTGAGGCGGTCGATGACCCACTGGTCGATCTCGTTCGCGAACTCGTCGAGAGCCACATCATCCTCCTCGGAGTCGATCTCGTCCTTCGGAATCTCCCTCCAGACTTCGATCTGACGGTCCACGAGCATTCCTGCGAGCTGGATGTTGCATCCGCCGCGGCCCACGCCTTTCTTCACCTCTTCAGGCTGCATATAGACCTTGACCTTGTCATCAGGAGAGCTGCCCATATCGATGGAGGAAACCCTTGCAGGATTCAGCGCGCGCTGGATCATCAGCTGAGGATTGCCCGTCCACTGGAGCACGTCGATGTTCTCGTTGCGCAGCTCGCGCACGATACCCATAATGCGGCTGCCCTTCACGCCGATGCAGGCTCCGATAGGGTCGATTCTCTCATCGTAGGACTCCACTGCCACCTTGGCTCTCTCGCCAGGGATGCGGACGACCTTCTTAACGGTGATCAGACCGTCGAGGATCTCTGGAACCTCCTGCTCGAAAAGCCTCTCGAGGAACTCGTTCGAGGTGCGGGAAAGTATGATGTAAGGAGTGGTGTTGTTGCGCATCTCCACCTTCTTGATGACGGCGCGGATGGTGTCGTTCTTCTTGAAACGCTCGCCCGGAATCTGCTCCTCCTTAGGGATGTGCAGCTCGTTGCCGTCCTCGTCGAGGATGAGCACCTCCTTGGACCAGGTCTGATAGACCTCGCCGGTGAAGAGTTCGCCCACCTTGTCGGTGTATTTCTTGAACAGGTTCGCCTTCTCGATGTCCATAATGCGTCCCTGCAGGTTCTGACGGATGTTCAGGATGCCGCGGCGTCCGAAAGCCGAAAGAGGCATCTTCTTCACATAGGTGTCGCCGATCTCGTAATCGTCCTCGCCGCTGTCCGCCTTAACCTGCTCGATGGTCATCTCGGCATTCGGATTCTCGACTGTCTCGACGATCTCGAAGTTCTGGTAGATCTCGCAGGTACCCTTGTCCACGTTGACGATAACGTCGAAATTGTCCGACGAACCGTAAACCTTGCTGATTTGGGTGAGGAACACATCCTTCAGCACACCCATCATCACCGGCCTGTCGATGTTCTTTTCCTCCTTAAAATCCTTGAAGGCATCGATCAGGGTTACAATGTTTTCTTTTTCCATATTTATGATTCTATTGTTTTCAACAATTCGTCCGCTTCCGCTCCGCTTATGCCCTTCGAGCTCACGGTCAGCGAATAGTCCTCGACGTCGCGGTCGAAAGCGGCGAGCACGGCGCGGTGCACGCCTTCGCAGTCGTCCAGCGAAACCGGACCGTCTTCACGGTCCAATGTCACCTCGATCACATTCTCATCCTCGTCATAATCGAGAGCGACGATAGAGAGCCCGCGCTCGCGGGCGGCATCGTCCAATACTTTCTGAAGCAAAGTTCTGTCCATAGGTTTCCCCGTTTTAACGAAGCTGCAGCCGGGTTTCGTCCGCAAGTCACGCAGCTTTCAGTCCACAAAAAAAGGAAGCTCTTCGGCCCCCTTTTTCAATCACACTCCGCAAAGATACGAATAATAAAACACATACGCAAAAAATTAATCCGATTCTGGCTTTCTTATCTTTATTTGTTGTACTTTTGTCTGACAGAAAACAATTGACAGATACTGATATGGAATTTACTGCACGCGAGCTGGCGCAGATACTCGACGGAACCGTGGACGGAAATCCGGAAGCGCGCGCCACATCTTTCGCCAAGATAGAACACGGAAAGGAGGGGCAGCTCTGCTTCTACGCGAATCCCAAGTACGAAAAATACGTCTACACCAGCAAGGCAAGCCTCCTTCTGGTGAATTCAGACTTCGAGCCCAAAGAGAAGGTCTCCCCTACGATGATACGCGTCAAGGACGCCTATTCCGCTCTGGCCCAGCTTCTGAAATATGTCTCTGACCAGCGCAAGACCTACCGCCGCCACCGCGCGTGGAGCGCGAGCATAGCCTGCTCGGCAAGAATCGGCAAAAAGGTCAGCATCGGAGCCCACACCACAGTGGGGAAAAAGTGTGTCATAGGTGATTACTGTATCATTCACGACAATGTCTCCATCGGGGAAGGCACCGTAATAGGCCATCACTGCATCATATATCCGGGTGTAAGAATCTATCCGGGGATGAAGATCGGGGACCGCGTGATCCTCCATTCGGGGGCGGTCATCGGCTCCGACGGTTTCGGCAATGCCCCGCAGCCTGACGGGACCTGGAAGAAGATCGAGCATCTCGGGAATGTCATTATAGGGAACGATGTGGAGATCGGCTCGAACACCACCGTGGACCGTGCAGAGATGGAGTCCACCATCATAGGCAACGGAGTGAAGATTGACAATCTCTGCCAGATAGCGCACAATGTCCAGCTCGGCGACAACACCGTGATGGCTGCCCAGTGCGGCATAGCCGGCTCCACGAAAATCGGCAGGAACTGCATCCTGGCAGGCCAGGTGGGCATAGTGGGACACCTCACCATCGCGGACAACACGACCATCTGCGCCCAGTCGGGAGTCATAGGCAACATCCGCAAGAGCGGACAGGTCTGGATGGGCACTCCGGCTCTCCTTCACGGCACCTTCCTTCGCAGTTACGCCGCATTCAAGCACAGCGGAGAGGATAAATAATTGGATTTACTGAATTTTTGCTTACCTTTGCGCCCTATGGACATCAAACGACAGCTGACGCTCAGACAGGAATGTTCCTTCGAGGGCAAAGGCTTACATACGGGCAAATACGCCAGACTCACCGTAAAACCGGCTCCGGAGAACACCGGAATCGTGTTCCAGAGGGTGGATCTGGGCAGTGACGCTTTCGTGGAGACTCTGGCGGAAAACGTAAGCAATACCGCGAGAAGCACTACCATCTGCAAGGACGGAGTCTGCGTCATCACAATAGAACATCTTATGTCAGCGCTCACGGGAGTGGGCGTCGACAACGCGATAATAGAAATCGACAACGAAGAGGTTCCGATTCTCGACGGAAGCGCGCGCTTCTTCACGGAAGCGTTCCTGAAGGCCGGACTCAGGGTTCAGAAGGCGGACCGCGTCTATATCAACCTCACCGAGCCTCTGGAAATCAGCGATCCGGAATCCGGTTCCTACATCAAGTTCAGTCCTTCCGACAGGCCGTCATACGACGTGACCGTGGATTTCAACTCCCGGGTCCTCGGCGTACAGAAAGTCCACTGGGACCTGTCTGTGGACTATGCCTCCCAGATCGGATGCTGCCGCACTTTCGTTTTCTTCCACGAAATAGAGTTCCTCTTCAAGAACAATCTCGTGAAGGGCGGAGACCTCGACAACGCCATCGTCATCGTGGAGCACCAGGCGAGCGAGGAGCAGGTCAGCAATCTCACCGCCCTCTTCAACTGCCCCGATCTCAAGGTTACGGGACACGGATACCTGAATAATCTCAAGCTGCATTTCGATGACGAGTGCGGCCGTCACAAACTCCTCGACCTCATAGGAGACCTTCGCCTGGCAGGCGGATACCTGAACGCCAGAATCGTGGCTTTCAAGCCCGGCCACAAGCTGAACACACAGGCAGCCAAGGCGATACGCAATCTGATAAAATAACGGAGAAATGAACAAAATACATCCTACAGCCATCGTCAGTCCGGGAGCGATTCTCGGTGACAATGTTGAAATCGGACCATACGCCTACATTGATGACAATGTGACTATCGGCAACGGTTGCAAAATCCACCCTCACGCGGTGATTTATTCCTATGTAAAGATTGGCGAGAACTGCGAAGTGTTCCCCGGAGCCGTAGTGGGAGCCATCCCCCAGGACCTCAAGTTCGAAGGTGAGGTGACTTACGTCGAAATCGGCAACAACGTCACCATCCGCGAGTGCGCCACCATCAACCGCGGCACCAAGGCCAGCCACAAGGGCGTGACCAAGATCGGAGACAACACCCTCATCATGTCCTACGTGCACGTCGCGCACGACTGCCACGTGGGCAAGCACTGCATCCTCGTAAGCTATGTCGGCATCGCCGGCGAGACTGACGTGGATGACTGGGCCATCATCGGCGGCGGCACCAAAGTGCACCAGTTCAGCCACATCGGCACGCACGCGATGGTAGGCGGCCAGTCCGCTGTGAACAAGGACATCCCGCCGTACTCCATCTGCGGCAGAACTCCTATCTGCTACGCCGGCATCAACATCGTGGGACTGCGCCGCCGCGGCTTCGATTCCGATGTGATCCGCAACATCAAGGACATCTACGACACCATCTACTTCCAGGGCTTCAACGTTTCCGACGGCTGCTCGAAGGTAGAGGCCGGATTCCCGCAGTCAGAGGAGAGGGACAACATCCTGAATTTCATCCGCAATTCGAAGAGGGGCATCGCCAAAGCGAACGACTCGAACGAAAAGGGCTCCATCGAATAAGCCGTATGCTGCTCGGCACAGCATATTTTCCACCCATAGAATACTTCGCTGCCATCGCAGCGGAGTTTTCTTTATCCCCCGAGGCCAAACTGCCCGCGCAGGTCTGGATCGAGGCGCAGGAGACCTACCAGAAGCAGTCCTACCGCAACCGCTGCAAGTTCTACTCTGAGAGCGGAGAGCAGACTCTCTCGTTTCCGGTGGTCCACGAAGGCGGCAGGCACAGCCTGCCAATCTCGACAGTCCGTGTGGACTGGAGCACGCCGTGGCTTCTGCGCACCGAGCGCGCCATAGCCTCGGCGTATGAATCCTCGGCCTATTTCGACTACTATAAAGACGAGCTTTTCAGCATCCTCGAGGCCCGTCCCGAAAGGCTTTTCGACCTGAACCTCAACATCATACGATTCTTTCTGGACAAGACCGGCATAGCCGCCGAGCTGCATCCGACGCAGCAGTGGACTCCCCCGGGATCCTGCCTCTACGGGCGCGACTACCGCGAAATCATCCACCCCAAGAGGGAGAACAATATCCTGGAGGAACTGAACCTGAAAAAGCCGTACTTCCAGGTTTTCGCCTGCAAGCACGGCTTCATATCAAATCTTTCCATAATGGACCTTCTCTTCAACGAAGGTCCGGATTCCATCCTCTGGTTGAAGAAGGTCTAAGGAGCGTCAGCGACCTGGAGGGTCCGGGGGACACGTCCCCCCGGTGTATAGACGTTCTAAAGAGCTGACTGAAAGTCAGCGCTTTAAAACCTCCAGCCGAAAGTCGCTACAAATTCGAAGAGACTTCTGGTTATCGCGATTTCAGGAACGGCGAAATCGTAGTTCACCGAGCCGTCCGTATTGTAGTAGGTATATGGAGTATAGTAGGAAACCGGATACGAGGTGGCCCTGAGAGCGAAATCGCAGAAGAACGCTGAATCAGAGGTATAGCCTGCGCCCAGGGAAATGCTCTCAATCTTCGTATCGATGAAATCCGTGTCTTTTGCAGTCATAGCATAGCCGAGACGCAGCGCAACCTTGCTGACCGGCTTCACCTCCACACCGAAGCGGAACATATTCGATGCACCGGCATAGGTCTTTATGGCACTGTTCACGTCAGCGAACGGGTCAGTCGTATAAGAATAACCGTCATCGACGACGTCATAGCGCATATTGCGGTAGTTCACCCTCTCATAATCAGCACTTACGAGACCGAGGCGGCCGAACGTGTAAGCGACGCCCACATTGAACCTCCACGGTGTGTAGAGATTATATGAATACTCACCCTGAGGAGATGTTGCACGGTTCTCGGAGTTGTTGAAGAAAGAATAGTTGCTCACCTGGAAGCGCTCGCGAATCTCCAGAGCCGTAGGAGTCTGGATGGCTGCGCCGAGCCTGAGGCCCGAGAAAGGAAGCCAGATGGCACCGATCTTGGCATACACTCCGGAGATGTCTGCGGAATAGGCATAAGTGTCGGTACCCTGCTGGAAAGTGACCTTCTCTCCCGTATCATACTCGAAGGAGAAGTCGCTCAGATCCTGAGGAGTCTCCGTAAGATTCTCGGAGAAAGCGTAATGTCCGCAAGGGACTCCGATGTTCGCTCCGAGGAAAAGACGGTCGGAGAAATTCATCGCATAGTTGAACACTATGTCGTACTTGGTTCCGGACACCTTGCGGGAATAGGCCCTGTTCAGATACCCTGCCGTATAGATGTCATAGGAGCCGTCCTCATTCTGGCGAATCTGCTCGGTCGCACCCACGAAGTTATTCTTGCCGAAATCGCTGACAAGACCTGCCTGATAAGCGCTTACAGGCTGCCACGAATAACTGTCATAGGCTGCGGAACCGGCCATTACGGATGGATCATAACCTTTCGCCTGCGCCAGGGAGGCAATGGCGCCGAAGATGGAGCTCTGGTCGCCGCCGCCTTTGGCCTCGAAGCCGTCGAGCCAGTTGTTCGTGGTGTTGGAAACCAGACCGAAAGTCATACTCTTCAGGCCGGTGTTGCGGCCGGTAGTCCAGACGGCAGTGCCGGCGAAGTTCGGAAGAGCCAGACGGCTGCGGCTGCCCGTGCTGTTTCTGGTGGAGCCCCCGTCATCGGTAAAGTTGACGTCGGTGGAGGAATAGACAATCGAAGGGCTGAATGTGAACTGGTTGTAACCGGCCACGGCGGAGCCCGCAGGATTGATGCCTATGGTACCGAGATCCGATCCGAGAGCGGTGACGGCGTTGCCGAGACCTATCGTGCGGGCGGAACCGGCATAGTTGTTCTCGCTGAAGCTGATGGCGTCATACATAGTCTGAGCCCCGGCCGTCAGAGCGGCGGAAAGGCACAGTACTGAAATCAGAATACGTTTCATAGAATATTAAGGGATTTAAGAAGTCGATGTTTCGCAAATATTACCACAACCACACATAACATCAGCTTCCTGAAATAGTTACACAAATTTACCTTCTGTGGACGCTGCCACCGCCGCCACCGCCGGACGAGCGGGAGACACTGCTGCCGCCACCGCCGCCGAAGCCGCCGGAAGAGCGCGATACGCTGCTGCCGCCGCCACCGCCGAAGCTGGAGGAACGGGATACGGAAGAGCCGCCGCTGCCGGAAGAAGAGCGGGATACGCTGCTGTTTCCGTAGCCGGAAGAGCTGCTTCTGCTATACGATGAAGAAGATGATGAGGATGAAGAAGACCCCCACGAATTGTCATAAGATGAAGAGCGTCGGTAGCTGCTGCTTGCGCTTCCCGAAGATGAACGGGAAACCGAAGAGGAGCGTGACACCGTACCGGAGCCGGACGATGAAGAGGCGCTGCCTGAAGAAATGGAACTTCTGCTCACGCTGCTTACCCTGCCGGCCGCGTTCTGAATGGTTCTGTCAGTCATACTTCCCTGTGAAGAGAGGCTGCGGCGGACGGTGCTGCCCGATGACGCCGCGGAGCGGTTCAGGGAAGAATTGGACGCGGAGCGGCCGACTGAAGAAGATGAGCGGGCGGAACGGCTGACGGTGGAAGCTGCGCCGGAACGGACTGAAGAAGTACCTGACCCTGCGATAGTTCTGCTCATACGGCCGGTGGTGGCGTTGCGGGTGATGACGCCTGCGCCGCTGCGTGCGACGGAGGTTCTGCCCATTCCTATGCCCTGACCTGCACCGCCGCCTCTGACAGCGCCGCCGTTACCGGCGAAGAATTCATTGCGAGAGCCCCAGCTGTGCGGACCGTCGAAGCGGTCGTGGCGCATCGGCATCGGACCCGGGCCGTAGAAGCCGCCGTACCAGTAGTGACCACCCCAGTACCACGGGTCATAATAGCTGTAATACCACGGGCCTCCCCAGTACCACGGATCGTAGTAGCTGTAGTACCACGGATCGTTCCAGTACCAGGCGCTGCGATACCAGTAAGGCGAACCCCAGCCCCAGGAGAAGTAAGGTCCGTAGCAATAAGGCCAGCCGAAAGAGAAGTTGAAATTCCAGCGCCAGTTGTCGTAGTCATAGGTGAACAGATCCACCGTGGTGGTGCTGTCGCGACGGTCGAAGCTTACGCGGGCTGACATATTTTCAGGAATGACAAGCGTATCCACCTGTCCCTGCTTGAGAAAGATGCGGGAGCTTCTGGTCTTCGCCACAAGCGCATCGGTCTCGTTTCTGGACTGCGCAATCACTGTAGGGGAAACCTTCTCCCCCCTGTAATAGATACCATCCCGGTAGTTCGAGGCGACCTGAGTACCGGGACCACAGGAGCAAAGCAGCAAAAGCGCTGAAGCAAGAGATATACACTGCGTTTTCATAATGCAAATCCTCCTTATTAGTTATCTTTTTTATATCTTTGCAGGGTATTGCAATAACCATACCCCGAAAGTATATCGTGCAATGTTAAGAAATAAATTGGAAATAACGAAATAAGATGGCAAAAGAGGTAACGAAAAGGGCTGAAAACTATTCACAGTGGTATAACGACCTGGTAGTGAAAGCCGACCTGGCCGAGCAGTCGGCCGTAAGAGGATGTATGGTCATAAAGCCTTATGGCTATGCGATTTGGGAGAAGATACAGAGCTCGCTCGACGCTATGTTCAAGCAGACCGGTGTGCAGAACGCCTACTTCCCTCTCTTCATCCCCAAGTCCTTCTTCAGCCGCGAAGCCGAGCACGTGGCCGGATTCGCCAAGGAGTGTGCAGTGGTGACGCACCACCGTCTGATGAACGATCCTGACGGCAAGGGCGTGGTAGTGGACCCTTCGGCGAAGCTCGAGGAGGAACTCATCGTGAGACCGACTTCGGAGACTATCATCTGGAGCACCTACAAGAACTGGATCACTTCCTGGAGAGATCTTCCTATCCTCTGCAACCAGTGGTGCAACGTGGTCCGCTGGGAGATGCGTACCCGTCTGTTCCTGCGTACCGCAGAGTTCCTCTGGCAGGAAGGCCACACGGCCCACGCCACAGCCGAGGAGGCTCAGGAGAGGACGAAGCAGATGGTGGACATCTATGCGAAATTCGCCCGCGAGGTGATGGCCCTGCCTGTAGTGGAAGGCCACAAGAGCCCTAACGAGCGTTTCGCGGGAGCCATCGACACCCTCACCATAGAGGCTATGATGCAGGACGGAAAGGCCCTCCAGGCCGGTACATCCCACTTCCTCGGACAGAATTTCGCCAAGTCGTTCGACGTGCAGTACACCGCGAAGGACGGCAGCCAGCAGTACGTCTGGGCTACTTCCTGGGGCCTCAGCACCCGTATGATGGGCGCGCTCATAATGGCTCACGGAGACGATGCCGGTCTGGTTCTGCCTCCGGCTCTCGCTCCTATCCAGATAGTTATGGTTCCTATCTTCAAGACCGAGGAGGAGCACAACGCCATCCTCGACAAGATGTACGAGCTGAAAAAGACCTTCGAGGCTCTCGGCCACAGCGTCAAGGTGGATGACCGCGACACCCTGCGCCCGGGCTTCAAGTTCGCCGAATGGGAGCTCAAGGGTGTGCCTGTACGCATCGCAATGGGTCCTCGCGACCTGCAGAACGGCACCGTGGAGGTGGCCCGCAGGGACACTCTCACAAAGGAAACCGTAAATATCGAAGGTCTCGACAAGTATGTTCACGGCCTGATGGACGCCATCCAGAAGAACATCTACGACAAGGCCTACGCGTTCCGCGAGGCCAATGTCCGCAAGTGCGACGACTGGAACGAGTTCAAGGAGAAGATCAAGGAAGGCGGCTTCCTGCTCTGCCACTGGGACGGCACTCCTGAAACCGAGCAGGCCATCAAGGACGAGACCAAGGCTACCATCCGCTGCATTCCTATCGACAGCTTTGTCTGCGAGGAGGAGGGCAAGTGCATCTACAGCGGAAAGCCTTCACACAGAAGAGTCATCTTCGCAATTTCATACTAGATTATGCGCAAGCGTATTTTGATATTTCTCAGCATTGCCGGAGCCCTCTGTTCCGGCAATGCCGTCTTTGCACAGGATGTGCAGCAGACAATGACGGAAGCGGCGATGGCGATAGCCTCCGCCGAGCAGAAAAAGGAAGTGCAGACCAAGCCGAACTACTGGAAGCAGAGCCTCGGCGTGGATCTCGGCTTCAACCACACCGGTCTCTGGAGCTGGGCCGCAGGCGGCTATAACTCAGTGACTTTCAGCAGCGGGATCGATGCTCAGGCGAACTACGCCAAAGATATGATGACCTGGGCGAACCGTCTTCAGCTTAACTACGGCTTCCTCTGGGCCGCCGACAAGAAGGATCTCGTGCAGAAGAGCACGGACCGTATGTACCTCGAAAGCAAATGGGCGTACAGGACGGGCGCCAAGTCGAAGTTCAGCTACTCCGCCTCGTTCAACTTCCGTTCGCAGTTCAGCAACGGCTACAGCAACTACGTTCAGGACGAGAACGGCAAGTGGAGCGGCACGCTGAAATCCGGATTCCTCTCCCCTGCCTACACCGACATCGCGCTCGGTATCGATTGGGTACCGAGCAACTGGCTCTCGATGAACATCGCCCCGTTCACCGGAGGTTTCACCATCGTCAGCAATCCGGAGCTGCGCAAGAGCTACGGTATGCAGCTTCGCGAGGACGGTCTGGACGCCGAACTCGGCAGCAGCTACAAGAGCGCACGCTTCCAGTTCGGTGCCCAGATCAAGACAGACGCCAAGCTGGTGATAAACGACGTGTTCCGCTACGAGACCCAGATCGTGCTCTTCACCGACTATCTGAACAAGCCGTTCAAGCAGTGCCGCGTGAACTGGGACAACAAGATAAACTGGCAGCTCTCGAAATATCTCAAACTCGGTCTGAACACCTGGCTGATCTACGACCCTAACGTCCTGATAAAGAATGACAAGGACCTCGAGCAGTTCCCTGACGGCAAGCAGAGGGTACAGTTCAAGGAGTTCACATCCCTGAGTTTCACCTACACCTTCCAGCCCCGCCGCCAGAAGTAAGGCTTATGCTGCAGGAGTTCACGGCCAAATGGCACAGTCTTGTGCCTGAGGGTGAGAGAGTTCTTCTCGCCGTGAGCGGCGGGGCGGACTCGCTCTGTCTTCTGCAGCTGTGCATTGATGCAGCTCTGAGTGAACGCATTGCAGTGGCGCACTGCAATTTCCACCTGCGCGGCGCAGAGAGCGATGCTGACGCGGCGTTTGTCGAGCGTTTCTGCGCAGAGCGGGGAGTGAAATTCCACCATTGTGATTTCGATACTCTCGGCCGCTCCGCGTCCAATGGCGTAAGCGTCGAGATGGCCGCCCGCGAGCTGAGGTACGGGTATTTCGCAGGGCTCTGCGCTTCTGAAGGTTATTACGCCACGGCCGTGGCCCACAACTCGAATGACAATGCCGAAACTCTGATTCTCAATCTTTTGCGCGGCACGGGCCTGCGGGGCATCTGCGGAATGGCGGAAACTTCCGAGGTGCTCGGGGGCAGGGTCATACGGCCGCTTCTCGGCTTCAGCCGGGCCCGGATAGAAGAATATGTGCGCGGCAAGGGACTCATCTGGCGGGAAGACCGCACGAACAGCGACTGCATCTATAGCCGAAACAGAATCCGGAACCGGATATTCCCTGAGTTGGCGCAGATAAATCCTTCCTTTCTCTCTACGCTATGCTCTGATATGCAGCATTTTGCGCAGGCAGCCGGAGTATTGGACGAGTATTGGACGAAGTCCGGGAAAAGAATAGAGATTGCGCCGGGAGAAGTGAGCATCGAAGCTCTTCGCTCCGAGCCGCAGCGGGAATATCTGCTCTGGAGGTTCGTGGAGCCGGCGGGTCTGAGCGAAGGGTGTCTGGCTTCGCTTTCGCGTCTGCTTTTCTCCAGCGATGAGGGCAAGACGCTGAGCGGCAAGGTTTTCGAGGGCAGCAACGCCCGCATTCTGACTGCCCGCGGGAGACTCGTTCTAAGTTATGACTCCCCTGCCGGCGGGGCCGAAGTCACCGCCTCCGGGCCAGGAGTGTATGAACTTCTCGGCAAGCGGGTGGAAATCAGGCTGGAAGATTATGTTCCTGATATGGAACACATTGGTCGTCAGCTTATTGCTGACGCCGCAAAAATATCTTTTCCTTTGAAGCTGCGTGGATGGCGGAGCGGCGACTGGATCTGTCCTTTCGGGATGCGCGGGCGCAGAAAAAAGCTCAGCGACGTGTTCACTGAGCTTGGATATTCCGCTTCGCAGAAGGCTCGGGCGGTAGTGGTGGAGCTGGACGGAAGTCACGCCGCGCTGGTCTCCGGGTACCGGATAGACGAAGCTCTGCGGGTGGATTCCGACACTACGAAAGTGCTTGTTTTCAAGATTTTATAAGTCTATCGGCATCGTATGCCACGAGGCTGAAGCGACGGCCACGAGGATTACCAGTGCGATAATGCAAATCAGCCAGAGCACGAAAATT
This sequence comes from Faecalibacillus sp., assembly GCA_963604635.1. Classification (GTDB taxonomy): domain Bacteria; phylum Bacteroidota; class Bacteroidia; order Bacteroidales; family UBA932; genus Cryptobacteroides. The sequence continues at coordinate 76,957 of CAVCRS010000014.1, forward strand.
ATCAGGCCTGGATGCCATTTCGGCGAGCGGAGGTTGAAGGTGAGCATTATGCCGGCATAGAGAAAGCCGATGAACGGCAGGAACCAGACCAGCACCGCGAAGATTTTTATCCAGATGACTTCCATAATCATCGCCACCCAGTCCTGAGAGGAAATTTGCTCCACGATGAAGGCATAGATGCTGTCGTAGCCGAAGATCTGGTGGCCGAAGAGAATTACACCGCCGGCGAAGAGTCCGGAGAAACCGATTATGAAGAGCAGTATGCCCACGGCCGCCTGGAAGAAGCGGCCGATTCCGTTCCAGGATTCGGATCTGGCGATGCGCCCTGCACTCTTCTCAATGTCGTCTGCCGCCTGGGAAACCGAGCGTCTTATGCCTTCCAGGCTGCCGTCCTCCCCTTTCGACTCCCATTTCTGGCGGACTGTCTTAGCTGCCGGAATGCAGAGGGCGAGAATCAGGTACAGACCGAGCACATACCACGCGTAGGGGTATCCGAACGGATTGTCGTAGCGATAGAGTCCGCAGATGAAGAACAGCACTAACGGTACGGCGAACAGCAGACGGACGAACGGGACCTGGATGTCAAGATATTTTGCTATGCCGCTGCATACGCCGAGGATTTTTTTGTTCTCCAGGTCGCGGTAGAGTCTTTTCTTCTTTACATGGGCCGCCGGTTCCGGGCTGTCCTGGTCGATGGCCTCCGGGCGGCCCAGAACGGCGATTACCGCGTCTATGTCGGCGGATGTCACGACTCCGGTGGAGCCGGTGCGCTCGTTCAGAAGTTCCGCCATTCTCTCTTCGATTCCGTCGAGGACTTCGCTGCCCTCGTCGGCGTAGTGGACGGCTATTTCGTCAAGATACTGTCTGGCGCTCTGCGCCGCGACGGTTTCCATTGAAAAGGCGTAACCGCCAATACTGACGTTTTCTACTTGTTTCATAGGAGTATAACTTGGTTGGATATTGTCTGTCTGAGGGTGTTGATGCTGTTTACGAGTTCATTCCACGCCGCGTCCATTTCGGCGAGCTGGGCGCGGCCCTTGTCCGTGATGACATAGTATTTTCTCGGAGGGCCCTGGGTGGATTCCTCCCAGCGGTAAGAGAGGAGCCCCTGGTTCTTCTGACGGATGAGCAGCGGATAGAGGGTACCCTCCACCACTATCATATTCGCGGCCTTGAGTTCCTCGATGATGGCGGAGGCATAGGCTTCCTTGCGGTTCAATATGCTGAGAATACAGTATTCCAGCACTCCTTTCCTCATCTGGGAACGGACGTTTTCGACATTGTATTCCATGACGTATTATTTTGATTTCGTGTACTTTGCCATATTTTCGGCAGTCACCGGCTCGCCGTGCATTTCGCATTTCTGGGCAGGGGTGACGGCTTTAGGGACGGCTATCCAGAGGATGATGTAGATCCAGAAGCCGGCGCTCCAGGCGATGAGGGCGATGAGCATTATGACGCGGACGAGGACTACGTCGACGTCGAGGTAGGTGGCAAGGCCTGAGCAGACTCCGGCGATGGATTTGTTGTCAGTGTCGCGGTATATTTTCTTTTTTGTCTGCTGCTCCTCTCTGGCGGAGCTGCCGCCGCTCTGCTCAGCGCATCCGTCGGGCATTCCGAGCTGGGCGATGATCTTTTCGACTATGGCCAGGCTCACTACCCTGTTTCCTGTGGTTTCCGCAGTGAAAAGTTCGGCTATGCGGTCTTCCAGGTCGACCATGATTTCGGAGTTCTGGGCGGCTGTGGTGCCTGTAAGACGGTCGCGGAAGTGGGTGAGGTACTCGTCCAGTCTTGCGTAAGCGTCTTCATCGAGGGAAAAGTTCCTGTTTCCCACACAGGTTTCAATCACTTTTTTCATTTTATTTTGGTCCATAAAATATTTGACGCTGCAAAGATATAAATATTTTTTAATACCTTGCAACACAAAGTACCATAATTTCAAAAAATCTTTACTTCCTCTATGTGTGGCCGCTGCGCTTCGGCAAGTCCCGCGACGCTTCGCGTCGCTACACTTCTATTATTCACTGGGGAGCGTACTCCCCAGGCCCCTTGACGCCATTAAGAGCTCCGATTTAGCGTGTTTGTTTTTCCTGGGCCGCTGCGCGTCCAATGCTGCTGAGGAGCCTCGCGGCCGCCGGCCTGCACTGACATCCGCAGTCCAGGTCACAGCATGAATGACGGAAAAACCTCAGACCTGGATTGGCCGAAGGCCACTGAACGCCCTCTGCAGCACCCTCCTCATCCACGTCACAGCATAAATGCCCGAAAACCCTCTGACCTGGAAAATCATCAGTGACTTCAAATCCTCGGCCCGTTTTCCATTACCATAATTTCGTTACGAAAAAACCGTAACGAAATTATGGTAATGATGTAAATTGTCTTATATTTGCAGAAAATCGAGATTATGAATAATCCTTTTGTCACTACAGGATATGCGGGAGAGGAGTACTTCTGCGACAGAGTTGAGGAAACCAGAGACTTGAGATCTCTTCTCATAAACGAGAACAATGTCGCTCTCATCTCTCCCCGGAGGCTGGGAAAAACGGAACTCATCTATCACGTATTCGACTGCGATGAGTTCCGTGACTCCTTTTACTGTTTTCTGGTGGATATCTATGCCACGAAGTCTCTCAGCGATTTCGTGAATCTGCTTGGAAAGTCTGTTCTTGACACTTTGAAACCAAAGGGCAAGTCCGTATGGGAGAAATTCATATTGACAGTCAGTTCGATACGCTCTGAAATTTCTTTCGATATGAACGGAATGCCATCGTGGAGCATCGGACTCGGCGAAATCAGGAATCCGGCCGCAACTCTAGACGAGATTTTCTTATATCTGCAGAATGCCGACCGTCCCTGCATCGTCGCCATAGATGAATTCCAACAAGTCACCAAATACGAAGATTCCACTGTCGAAGCGACCATAAGGACATATGTACAGAGGACCACAAACGCACATTTTATATTCTCCGGAAGTCAGAGACATTTGATGGACGGGATGTTCACATCCCCTTCGAGGCCATTCTACCAGAGTGTCACCATAATGAATCTTCAGCCGTTGGCACTCTCAAAATACACTGAATTTGCCGTGAACAAATTCAGAGAAAGGGAAAGGGACCTCGACCCGGAAGTGGTTTCGATACTGTATACGCGTTTCGATGCTGTAACCAGCTATATTCATAGAGCTCTAAATGTTCTGTTCTCCAGAACGGAAAAAGGATGCAGATGTGGAACTGACATAATAGATGAGGCCATTGATTTCATTGTGAAGCAGTCTTCAGACACATATGAGTCTCTCCTGTATCAGATGCCCGTAAAGCAAAGAGATGTATTTCTGGCTATCGCTTCGGCAAAGAAAGCAAAGGAGGTCACTGGAAGTTCCTTCATCCGGAAATACGGACTGGTATCCCCAAGCAGCGTATCTTCCGCCGTCAAGTCTCTGCTTGATAAAGACTTCATAACCAACGACAAAGGCGTATATTCCGTTTACGATAAATTTTTCCTGCTATGGCTTGACAGAAAAGGATATCTGGTATAGCCGGAATCTTTAGTTGTGCGTGGCTGCTGCGCTTCGGCAAGTCCCGCGGCGCTGGCAGATACGACAAAGGGCTGACCGTTTCCGATCAACCCTTCTGTCGAGAAGAGGCGACTCGAACGCCCGACCCCTACGTCCCGAACGTAGTGCGCTACCAACTGC
>CAVCRS010000015.1:0-6307 GCA_963604635.1 Faecalibacillus sp.
GTCAGGTGGAGATAGCCATCGAGGAGTCCGACGTGGTTCTCTTTATGGTGGAGGCGGCCACGGGCATCACCGACTATGACGCGGAGATCGCCGAAGTGCTCAGGCGCAGCCGCAAGCCTGTGGTTCTGTGCGTGAACAAGGTGGACAGCGGAGACAAGATCTTCGACACCTACCAGTTTTACGCCCTCGGGCTCGGTGAGGTCTGGAGCATTTCCGCCGCGAACGGCGGCGGCACCGGAGACCTTCTGGACGAGGTCGTGCGCGTCCTTCCTGCGGAAACGGAGGCTGAAAACGCGTATCCCGACCTGCCCCGCATCGCCATCGTGGGCAAGCCTAACGTGGGCAAGTCTTCGATGACGAACGCCCTTCTGGACCAGGAGCGCAATATCGTCACCCCTGTGGCCGGAACCACGCGTGACTCCATCGAGACACATTTCAACCGCTTCGGCCACGAGTTCATGCTGGTCGATACCGCCGGCATCCGCCGCAAGAGCAAGGTTCACGAGGATCTGGAGTTCTACTCCGTGATGCGTTCCATCCGCGCCATCGAGCGCGCCGACGTGTGCATCCTTATGCTGGACGCCACTTCCGGAATGGAGGCCCAGGATATGAACATCTTCAACCTCATCCAGCGCAACCGCAAGGGCTGCGTGCTGGTGGTGAACAAATGGGACCTGTTCATAAAGGACAGCAACACGATGAAGGAGTACGCCGCAGCGATGCGCAGCCGCCTGGCTCCGTTCGACGATGTACCTATAATCTTCACGTCCGTGACGAAGAAGCAGAGGGTGCTTGACGTCCTGAGCGCCGCTTCAAAGGTCTGCGAGTCGATGTCCCGCAAGATTTCCACGGCCCGTCTGAACGAGGTGATGCTTCCGATAATCGAGGAGACACCGCCGCCTGCGTGGAAAGGCAAGTATGTGAAGGTGAAGTACATCACACAGCTGCCTACGCGCTTCCCGGCTTTCGCGTTCTTCTGCAATCTGCCGCAGTACATCAAGGAGCCTTACAAGCGTTTCCTTGAGAACCAGATGAGGGAGAATTTCGACTTCGAGGGCTGCCCTATGCAGATATATTGCAGACAGAAGTAATAACGATTTGGACGGGCTGGGAAGGCATTCTTTCCAGCCCGTTTTGAGTGATGAAATTTTAGGAAAATTTTAACAGGATTCAGACACTCATCATATTCGCATTTTTCTTAACTTTGAGTCGATTATGAAAGATTTTGACTACAACAAGGCTCTGGAGAAGCTGGAGACCATCGCCAGGGCTGTGGAGGACCCTGCCACGGGTCTCGATGACATAGACAAATATGTAAAGCAGTCTGAAGAACTGATCGGAAAGTGCAGGGAGTACCTTCGCAGCGTCAGGGAAAAGGCTGAAAAATCCTTCGATTGACTATGAAACCAAAGAAGATCTACGAAACCGATCCGTATCTGAAGCCGTACGCGGAGGCCATCGAGGCACGCCACCGCAGGATACAGCAGACGAGAGACTTCTTCGCGCGCGACGGGTCGCTCTCGGAAGGCATTAACAATCATCTTTTCTACGGGCTCCACAGGGAGTCCAATGGTGACTGGGTCTTCCGCGAGTGGGCTCCGAATGCGGTGAAAGTCTATCTCATAGGAAATTTCAACAACTGGAAACGCACTGACGCCTATGCCCTGAAGCCGACCGGCGGAGGGAACTGGGAGATAAGACTCCCGGCGATGTTCCTGCACCACGGCGAGCTGTACAAGCTTTTCATCGAATGGCCGGGCGGCGGAGCGGAAAGGCTCCCGTCCTACGCCACCCGCTGCGTCCAGGACAGCGTGACCAAGGTGTTCTGCGCCCAGGTCTGGAGCCCGGAGCATCCTTACGAATGGAAGCACCGCAATCCGGGGCGCCACATCCAGCCGCTTATCTATGAATGCCATATCGGAATGAGCGGCGAGCGGGAGGGCGTTTCGACCTTCGACGATTTCCGCCGCGAGGTCCTGCCGAGGATAGAGCGTCTGGGTTACAACACGATACAGATTATGGCCCTGCAGGAGCATCCATACTACGGCTCCTTCGGCTATCAGGTTTCCAATTTCTTCGCGCTCAGCAGCCGCTTCGGCACTCCGGAGGAGTTCAAGGCTCTGGTCGACGAGGCCCACGCGCACGGCATTTCCGTAGTTATGGACATCGTGCACTCCCACTCCGTGGACAATGAGGCCGAGGGCCTGAGCCGTTTCGACGGGCGCGACGACATCTATTTCCATACCGGGGCCCAGGGATACCATCCGGCCTGGGGCTCGCGCTGCTTTGACTACGGCAAGAACGAGACCCGCTGCTTCCTGCTCTCGAACCTGAAGTTCTGGATGGAGGAATACCATCTGGACGGGTTCCGCTTCGACGGTGTGACCAGTATGGTCTATTGGGACCACGGCCTGGGCAAGGATTTCGGGGACTACAGCCTGTACTTTGACTCCGGCGTGGATGAGGACGCCCTCATCTATCTGGCTCTGGCGAACCAGCTCGTTCACGAGCTGCGCCCGCAGGCGATAACCATCGCGGAGGACGTGTCCGGATTGGCCGGCCTGGCGGCCCCTTATGATGCTGGCGGCATAGGCTTCGACTACCGGATGGCTATGGGCGTGAGCGACCATTGGATCAAGTGGATCAAGGAGCGCCGCGACGAGGACTGGTCGATGGGCGAGATCTGGTGGGAGCTGACGAACAAGCGTGCGGATGAGAAGACGATCAGCTACGCGGAGTGCCACGATCAGGCGATGGTGGGCGACAAGACCATCATTTTCCGCCTGATGGACAAGGAGATGTACTACGGGATGAACATCGGCTCGGACAATCTGACGGTCGACCGCGGCATCGCGCTCTCGAAGATGATAAAGCTCGTGACGGCCACCACCGCCGGAAACGGCTATCTGAATTTTATGGGCAACGAATTCGGGCATCCGGAGTGGATCGACTTCCCGCGCGAGGGGAACGGCTGGTCCTACAAGTACGCCCGCAGGCAGTGGTCGCTTGCGGACAATCCCGCCCTGCGCTTCGGCAGGCTGGAGGCTTTCGATGCCGCGATGATTGCACTTATCCGCAAATTCCGGCTGCTCGCGGCCCCTGCGGAACCGCTCATCGCGGATGAACAGAAAAAAGTGTTGATATTCAAGCGTAAAACTTGTATTTTTGCATTCAATTTCCACCCATCGGCTTCTTACACCGATTACGGTTTCGAAGCTGGCGGCGGAAAGTGGCGTGCGGTGCTTGATTCGGACGAGCCGGAGTACGACGGTTTCGGAAGGCTCCGTGCCGGCGAGGAGCACCTGAGCGTGGAAGGCAGGCTGTACCTGTACCTTCCGGCTCGTTGTGCCTTAGTATTGGAAAACATAACGGATTAAATATGGCATTTTTGAAATTCAACAAGTCCGAGCTGGTGAATCTCTCCTATTCGCTGAAAAGGGAGATCATCAGTGCCAACAGGACCGGAGCCTATTGCAACACTTCCATAGTGTTCTGCAATACAAGGCGTTACCACGGTCTTCTGGCAGCTACTCTGGACCGCTTCGGAGGGGACAAGTTCCTGCTTCTCTCCGCGCTGGACGAGAGCCTGATCGTCGGCGGCAAGCAGTTCAATCTCGGCATTCACTGCTACGGGGACATCTATGAGCCCCGCGGACACAAGTATGTGGTGGATTTTCAGGCTGATCCTGTACCGTGCATAACCTACAAAGTCGGAGAGATCGTATTCCGGAAGAGCGCCCTGCTGATGCCTGACGACGTGCAGGTCCTCATCAAATACGAGCTGCTCAAATCCCCGGCGAAGGCTACTGTACAGCTTAAACCTTTCCTGGCGTTCAGAAACATTCACGCCCTCACGCATCAGAACCAGGAGGCCGACACCTCCTACCGTGAGATTCCGAACGGAGTTTCCTTCTGTATGTATCAGAACTTCCCGAATCTCAACCTTCAGCTCAGCACAGGCAAATCCACCTTCAGGAGTTTCCCTTACTGGTATAACGGAATCACCTATTCCGACGAGTACCGCCGCGGATTCGACTGCCGCGAGGACCTTTTCGTCCCGGGCATTTTCGAGTTCACGATGAAGGAGGGCGACTCCGTGGTTTTCTCCGCCGCCACCGAGGAGGCCCGTCCTGCCGGCCTTTCACGCCGGTTCACCGACACTATGGCCAAATGCCCGGAGATCAAGGCCGAGAGGGACCAGCTCCTTCGCTGCGCCAAGATTCTCATCTGCAACCATAACGGCCGCGAGAAGATCACCGCGGGTCTGACCTGGATGTACACCGGTCTGCTTCGCGAGACTCTCCAGGCCCTGCCGGGACTCACGCTCTATGCGGACGGCAACACACGCGAATTCGAGACCATTCTGGACAATCTCATCGAGGATGAGCAGGAGCGCCTCTTCCGCCGCACCACGCAGGTGGAGGCCCCTCTGTATATGCCTATCGTGCTTCAGGAGTACATCGACGACTTCGGGGCAGATCCTAAGAGGGTCTGGAAGAAATACGGCGAGACCATAAAGGGAATCATCGCCAGCTATGCTCCGGGCCGCAGAAATGAAGTGGCGATGCAGCCTAACGGACTGCTCTGGGCACAGATGGACGGTATCGCGCTTTCCTGGATGAACGCCTATCTGAACGGCCGTCCTGTTACCGAAAGGGCCGGCTATCAGGTGGAGACGAATGCCTTCTGGTATAACGCCCTGTGTTTCGCCATCGAAATGGAGACCGCCTACGGTGAGGCTGACGGAGAATTCGTCAGGACCTGGACCCCGGCACGCGATGCCGCAAAGAACAGCTTCATCGGTATGTTCTGGAACGGGCGCAACGGGTGTCTCGCCGACTATGTCGATAACAACGGACAGAACACCGACATCCGTCCGAACCAGCTCTACGCCCTCTGGGTCAAATACTCGCCGGTGCCGGACGAATATTTCAGAAGCATCATCCGCGTGGTGGACAACGAGCTTGTCACCCGCCGCGGCATAAGGACCCTGTCCCCGCGCGACGTCAAGTACAGGGGAGTTTACGAAGGCCCTCAGCCTGAGAGGGATCTCGCCTATCACCAGGGATGTACGCGTCCGTTCCTGCTGGAACCGTACGTGGACATCTGCTTCAGGGTCAAGGGCCCGTCCTTCTGGAAGAAGGCCCAGTGGCTGACCGAAGGGTTCTACGAGGATCTCGGAGTTCACGGAGTGGGCACATTCTCCGAGCTTTACGACGGAGACCCGCCTCACGAGCCTCACGGCGCCATCTCGTCTGCACTCAGTACCGCCGCCCTTCTGGCAGTGGATTACGCGATGAATAAATTCAAAGAGGAGGAGTCATTATGAAAGTTCTGATGTTCGGCTGGGAATTCCCGCCTCATATCGCCGGCGGTCTGGGCACTGCCTGCGAGGGAATCGTGAAAGGACTTGCAAACAACGGCGTGGAGACCCTTTTCGTGATGCCGTCGGCATCCGGCGATGAGGACACCGGCTCCACCACCATCATCAACGCAAGCGATGTGGTACCTGACTATACGGCATCCTCTTTCAACGAATATATGGACAAGGTCAAGTTCTGTTATGTGGACTCCAACCTCGTTCCTTATATGGATCCGGACGAGTACTATGCCGCGATAGAGAAAATGAAGAATGAGGGCACTCTGCATACCACCGTGGGCTTCGGACAGAAGTTCCAGTTCTCCGGGAAGTACGGCGCGAACCTTATGGAGGAAGTCGCGCGCTACGCTATGGTGGCTGGCACCATCGCCAGGGAGCGCGCGGGCGAGTTCGACGTCATCCACGCGCACGACTGGCTGACTTACCTGGCCGGCATAGCGGCCAAGGAAGTGAGCGGCAAACCGCTTGTGGTCCACGTACACGCCACATCCTACGACCGCGGTGACGAGAACCATATCGACACCAGGGTGCTTGACATCGAGAAGCGGGGTATGATGGCGGCCGACCGCGTGGTGACCGTCAGCGACCTTACCAGAAACATAGTCATCAACAGATACGGCATCGATCCCGCGAAGGTGGTCACCGTCCACAACGCCGTGGATTTCAGCGGACGCGAGGACTTCAAGGCCGAAAGGGGAGTGAAGGACAAGGTAGTCACCTTCCTCGGCCGCATCACCTTCCAGAAAGGCCCTGAGTATTTCATCGAGGCGGCGGCCAAGGTCCTCAAGAGGACCGACCACGTGCGCTTCGTGATGGCGGGCAGCGGAGATATGATGAACAGATGTATCCGTCAGGTGGCGCGCCTCGGCATTTCCGACCGCTTCCACTTCACGGGCTTCCTGCGCGGAGCGGACGTACAGAAGATGT
>CAVCRS010000016.1:0-31389 GCA_963604635.1 Faecalibacillus sp.
GCCGCTTTTTTCGTATAAAGACCTCTATTTCAGTATGATTTCCTTCACGTAGGAGGCTCTCTTGTCATCCTTTGTGAAGAGCGGGTCCTGGCTCAGAAGGACATTTATCTTGTCCACGAGGGCGGCCTTCTGAAGGAAGAGCATGCTCCGCAGGGCGGAGGAGTTCAGGGTTATATAGAGTTTTCCGTCCCTGAAGAAGCGGCGGACTGTGTATTTCTCGGCCCCGGAGGCCTCGTCCCAGGCCCGGAACACGCACTGGGTGTTGAGGCCCGTGCTCAGTTTCAGATCCCTGATGAACAGATCGACCACCTCTTCCATAGAAAGAGGCTTCTTGCGGTGTATGCGGCTGGTTTCTGGCATGGAACGTATCGGGATTGGACGCGTAAGCGGCCGGTCAGACTTTGGTGAACGTGCCTTGCGAGCATTCGAAGTAGGCGCGCTCGGAGGTGAGAGAATCGACGATGCCGGCGATGCGCACTTTGTTGCTGTCAGTCAGGAAGATCTGGCCGAAGTCGGAGCTCGCGACCATCTCCAGCAGGTTCGCCACACGGCTCATATCCAGCTTGTCGAAGAGATCGTCGAGCAGCAGCAGGGGAGCGAAGCCGCAACGCTGCTTCATAAGCTCGTATTGGGCGAACTTCAGCGAGACCAGGAAAGACTTCTGCTGGCCCTGGGAGCCGCAGCGGCGTATCGGACGGCCGTTCAGTGTGAAGAGGAAATCGTCCCTCTGGATGCCTGCGGAGGTGTAATGCAGGGCGAGGTCCCTCTCGCGCGAGGCTGCGAAAAGTTCCTCCGCCGGGGCCTTGTCGAGGTCGGAGACGTAGCTCAGCGACACTTCCTCGCGCCCGCCGGAGAGCTGGGTGTAGAAAGTCTGAACGGCGGGGCGGAGAGCTTCGGCAAACTCCCTTCGTCGGGCGCTTATCGGTCCCGCGAGCTTCGCAAGGCCCGCATCGAACGCGCCCAGAAGCTCTGTATCAACGAATTGCGTCTTGAGAAGGCGGTTTCTCTGCTGCAGGATGCGGTTATACTGCTGCATATTGGACAGGTAATCCCTGTCCAATTGTGACAGAACGGCGTTGGCGAAGCGCCGCCGCTCCTCGCCGCTCTCGCTGACCATACTGACGTCCGAAGGCGAGACGGTGACTATCGGCAGCACCCCGAGATGCTCGGAGATGCGGGCGTAGGGCTTCTCGTCACGCTTGAGCTTCTTCTCGACGCCGTCCTCGCTCTGGAGCGAGAACTTCGAATGCAATCCGCTCTCCATCAGATACATACCGGAAATGGCGTAGCTGCGGGTGCCGTAGCGGAAGTTGAATTTCTCGCTGGTGGCGGAGAAGCATTTGGTCATCGACAGGCAGTGGATGGCTTCGAGCAGATTTGTCTTGCCGGAGCCGTTGTCCCCTGAAATGCAGTTGATTTTCGGGGAGAATTCCAGCTCCTGCAGGGCAATGTTGCGGAAGTCGTTTATGACTGTCTTTTCGAGTGTCGGCATCTTTTTCTGTAGTGTGTGCGCGGGGTCTCTGATGAAACGCCCGGAGCGCGGAATCAATAAGCGCAGCGCGCGTTATCAACAAATGCGCACAGCCTGTATTAAACAAATGCGCATAGCCTGTATTAAATAAATGCGCATAGCGCATAGGCGCAAAGTTAGTTCAAAAATTGCAGGATTGAGCAAAAATTTATACTTTTGTCGGTTCATACGAGTAACTTGGGAAAATATTAAAAATTATACGATATGTCAGAAATGAATCTTAAACAGGAGGAAGCTCAGCGCCAGGAGAATATCTCTGAGAAAGTGTCTGTAGCCAACCGTTTTATGGATGAGAACAAAAAGATCATCTATGGAGTAGTCATCGCAGTGCTTGTGATCGGACTCGGAATTTTAGCTTATAACCAGTGGGTGGCGAAGCCAAAGGCCGCCGATGCTATGGAGCAGATGTTCCCGGCTGAGAACTCTTTCGCTGCAGGCGAGTTCGAAATCGCTCTGAACGGTGACGGCAACAATCTCGGTTTCAAGGACATCATCTCCGAGTACGGCTCCCACGCAGGCCGCGCGGCCACTTTCTATGCAGGTGTCTGCGAGCTCCAGCTCGGCAACTACGATGAGGCCATCTCTTACCTGAAGAAATACAAGGGCAAGGACGACATCCTTATGGGACGTGCCACAGCCTGCATCGGCGACGCTTACGTAGGACTTGAGGATTACAGGACAGCCGTCGGCTATTTCGAGAAGGCTGCTGCCCAGGCTGACAACATTTTCGCCGCCACATACCTCCTGAAAGCAGGTATCGCTTACGAGGCTCTCGGTCAGAACGACAAGGCCCTCTCCTGCTACAAGACCATCAAGGACCAGTATCCTCAGTCTGTAGAGGGCTACGACATCGACAAGTACATTTCAAGAATCGAAGCTGAGTAGAGTCTATGGGAAGAGCATTTGAGTTCCGCAAGGAAAGAAAACTTAAGAGATGGGGCCATATGGCCCGCGTATTCACAAAGCTTGGAAAGGAAATAACCATTGCGGTAAAGATGGGCGGCCCGGATGTTACCGGTAACCCGCGTCTTCGCGCCCTTATGGCTGAAGCACGTTCGGAGCAGATGCCTAAGGAGAATATCGAGCGCGCCATAAAGAAAGCCACCGACAAGACTCTCGGCGACTTCAAGGAGCTCGTTTACGAGGGATACGGCCCTTACGGCATCGCCTACCTCGTGGAGGCGGCCACCGATAACAACACCCGCACCGTGGCCAATGTCCGCAGCTATTTCACCAAGTGCGGCGGCAACCTCGGGACCAGCGGTTCGGTCAGCTTTATGTTCGACCACAAGTGCGTGTTCCGCATCAAGGAGGACAAGCCTATCGACGTGGACGAGCTCGAGCTCGAGCTTATCGACTACGGCGCAGACGAGGTCTTCGAGCAGGTGGAGGTCGATGACGACGACAACGAAACCAAGACCATCTGCATCTACGGCAGCTACGAGTCTTACGGCACCATCCAGAAGTACATCGAGGAGAACGGCTACGAGCTCGTTTCCGGAGGCTTCGAGAGAATACCTAACGTGGACCTGAAGACCGTCACTCCTGAGCAGAGAGCCACTCTCGACAAGCTCACAGACCTTCTCGAGGAGGATGAGGATGTGACCAATGTCTATACCACTCTCGCCCCTGCAGAGTAGTTTCAGGAATTATAAAAAAGACCGGTCTTCGAGCCGGTCTTTTTTTGTGCCCGTAACGTAGGGAAGAAGCGGAAAAATCCGTATCTTTGAAGGATTGTATTAAAGATTGAATTATGAGTATTCAGGAGGAAAAAATCCGGCAGCTGGTGGAGCGCCGCAGCGCAGCCCATCTCGGTGGAGGCCAGAGCCGGATCGATGCCCAGCACAGGAAAAACAAACTTACTGCCCGCGAGCGTCTTGCGATGCTGCTTGACCCCGGCAGCTTCGAGGAGTATGACGCTTTCGTACAGCACCGCTGCACGAATTTCGGAATGGATGCCCAGCATTTCGACGGTGACGGAGTGGTTACAGGACAGGGAACGATTGACGGACGTCTCGTATACGTGTTCGCCCAGGACTTCACGGTCAGCGGCGGCTCGCTTTCGAAAACGATGTCCGAAAAGATATGCAAGGTGATGGATATGGCTGTGCGTGTCGGAGCGCCTGTCATCGGTCTGAATGACTCCGGCGGCGCGCGAATCCAGGAGGGAATCGACGCTCTGGCGGGTTATGGCGAGATTTTCGAGCGCAACATCCTCGCTTCCGGCGTGGTGCCTCAGATCAGCGGAATCTTCGGACCTTGCGCCGGCGGAGCGGTCTATTCCCCGGCCCTGACGGACTTCACCCTGATGGTCCGCAACACTTCCTATATGTTCCTGACCGGTCCGGGCGTAGTGAAAAGCGTTACAGGTGAAACTGTTACTCAGGAGGAGCTGGGCGGCGCGTCAGTGCACGCCGGCAAGAGCGGAGTGGCCCATTTCGCCGCGGCTGACGAGGCCGAAGGCATAGCCACCATCAAAAAGCTGCTCTCGTTTCTTCCGCAGAACAATATGTCCGAGGCCCCGGCAGTGCCGACATCCGACCCTGTCTCCCGCACGGAAGATCTTCTGAACCAGATAATTCCGGACAATCCTAACAAACCTTACGATATGTACAGCGTGATCCGCGCGGTGGTCGATGACGCCGATTTCTTCGAGGTCCACAAGGACTTCGCCAGGAACATCATCGTGGGCTTCGCGCATATGAACGGGCGGAGCGTCGGCATCGTAGCCAACCAGCCGAAGGTCCTCGCCGGCGTGCTCGACATCAACGCTTCGCGAAAGGCTGCCCGCTTCGTGCGCTTCTGCGACGCGTTCAACATCCCGCTCGTCACCTTCGTGGATGTCCCGGGCTTCCTTTGCGGCACGCAGCAGGAGTACGGCGCAATCATCACGAACGGCGCGAAACTGCTCTACGCCTACGGCGAGGCGACCGTCCCGAAAGTCACCGTCACCCTGCGCAAATCCTACGGCGGCGCACACATCGTGATGAGCTGCAAGCAGTTGAGGGGCGATGTGAATTACGCCTGGCCTTCGGCCAATATCGCGGTGATGGGAGCGGACGGCGCAGTGGAAGTTCTCTACGGCAAGGAACTCAAGGCCGAGACTGACCCTCAGAAGAAGGCCGCCCTTGCGGATGAGAAGAAGAAGGAATACAATGACCTCTTCTGCAACCCTTATCAGGCCGCCCAGAAAGGCTATATAGAGGATGTAATCGAGCCTCGCAACACCCGTTTCCGTGTCTGCAGGGCCCTTGAGTCCCTGTCCGGCAAGCGTCAGGAGATGCCTGCCAGAAAACACGACAATCTTCCGCTCTAGACACAGGTATGAAAAGGACACTTTACATACTGGCATTTCTGCTCTTCACCTTCCTGCCTGTCACCGCACAGAACGTCATCGACCTCAGGATCACTGAGATAATGGTCGATAACGAGTCCTCCGTAGTCGATGACTACGGAAGGCACAGCCCCTGGGTGGAGATAATGAACATCTCGCAGGGTACCGTGAACTACGGCGGCTGCTATTTCTCCGATGACCTGAACGACCTGACCAAGAGCCAGATTCCGGGATCCGACAAGAGAACCAGCCTCAAGCCCCGTCAGGTGGAGCTTTTCTATGCTCCCGGACACGGCAGCGACGGAACTTTCTATCTGAATTTCCCTCTCCGTCCGGGTTCGACCCTCTATCTCGTGAGCAATGACGGTCACACCGTCATAGATTCCATAGAGGTCCCGGAAAACCTCCCGGCCGGACAGTCGCTCAGCAAATTCGCCAATGACCCTAAACAGATAGTTTTCGATGACATCCGTCCTTCGGAACCTACTCCGGGAGTCGTGAACGGCAAAACGGAGGAGAAGTCAAAGGTCGCGGTGATGGCCGAGACCGACCCTCACGGCTGGACTCTTACGATAGTCTCCGTATCGGTGGTGTTCGCCGCTCTGATAATACTTTTCATCATCTATAATTTCTCCGGAAAATGCTTCTCCGGGCAGGTCCATTTCCCGAAACTCCGTAGAAAGCATTCCGTCAAGACCGGAAAGGGAGGGGAGTGCAGCGATGAAGTCGCCGCGGCCATAGCTCTGGCCCTGCAGGCGGAGAGCGGCTCCGATGTGGAGGCCGCCATCGCGCTCGCCCTGCATCTGTATATGGGAGACGGAGTGCACGACAGCGAGTCCTTTGTCATAACCATACGGCCGCAGGGCGGGGGATGGAATGACAAGAGTCTCGGTTTCAGAAAATATCCAGTCAGAAAATAAACAAGAAAATGGCACAATACAAATTCAAAATCAACGGTGGCGAGTACGATGTCACCATCAACGGAATCGAAAACAACGTGGCTGACGTTCAGGTGAACGGCACACAGTACAAGGTGGAGATCGAAAACGCTCCGAAGGCGGCCGCAACCCCTGCACAGGCTGCGACCAATGCTCCTGCCGCCGCTCCTGCGGCAGCTCCTGCAGCCGAGCCTCAGGCCTCCGGCGCGGGTGAAGTCGTGACCTCACCTCTTCCGGGCGTAATCATCGAAGTTTCAGTCGCCGTCGGCCAGGCAGTGAAGGCCGGCCAGAAGGTCGCCGTACTGGAGGCGATGAAGATGGAGAACGAAATCCAGGCCCCGAAGGACGGAAAAGTCACAGCCGTTCACGTATCGAAAGGTGATTCCATTCTGGAAGGTGCAAACATCGTCACGATAGCCTGATGGACCAGATTATAGACAGCCTCGTCCAGTTCTGGCAATACACCGCGTTCGCGAATATGACCTGGCAGCATATCGTGATGATATGCATCGGAATCATTTTCGTGACCCTCGGTATCGTCAAGGACTGGGAACCTCTTCTGCTCGTACCTATCGGCTTCGGTATGATCATCGGCAACATCCCGATGTATCCCGGCCTCTCGATAGGCGTCTATGAGGACGGTTCCGTACTGAATATCCTCTACCAGGGAGTCAAGCAGGGGTGGTATCCGCCTCTCATCTTCCTGGGTATAGGCGCGATGACCGACTTCTCGGCCCTCATCTCCCAGCCCCGTCTGATGCTTATCGGAGCGGCCGCCCAGATGGGTATCTTCGGCGCCTACCTGCTCGCGATGGCTATGGGCTTCGCCCCGAACGAGGCCGGCGCCATCGGCATCATCGGAGGCGCGGACGGCCCTACCGCCATCTTCCTCTCCTCGAAACTCGCGCCGGACCTTATGGGAGCCATCGCAGTGTGCGCCTATTCCTATATGGCCCTCGTTCCGGTAATCCAGAAGCCTATAATGCTCCTTCTGACCACCAGAAAGGAACGTCTCATAGAAATGGCGCGTCCGCGTCAGGTCAGCCAGAGGGAGAAGATAGTTTTCCCTATTATCGGTTTTCTTCTCACCGCCCTCATCGTTCCGTCCGGCCTGCCGCTGCTCGGTATGCTCTTCTTCGGTAATCTTCTGAAGGAAAGCGGAGTGACCAGACGTCTTGCCGAGACTGCACGCGGTCCGCTCATCGACGTGGTCACCACCCTCATCGGTCTCACCGTAGGTGCCTCCACCCAGGCCGACAAATTCCTCACAGGCAATTCCGTGAAGATTTTCATCCTCGGCCTTCTCTCCTTCGTGATCGCCACCGCTTCGGGAGTACTCTTCATCAAGATATGGAACCTCTTCCTGAAACCGGGCCGCAAGATCAATCCTCTCATCGGCAATGCGGGCGTTTCCGCAGTGCCTGACAGTGCCCGTGTGTCTGAAATAGTGGGACGTGAGTTCAATCCTGACAACCATCTCCTGATGCACGCGATGGGCCCTAACGTGGCCGGTGTGATCGGTTCCGCCGTCGCCGCCGGCATCCTTTTGAGTTTTCTCGGATAATTAAAAGTAATATTATGATAATCAAACGTATAGACATCGATCCCTATGATCCGTCAGCTCTCCTTTTTGCAGTGGCGAAGAGCGAACCTGTAGTGCTGGACTGCATCAACTGGCCTGAAGTGGCCCCTTACAAACCCGGCGTAGTGCTGCGCGCATTCCATACCGGAAGCCATCTTGTGCTGCGTTACGACGTACTCGAAAAGTGTACAGCCGCACGTGAGGTGCATTTCGGCGGAGATGTTTACAAGGATTCCTGCGTGGAGTTTTTCATCGATCCTGACGGAAAGGGCGGACGCTACTACAATTTCGAGTCGAACAGCATCGGAGTTATGCACCTGGACTATCACGATCTGCCTTCTTTCAAGGCCCCGGCCACCCAGGAGGTTTATGATCAGATACTTGCCTATACTTCAGTCGGATATGACCCCTTCGACGAGATCATTGCGGGAGAGCACAGGCATCACTGCTGCCATCATCACGAGGAGGAAG
Organism: Faecalibacillus sp.; assembly: GCA_963604635.1. GTDB lineage: Bacteria > Bacteroidota > Bacteroidia > Bacteroidales > UBA932 > Cryptobacteroides. The sequence continues at coordinate 7,857 of CAVCRS010000016.1, forward strand.
AGGGTGGCGAAGAGCACCACTGCTGTCATCACGATGAGGAAGGTGGGCAGGAGCATCACTGCTGCCATCACGAAGAGCAGGAGGGGGAGGAGCATCACTGCTGCTGCCATCATCAGGGCCCTGCCGATCCGAACAATTACTGGCACATCACTTTCGTGATTCCTGTCACGGCCCTGTTCTGCGACAAATTCGCCTCTTGGGATGAAATCGTGAACGCGCGCTGCAACTTCTACAAGTGCGGAGACAATCTCAGCAAGCCACATTTCCTCTCCTGGGCTCCGATACATACGGAGAAACCGAATTTCCATACTCCGCAGTTCTTCCAGAAAGTGGATTTTGAAAAGTAAACATCTGTAATGAAGATAGTTATAGACAGCGCCATCCCTTTCATCCGCGGAGTGTTCGAGCCCTACGCCGAGGTCAGCTACATCTTCGGTCCGGACATCAGACACGAGGACCTGCTGGATGCGGATGCGCTCGTGACACGTACCAGGACTCGCTGCGACAGGGCTCTGTTGGCCGGAACGGCCGTGAAGATGATTGCGTCCGCGACGATCGGGATGGATCACATCGACCAGGATTTCTGCCGCGAAGCGGGGATTTTCGTGCAGAACGCTGCCGGCTGCAATGCCGGGGGAGTGATGAATTACGTGTTCTCCGCGCTCTACGGAGTCGCCGCCCGCAAGGGTATAAAGCTTGAAGGTCAGACACTTGGAATCATCGGCGTGGGCAATGTCGGACGCAGGGTGGAGTCGATGGCGATAGCTCTCGGGTTCACCGTGCTCAAGAACGACCCTCCGCGTGCCGCGGCCGAGGGCCCTTCGTGCTTCTGCGAACTGGACGAGCTGCTCGCCAAGTCCGATGTCGTGACGATGCACGTCCCTCTGGATGACAGCACCCGGGGTATGGCTGACGGGTCTTTCTTCGAGAAGATGCGCGAAAACTCCATCTTTATCAATGCTGCCCGCGGTGAACTCGTGGTCGATGAGGCGCTTAAGTTCGCCTTCCCGAAGTTTGCCGCCGTCATTATCGATACCTGGAACAACGAGCCCCATCCGGACCCGGACCTCATAAGGATGGTCGATATCGCGACCCCGCACATTGCCGGCTATTCCTATCAGGGCAAGCAGAACGGGACTACCGCCGCGGTGCGCTCGGTGGCGCGTTATTTCAAGATAGAGCCCCTTTATGACTTCTTCCCGAAAACGGAACTCAAGGAGCTTGAGGCAGTCAAGCTCGATTTCCGTGGCAAGAGCCAGGGTGAGATCGCTTCGATGATGCAGTATAACTATCCCGTCTTTACGGATGATTTCCTCTTCCGCTGCGCTCCCGACCAGTTCGAGCAGCTGCGCGCAGCATACCAGTACCGCAGAGAATTCTTTATAGACTGAAACTTATAACGCCCTATGCTTAAATCAGATGACATCAGACAGATAGAGAGTTACGGCTCCACTGTCGACAAGGTTTCCGCTCAGATCGAGCGCTTTTCCAAAGGCTTTCCCTGGCTGAAAATCGTCGCTCCGGCTACTGTCGGGCGCGGTGTGCAGCGTCTGACCGAGACCGAGATGGATGAGGCTGTCGCCTATGCCGAGTCCGCAGAGGTCGCCGGCCGCTGCAAGTTCGTACCCGCTTCGGGCGCGGCGTCGCGTATGTTCAAGGATATTTTTGCGGGGCTCGAGACGCCCAATGACGCCACGCGCACCCTCGCGGAAAACATCACACGCTTCGCTTTCTACAGCCCTGAGATTTTCGACGGCAAACCGAATCCCGCAGAGGCCCTGCTCTCTGCCGACGGTCTGAACTACGGCGCCAAGCCTAAGGGCGTGCTCAAGTTCCACCGCTATCCTGACGGGGAGGTGCGTACCGCCCTGGCCGAGCATCTCGTGGAGGGACAGGCATATATGAGAAATGCTGACGGCAGCGTGAATCTGCATCTGACCATCTCGGAAGACCACCGTCCGCTCTTCACAGAAGCTCTGGACTATGTGAAGGAAGTGTACGGGAAGCGTTACGGCGTAAAGTACAATGTCAGCTTCTCCTGCCAGAGCAAATCGACCGACACCATCGCGGTCACTCCTGACGGCCGGCCTTTCCGCAAGGAGGACGGGTCCCTGCTCTTCCGTCCGGGCGGGCACGGAGCGCTCATCCACAATCTGAACGGCATCCCGCAGGAACTGGTGACCATCAAGAACATAGACAACGTCGCGGTGGAGCGTCTGCTGCCTCAGACGGCCCGGTACAAGAAGGTGCTGATCGGCAAGGCTCTCGAGCTTCGCGACATCATCTTCGGCTATCTGCACGATCTGGACATCGCTTCCGGGGCCATCGTGAACCCTCAGCCGTATCCGTATATCCCGGGATTCAACAATCTCGAGGAGGACTACTGCGCTACGGACGAGTGTCAGGAACTGTGCAACGAGATAGAGCAGTTCCTGCTTGACGAGCTCTGTGTCAAACTTCCGAAGGTAAAGAGCTGCAAGGAACGCGTTCAGGCCATCCGTAAGAAACTGAACCGCCCGATCCGCGTCTGCGGTATGGTTCGCAACCAGGGCGAGCCGGGCGGCGGCCCGTTCATCATCGAAGCCAAAGACGGCAGCACCTCGCTCCAGATTCTGGAAGGCTGCCAGATAAACCCGGACGATCCTGCAGCTCAGCAGGCGCTGAAGCAGTCCACGCACTTCAATCCTGTGGATCTTGTCTGCTGCCTTCGCGACTACGAGGGCAGCAAGTTCAATCTCGAGGAGTTTGTCGATGAAGAGACCGGTTTCATCAGTTCCAAGAGCTTCCAGGGCCGTCCGCTGAAGGCGCTCGAACTGCCGGGTCTGTGGAACGGTGCGATGAGCGACTGGAACACCAAGTTCGTGGAGGTGCCCGTCGAGACTTTCAATCCTGTCAAGGTCGTCCTCGACCTGCTTCGTTCCGCACACCAGAATTAGCTGAAATCCAGTCCATTGAATATAAAATTGGCCGCCTTTTCGAGGCGGCCAATTTTATATTGATTTCGTGCGTCTATCTTCCCTTGAAGCCGCGCATCTGGGCGGCGAGCTTGCCGCTGACGGCGGACTTCATAAGCTTGCGGGTGCCCTCGAACTGCTTCAGGAGCTTGTTCACGTCCTGGATGCTGGTTCCGGAGCCGGCGGCGATTCTTCTGCGGCGGCTGCCGTTGATGATGTCAGGATTCTCCCTTTCGGCAGGAGTCATCGAAAGGATGATGGCCTCTGTCGATTTGAACGCGGTCTTGTTGTCGATATCCACGTCCTTGATGAGCTTGCCCATACCCGGGAGCATCCCTGCGAGGTCCTTGATGTCACCCATCTTCTTCACCTGCTGGATCTGGTCATAGAAGTCCGAAAGGGTGAACTTGTCCTTCGCGATCTTTTTCTTCAGCTCGCGGGCCTGTTTCTCGTCGAACTGCTCCTGAGCCTTCTCCACGAGGGATACGACATCACCCATACCGAGGATTCGGTCGGCGATTCGGGCTGGATGGAAGACATCGAGCGCCTCCATCTTTTCGCCCGTGGACACGAACTTGATCGGCTTGCCGACCACTGCCTTTATGGAGAGCGCGGCACCGCCTCGGGTGTCACCGTCCATCTTGGTGAGTACGACTCCGTCATAATCGATGGCTTCATTGAACGCCTTGGCGGTCTCGACTGCATCCTGACCTGTCATCGCATCGACTACGAAGAGGGTCTCGGTAGGCTTCAGGGCGCTGTGCAGGGCTGAAATCTCATCCATCAGCTCCTTATCGACCGCGAGGCGTCCGGCGGTATCGACGATAACGACGCTGTAGCCCTCGGACTTGGCCTTCGCCACGGCATTCTTTGCTATCTGGATCGGATCCTTCACGCCGTCCTCGGTATAGACCGGCACGCCCACCTGCTCTCCGAGAGTCTTGAGCTGCTCGATGGCGGCAGGACGGAAGGTGTCGCAGGCCGCGAGAAGGACTTTCATACCCCTCTTGCTCCTGATGTTGAGCGCCAGCTTGCCGGAGAATGTGGTCTTACCGGAACCGTTCAGACCGGCTACCAGCACGATGCCCGGCTGCCCCTTAACGTTTATGTCCGCAGCGTCGCTGCCCATGAACTCGGCCAGCTCGTCGTGGACGATCTTGACCATCATCTGCTGCGGCTTCACGGCCGTGAGCACGTTCTGGCCCATAGCCTTGGTCTTCACGCGGTCGCAGAATTCCTTGGCCACCTTGTAGCTTACGTCGGCGTCCAGCAGGGCCCTGCGGATATCCTTGAGGGTCTCGGCTACATTTATATCGGTGATTTTGCCTTCACCTTTCAGTATCTTGAAAGAGCGTTCCAGCCTTTCCGAAAGATTCTCAAACATCTCTAAACTTTTATCCGGTTATATTTTCCCGCGCTCATCGCGGAAACAAAGCCTGCAAAGTTACTAAAAATTACTTTATTCTATACGGCGCATCCTCATAGAGAGTGTAGCGCCTGGCCTTGCGTATCCATTTCTGCTCTTCGCTCTTCACGTGCTCCTGAACGATATCGAAAGTGATGTTGCCCTTCAGGTATTCCCAGATTACCGGGTCTGCGAGCCTCGCCTCGAACCCCGGCAGGAACTCGAACTGCGAGTAATGCTCTTTCATATAGCGCATTACCTGGAGTGTATGCAGCAGGGAATGGTACTCCTCGCCGCCCGTCAGAAGTATCTGGTATCCGTGGCAGCGCTCGTTTCTGTATTGGCCGGAGGCCGGACGGAAAGAGCACGGGCGGAGCCGGGCTCCCTCGGCTTGCGGCAGGTCCGTGATGTCCGGAGAGATGAACGGAGCGCCTATGTATTCGTACGGGCGCGGGGTGTCTGTTCCGGGGCACACGGTCGTGAACTCCCACAGGCCGCCGCCGCTCTGAAGCTGGCAGCTGAACAGGCCGGGAACTTCCGCGGACGGAGCGATGACCCAGGGCATCAGCACCCTGTTCGATTCGGTGGCTTCGGCCGATATGATGTGCAGAGGGAAGCGGGCCCCGAGCTCGCTGTAGTGGACGTGACAGAGTTCACCGAGTGTAAGTCCGTGTCTGTGAGCCACTTTCGCTGTCCATTCCTCCCCGTCAAGCACCGGGATCGTGCCTTCCACTATGCGTCCCGCAGGGTTCACGTGGTCCACGATGTAGAGTGACGGTACCGCGCACTCCTCCTCGGTGGAGGACTCGCGGTCCATCGCATCGAGCAGGGACATAAGCCGGAGCACGTCCCTCGTGTAGCCGAAGTAGCGTGCCCCGCTGTCCTGAATCTCCACCACCAGGGCGTTCAGCCCCACGAACATATCCTCGCTGAACTCTATATGGCTTTCTCTGCCGTATGTCAGTTCGGCGTCAGCGGGAGTGAACACCTTCGCCAGGTTGCCGCGGCGGTGGAAAATCTCGTACATATACCCGCCGGAGGCAGTGTCCCAGCAGTTCTGGGTGCAGAAGCAGCCCACTCTGCCGTGGATCAGCGCCCTGTCCGGCTGGCTTTTGAGAGCGGTGGTTCTGAATGAAAACATTTATCCTCTGATTATCTTCTGAGCGATTCCCACCACGCGCTCGGCGAGAGCTTCGGCCGCCTCCTGAGTCGGAGCTTCGGAGTAGATGCGGATGATAGGCTCGGTGTTCGAGCGGCGCAGGTGCACCCACTGCTTCTCGGCCTCGAAGGTGATCTTCACTCCGTCGATGTCGTTTATGTCCTCGTTTGCGAAGATGCTCTTCATCTCGGAGAGAATGCGGTCGATGAGCGCCTTGTCGGAGAGCTCGATGCGGTTCTTGGCGATGTAGTACTGAGGGTATGTGGCCTTCAGCTCGCTGACCGTCATCTTCTTGTGGGCAAGGTTGCTCAGGAACAGGGCTACGCCCACCATAGCGTCGCGGCCGCTGTGGATGGCAGGATAGATGACTCCTCCGTTGCCCTCGCCGCCGATCAGGGCTCCCTTTTCGTGCATCTTGGTGGTTACGTTCACTTCGCCCACGGCCGACGCGTAGTACTTGCCGCCGTGTTTCTCGGTCACGTCACGAAGCGCACGGCTGCTGGAGAGATTGCTTACGGTGCACATATTCTTCAGCCCCTGCTTTTCGCCGCATTCGAGAATATAGTCCGCCACGCTCACCAGGGTGTATTCCTCCACGAACGGCTTTCCGTCCTCGCAGATGAAGGCGAGTCTGTCCACATCAGGATCCACCGAGATGCCCAGGTCGGCCTTTTCCCTCACCACGGTTTCGCTCAGGTCCACAAGGTTCGCAGGCAGCGGCTCGGGATTGTGCGCGAAATCGCCGGTAGGCTCGCAGTTCAGTTTCACGCACTCCACTCCCAGACGCTCCAGCAGGCGCGGCATAATGATGCCTCCCACGGAATTTATGGCGTCCAGAACTACCTTGAAATGAGCCTCCCTGATGGCTGCGGCATCCACTGTCGGCAGGGCGAGGACTGCATCGAGATGCTCGTCGGTGAAGTCGTGCTCCTCGATCTTTCCGAGCTCATCCACGCTCGCGAAATCGAAGTCATCGCTCTCGGCCGCTTCCAGAAGCGCGTTTCCTTCCGCGGCGTTGAGGAATTCGCCGTGTTCGTTCAGAAGTTTCAGGGCATTCCACTGGCGCGGATTGTGGGAGGCCGTAAGGATGATGCCTCCGTCGGCTCCCGAGAAAGTCACCGCCATTTCGGTGGTAGGGGTGCTGGCGTAGCCGCATTTGACCACATCCACTCCGCAGGCGACGAGGGTTCCGCAGACAAGCTGCTCCACCATCGCTCCGCTCAGACGGGCGTCCTTTCCGACCACTACCTTGTAGCGGCTTCCCGCAGGCTTCGGCCGGCGTTCGCGCAGCTTGACGCAGTACGCATAAGTGAATTTTACGATATCTACAGGCGTAAGCGCCTGTCCCGCAGCCCCTCCGATGGTTCCGCGGATGCCTGAAATTGATTTGATAAGTGTCATTTTATTTGTGTTTGTGCCCTTCGCGGGTTATTTGTATTTCAGCCCCTCGCGGGGCTGTGTTATTTCTTGATTTCAGCGAGCCAGGTGTCTATGGCATTAAAGAACACTTTCCTGTAGTCTCCCAAATGGTCACCGCCGAACTCTTTGGTAAAGAAGCCCCAGCCGTGTCCGCCATAAGGATAAACATACATCTGGGCGGAAACGCCTTTATCGAGCAGTGCGCGGAAATAGCGGATGCTGTTCTCCGGATTCACGGTGCCGTCGTCGCTGCTGAGCAGAAGGATGGTGGGAGGAGTGTTCTCACTTACCTGTTTCTCGAGCGAATAATGCTCCGTAAGTTCCTCATACTTAGCCTTGTTCTTCAGATATTCATTGTAAGGGAGACTCTCGTCGAGCCACTTGTCCTCAGTCCCGATAAGCTGGTTGTGGGTGCCCTTGTGGGTGAGAGCCATATCCATCGTGACGACAGGATAAACCAGAATCGAGAAGTCCGGACGGGTCACTTCATCCACGAAGAGTGTGGAGGCGCTGCCTGCGAGGTGTCCTCCGGCGGAGAATCCGATGATGCCGATCTGCTTCATTCCCCACTCCTCAGCGTGCGCGCGGCAATAGCGGAACGCGTTCTGCACGTCCGTGAGCGGCACCTGCCAATGTCCGTTCGGAAGCCTGTAGCTGACCACGCATACGGCTATGCCCTTCTTTGTGAAATAGTCGGCCACGTAAGCCCCCTCATTGAAAGCCGATACGCAGGAATAACCGCCTCCCGGACAGCAGACTATCATCTGGCCGTTAGGCTTTTTCGGCATATAGATTTCGATTCTGGCGCTGTCGGCGATGTTTCTCAGATCGCCCCAGTCGTTCTGGGTCTCGAATACGCCGGAAATTCCGTTGGATTCTCCCGGACCCAGGGTGACGGCTGTGCCGTTCTCCACGATGCCCTTATCGACATTCTGCCCCTCAGGGTAGAGAAGGAGGGTCTTGGTCGGGCGGAGTTTTGTCTTGGGCTGCGGTTTGGCAGCATTGGCCTGCACTCCTGCAGTCAGGAGTGCCAGGGCCAGTAAAATGTACATTTTATTCATAATCAGTCGTTATTCATTTGTCTTATATCCACTTCGCTTCTGTGTGAGCTTCCGAGCAGCCACTCGCTGAAGTAGTCCGCGAGCCTGTAGAAGAAGTACTCGTTCATATCGCCGTAGCCGTGTCTCTGGCCCGGGAGAACGAGCATATCGAAACGCTTGTTCGCCTTGATGAGGGCATCCACCACGCGGATTGTGTTCGCAGGATGCACGTTGTTGTCTATGTCGCCGGTCACGAGCATCAGATGCCCCTTGAGGTTGCCGGCGATTTCAGGATTGTTCTTGATTCTGTAAACGAACGTGGTGTCGCTCTCCACTACCTTCTCCTTTATGCCGTGATGGGTTTCGCTCCACCAGCGGTTATAAATCGCATTGTCGTGGTTGCCGGAGCAGGAGACTGCGGCGGTATAGAAGTCAGGGTAGGTCAGGATGGCCGCAGTGGACATGAAGCCGCCGCCGGAATGTCCGTGGATGCCGACCTTGGTGCCGTCAATCCAGGGATAGCGGGCTGCAAGCTGCTCCACGGCCACCTTCTGGTCTTCCAGACCGTAGTCGCGCAGGTTTCCGTAGCCGTAGTTGTGATACCACTTGGAGCGGTTAGGATGGCCTCCGCGGTTGCCCACGGTGATTACCACGAAACCGATCTGAGCCAGACGGTCAGTACGGAGCATTCCCTTTGTCCAGGAGATGCTGTTAGCCTCCACCTGAGGACCCGGATAAACATAATCGATTATAGGATAAACCTTTGTGGAGTCGAAATTGAAAGGCTTGTACATAGCTCCGTAGAGGTCTGTCACTCCGTCTGCGGCCTTTACCTTGAATCTCTCAGGCATTCTGTAACCGGCCTCGTAGAGTTTGCTCAGGTCCGCCGTCTCCAGAAGGGTGCGCTTTCCGTTGCGGTCCACAAGATATACTTCCGGAGCGTAATCCACTCTGGAACAGTTCGCTACGAAATACATCGCGTCATCGCTGGCGTAAGAGGTCACATCCATATCATCCATATCCAGCTGTTTGATCGCTCCGCCGTTCAGGCTCACGCGGAAAGTGTGCATCTGGTAAGGGTTCTCGTCTTTGTTCACTCCGCAGGCGCTGAAGAGCACATAGCCTTCCTTTTCGTTCACGGCGAGGACATCCTCCACGTGGTAGGCGCCTTCTGTGAGGTTGCGGATGAGGGTGCCGTCAGCCTGATAGAGGTAGAGGTTGGCCCAGCCGTTGCGCTCGCTCCACTCGATGAACTGTGACCCGTTCTTTATGAAACGCAGGTTGCGGCTCTCGATGTAGGTGTTCATTCTCTCGCCGAGAATGGTCTTTGTGGAGTCTGAGGCGATATCGACGCGGCAGTAGTCCATCCTGTGCGCGTCACGGGAAAGCCTGCTCATATAGAAGCCGTCATTGTCTCCGGCCCATACCCAGCTGTTGTAGTCGCGGTATCTGTCCGCAACTGTCCGGGTGCGGTACTCGAAGCCGCTGCTCTGGTCCTTGAACGCGACGGTCTTGATGTGCTTCGAAGTTCCGTCCTCGATATTGAAGACCAGAAGCTCCTCCTTCGGACCCGGTTCTCCCGGCATCTGGTATTTGTAGGTCTCCAGGGTAGGGCGCGGGTTGCCCAGATTGTCGATCACCCAGAGGTCCTTTATTTCGCGCATATCGTATTTGACGGTGGCGAAATGCTTCGAGTCAGGGGACCAGGCCAGCATCGCGACGCCGCTGCGGCGGGTGGTGTCAGTGTCGGTATTGCCCGAATAGCTGCCGTAGCCATAGCCGTAGTCACGGATTCCGTCCTTGGTGAGAACGTGCTCCACGATGGTGGAATCCTTGTCATCCTTAGCCGCTTTCGCAAGGTTCTCGGCGTCCATCCAGTAGAGGTTGTTGTTCTTAGAGAAGACCGCCTTGCTGCCGTCAGGGGAGACATTGGCCCAGAAAGGATATTTTTCCTCCTCAGGCTTGTACTCGGTGAGCTTCTTCGAGGCGATGTCGTATTCGAAATGGAATACTTTCTTTGTCATCGCTTTAGGGTCATCCTTGACCGTGGTGTCGCGCACTTCCTGCGTGCTGCGCACGTCGAAGCGGAATACCTTGTCGCCCTTAAGCTCCATCCTGTCGAGCTTTATGTGCTGCGCATCCACAGGATCGCGGGTGATGGCGGTGAGTTCCATCGCCAGCTTCTCCATATCGAACACCTCAGCCTTTGTGGCAGTCTGAGGGTCCACGATATAGTATTTCGTTCCCTCTCCGGTGGTCCAGCTGTACCAGAAACGGTCGCTCTTCTCGAACCAGTTCGGGCGCATCGTGGTGGAATGGACCATCTGCGATATCTTCTTCTGGGAAAAACGTGCAGCAAGCTCATAGTTGGGCTCCTGCTGTGCCGAGGCGCTGACCCCCAGAGTCAGTGCCGCAGCGGCGAGGATAAGACGGCCTGCCAGACCGAATCCTGAATTGTTGACCATATCTTCTATTTCGTTTTTATTTTGATTTCAGCATTCCCCACTTCCGAAGTGACCGTAAGCGTGGATTTTCCCTTCTGGCCCCTGATTGAGCGGACTATTCCGAGGGCCTTGCCGCTGAACAGGGCCTTGTCGTGTCCCTTCAGGGAGAGTGTGTCGGCGGCGTTTCCGTTATCGACGCCGACCAGTTCGCCCGCGCCCTTCACATCGAAATGCAGCATAAGGTCTGCCGTAGGAACTGCGCGTCCCTGCGAATCCACCGCCTCGACGGTCACGTAGCTCAGATCATATCCGTCGGCCGAGATTACTTTTCTGTCAGCTGTAAGTTTCAGACCCACAGGCTCTCCGGTGGTTTCGCGGCGCTCACGCATAACCTCGGCGCCGTCCTTGTAGGCCACCGCCTCGATGACTCCCGGCTCATAAGGGACTCTGAGCCACTGGGCGTGCAGGCGTGAACCCTCCTTGCTGCTCTTGCCCAGGGATTTGCCGTTCAGGAAGAGCTCGACTTCGTCAGCCTGTCCGTAGTAGGCCCAGACATCGACCACATCGCCCTCTTTCCAGTTCCAGTGAGGGAAGAGGTGCAGAACCGGCTTGTCGGTCCACTCGGACCGGTACATCCAGTAAACGTCTTTCGGGAAGCCCGCGAGATCCACGATTCCGAAATAGGAGCTGCGTGAAGGCCAGCTGTAAGGGGTAGGCTCGCCGAGATAGTCGAAGCCAGTCCACACGAAGGTGCCGGCCATATAAGGCCTCTCCTTTATGGTAACCCAGCCCCATTCGTGCAGGTCGGACCACGGCGCGTGCCAGCAGTCATATGCGGGACACTGATGGTGAGGGGTTTCGTAGGTCTGGCTCCAGTGTGCCGGAACCTTCATCTCCACGTCCGAAGGCTGGAGATACACTCCGCGGCTCTGCAGTCCTGAAACCGTCTCCGAACCGTACATCGGAGAATCCGGGTACCACTCGCGAACCTTGTCATAGTCCCAGGTGTGGTAGTTGAAGCCCAGTACATCGAGGGCGCCGCTGCGGATGAGATTGTTCGTGGCGGCGGTCTCGTTGAGGCCCGCAGTCACCGGACGGGTCGGGTCCATATCTTTGAAAATCGCAGCCAGGTGCTTGGTGAGCAGGATGTTAGGGTTGTCATCTCCGCTCTCGTACTGCGGAAGCGAACTCATGAAGTTCATCAGCAGATTGGCCTGCTCGGCCGTCAGATTCCTGATGTCGTCCTCGTTCGAGTTCCACTGCTCGAGGATTTCGTTGCCCGCGCTCCACATAATCACGCAAGGGTGGTTGCGGTCACGCTTCACGAAGTCGCGGATGTCCCTCTCGTGCCACTCGTCGAAGAAGCGCGAGTAGTCGTAGGCCGTCTTGCGCTTGCGCCACATATCCATACCCTCGTCGATCACCACGAAGCCCATCTCGTCGCAGAGCTCCAGAAGAACCGGCGCCGGAGGGTTGTGGGAAGTGCGTATGGCGTTCACTCCCATATCTTTGAGTATCTGAAGCTGGCGCTGCAGCGCTCTGCGGTGCACGGCCGTTCCGAGCGCACCGGAGTCGTGATGCAGGCAGACGCCGAGCAGTTTCATGAACTTGCCGTTCAGCATGAAGCCGCGGTCCTTGTCCCACTTGCAGGTACGCATTCCGAATCGTGTGAGGTAGCGGTCGGCGGCTTTGCCGCCAATGTTGACAGTGGTTTCGAGAGTATAGAGGTACGGGTTGGTGACGTCCCAACAGGTGTAGGATGCAAGTTCCAAGCTATCCTCCACGGTATTGAGGCCGGCGGAGAGGCTGACTGTCTTGCTGCTGACAGCGACCGCGCGGCCATCTGCGTCCAGCACTCTCTGGGCGATCTCCGCCTCGCAAGGCTCCTGCGTGCCGTTCTCCACCTCGACGGTGACGGCGATGTCACCATTGGACGGAGTCCGCACAAATGTGCCGTTCCACGCCACGTGCACGGCAGGCACGACGGTCAGGCGCACGTCGCGGTAGATTCCGCATCCGGCGTACCAGCGCGAGTTCGGCTGAAGCTCATTGTCGCAGCGCACTGCGATCAGATTCTCCGCGCCCGTCTCAGGATGGAGCGCATCGGTGATATCATAGCAGAACGAGCTGTAGCCGTAAGGGCGCGTGCCCATCTGCTGTCCGTTCACATAGACGGTGCTGTTCATGAATACGCCGCCGAATTCCACCAGGACGCGTTTTCCTCCGCTCAGTTCAGGCGTGCTGAAATGCTTGCGGTACCAGCCGATACCGCCCGGAAGCGCTCCTCCGCCCGGGGTGGAAGGGTTGTCTTTCGAGAAATTGCCTTCGATTGACCAGTCGTGCGGCAGATGCAGTTCCCGCCACTGCGAGTCGTCGAAGCTCTCCGCTGACCACTCCTGAGCGTCTCCGAGGCTGAATCGCCAGTCGAAGTTGAAGTCCTCCGAGGTGCGCAGAGCCGAACCGCTCGTGCAGGAGCAAACCATCACGGCCGCTGCAGCGGCCAATAAGTAATTCAGTTTCATATGGTTAGTTGTTAGTTGTCATTGTGTTGCCATTGCCTTTCCCGACCGAGAGGACCCAAAGCCCCAGTATGGTGAGTGCCGCATTGAGCAGCAGCAGCTCGAAACTCATCACATAGCCCGCCCAGTGCAGCAGGGCGTACCTTATGAAGAAACAGATTATCGGGGCCGCGATGCAGACTGCCGGCACCCATCTGTCCCGCACGTTCCTGCGGCTGAACATCCCGAAGCAGAAGAGGCCTAGAATGGGGCCGTAGGTGTAGCTGGCGAGGGTATAGACCGCGCTTATGGCGTCCTGGTCGTTTATGATGTTGAAGACTATTATGACAAGCCCCATCATCACTGCCATAGAATAGTGCACTGCCCTGCGCTTCTTTTTCATCTCCGCCGACTGAGGGTCAATCCCCAGTATATCCACCGTGAAGGAGGTCGTGAGGGCGGTAAGGGCCGAACCTGCAGCGGAATAGGATGCGGAGATGAGACCCAGGATGAAGAGGATGCCCACGATGGCGGGCATACCCTTCGAGGCTACGACGGCTCCGAACAGATTGTCACTGGAACCCAGCGCCGCTGTATCGCCGATGTTGCTGCGGTAGTAGAGCAGCAGGAGGCTACCCAGAATGAGGAAGAGCGCGATTACTATGAACTGGGTGAATACGCTGAAAATGAGACTCTTCTGGGAGTCTTTGTAATTCTTGCAGCTGAGATTTCTCTGCATAAGGTCCTGGTCGAGGCCTGTGGTGGCGATGACCATAAAGATGCCGGCGAGGAACTGCTTCCAGAAATAGATGCCGGATTTAGGGTCATCGAAGAAGAAAATGCGCGAACTGTCATCCGCCGCCACAGCGGCGGCAAGCCCTTCCGTGCCCAATGCTCTGGCTATGAATATTATACATAAAACTACGGAGAGTATGAGGCATAGGCTCTTCAGAGTGTCGGTCCAGATGACGGTATTCACTCCTCCCTGTGAGGTGTAGAGGCAGATGAGGGCGATGGTGAGCACCACATTGGCTGCGAAGGGGACGCCGAGCGGCCCGAAGACCAGGCTCTGGAGCACGATGCAGACCACGAAGAAACGCACCGATGCGCCGAGCATCTTGGAAATGAAGAAGAACCACGCTCCTGTCTTGTGTGTGGAGACTCCGAAACGCCCGTCCAGATAGCCGTAGATGGAGACGAGATTCTTTCTGTAGAACAGTGGAATCAGAACATAAGCTATTATGAAATAGCCGATTATGAATCCGAGAACCATCTGCAGGTAGGACCATCCCTTGTCGATGACCATACCCGGCACGGAGATGAAGGTCACTCCCGAGATAGGCGCGCCCATAGCCGCGACGGCGGCCACAATCCACGGCGTCTGCCTGCCTCCGAACCAGTCGGCATTCCTGCGTCTGTTCACCGCCCGGGAGACGATGAAGAGCAGAAGGAAGTACGCCGCTATGGTGGCAAGAATTATTACAGGAGTCATATTATGCGGTGGTATTGGTTATTCTTCGTAAAGGAGGTATTTTCTTCTCAGAACCTTGAAATTCTCCACGTCGTCGGCCCAGGTGGCCTTGATATCTTCGGCGCTCTTGCCTTCCTCTATCATAGCCCGGATGTCGCTGCGGCCGATGAGAAGCTCGAAAAAGCTTCTGAAGAAGCCCTCGTGATTCTCGATATGATTATAGGCATCGATAAGATACGAAAGGTCCAGGCCCTTTGCGATGATTTCGTCGTCCGGAATGCCGCGCAGGTCGCGCCCGTAGCAGAGTTTGTCCATTTGAGGAGGCTCCTTGGCTCCGGGCATACTTACAGGGGTGAAAGTGAAGAGGTCCTCCCCCTCGGCCTTGAAGTCCGGATGTCCGTAAATCTCGAAAGGACTGTCAGTTCCGCGTCCCAGACTGACAGGCGTAGCCTCGAAATAGCACAGGGAAGGGTAGAGATATATCGCGTGCATCGATTTCAGGTTCGGTGACGGGGCCACAGGCAGCTCGTATCTGGTCTGATGGGTGTAGCCTTCGCAGCTCACCACTTTCAGATTCTTCACTTTCAGGCCGTCATCCAGCCACCCCTCGCCGTTAGCCATCAGCGCCATCTCTCCGAGAGTCAGGCCGTGGACCACGGGGATGGGGAGTCTGCCCACGCCGGAGCGGTAATTCATATCCAGAATAGGTCCGTCCACGTACATTCCGTTGGGATTAGGCCTGTCCAGGACCACGAAGTCCACATCGAAACGGGCGGCGCTCTCCATAAGCTTCACCATAGTGACATAGTAGGTGTAGAAACGAAGTCCTACGTCCTGTATGTCGCTGACTATCACGTCGATGTCTTTGAAATTGGAACTGTCTCCACAGTCGAATCCACCTCCGTAGAGGGAGGTGATCTTCACTCCTGTCTTTTCATCCACGCCGCTGTCCACGCTCTCGCCTGCATCGGCATCACCCCGGAAACCGTGCTCGGGGGAGAAAACCGTGACCACATCCACGCCTTCCCTCAGCAGCAGGTCGAGCACGTGCTCTCCGCCCACCACACCGGTCTGATTCGAAAAGAGCGCGACCCGGCGTCCCTTCAGGCCGTCGATATATTCGGCGGTCCGGGCAGCTCCGACGGTGACAGTCAGGTCTTTATTGTTCCTGCAGCAGGAGATGGCACACAAGGCCACGGACACTGCAATCCAGAGGGTTCTGAGCTTCATAGGCGCAATGATACAATTCCCCGCAAATCTAATAAAATTATACCTGCATTCCAAGCCGGAAAGGCCCCGAAATCAATTGCACCTGCCTCCCGGACCGGAACGGTCCCGAAAATTCCGTAAAAGAACTTCGGGACCGTTTCAGGACAGCTCTCTTCCTCGCGGGCGTACGCTATATGCCCTTTGTCCGCATTGCCCGCAGGGAATTCAGTATCGCGATGACGCTCACGCCGACGTCCGCGAATACCGCCATCCACATATTCGCGATGCCGAGAGCTCCGAGCACGAGCATCAGCAGCTTCACTCCGATGGCGAACACAATGTTCTGACGGACAATGCGTAGCGTTCTTCTGGAGATGGCGATGGCTTCCGCGGCTTTCATCGGGTTGTCATCCATCAGCACCACGTCCGAAGCTTCGATTGCCGCGTCGCTGCCGATCGCCCCCATCGCGATGCCCACGTCCGAGAGTTTCAGGACAGGCGCGTCGTTAATTCCGTCGCCGACAAAAGCCAGACGTCCCTCGGTGTTCGCAAGTTTCAGACTGTCAATCCATTTCACTTTGTCTGCAGGCAGCAGTCCCGCGTGGACTTCGTCCAATCCCAGCTCTTTTCCCACTTCCTCGGCCACGTTCTCCCTGTCGCCCGTAAGCATTACGGTCCTGTCCACTCCGACTTCGTGCAGGGCCTTCACTGCGGCTGCGGATTCCGGCTTTACGGTATCTGAAACCACGACTGCGCCCTTGAATTGGCCGTTTACGGCCACATAGACTATGGTCCCCGGCTTGTCGCACGGGGTGAACGTCACGCCCGCGCGCCGCATCAGGCGGGCGTTGCCGGCATAGACTTTACGGCCGTCCACGCTTGCGCAGATGCCTTCGCCCGCAAAATTCTCCACGCCCGTGACTCTGCCGCGCCCGATGGGTTTTCCGCACGCCCTGCGCAGCGACACTGCCACCGGATGGTCGGACCAGCACTCCGCAAGTGCGGCTGTTTCAAGCAGTTCATCGCCGGTTCCGGAGCTCGGGATGACCGCGCTCACGCTGAAACTTCCCTCGGTGAGAGTGCCCGTCTTGTCGAAGACGACCGTCTTGACGGCGGCGAGAGCTTCGATGAAATTCGAACCTTTCACCAGGATTCCGCGGCGGGATGCCCCGCCAATGCCGGCGAAGAAGCTCAGCGGGATGGAGATCACCAGGGCGCACGGACAGGAGATTACCAGGAAAATCAGAGCCCTGTGCAGCCAGACGGCCCATTCTCCTCCGAAAAGAAGCGGAGGCAGGACGGCGAGCAGGACTGCGGCGCCCACGACTGCCGGCGTATAGTAATGTGCGAATTTTGTGATGAACTTTTCGGCGCCGGCCTTGCCGTTGTCCGCGTTCTCGACAAGCTCGAGGATTTTCGCGACGGTCGATTCTCCATAGACTCCGCTGGTGCGGATCCGGAGCAACCCGCTCAGATTCAGGCTCCCGCTGAGAACTTCGGCGCCCTCGGAGACTTCCCTCGGCAGGCTTTCGCCTGTGAGCGCGGCCGTGTCCAGGGTGGAGCTGCCTTCGGTCACCACGCCGTCGAGCGGAATCTTTTCTCCCGGTTTTACGACTATTATGCTGCCCTTCCCGACTTCTTCGGGGGATACTTTTTCTATGCTCCCGTCAGCTTTCTCCATTGATGCGAAGTCCGGACGGATGTCCATAAGGGAAGTGATGGAGGCGCGGCTTCTTTCGACCGCGATGTCCTGGAAGAGCTCTCCTATCTGGAAGAATACCATAACCGCCACAGCCTCAGGATATTCGCCGAGTGCGAAGGCTCCGAAGGTGGCGACGGTCATAAGGAAGTTCTCATCGAATACTTCACCGTGCAGGATGTTCCGGAAAGCGTCGGCGATCACTTCGATGCCGACCGGCAGATATGCGGTGATGCAAATGGCGAGTCTAAGCCATCCTTCAGTGAAAAATGAAGCTCCGAGCAGCCACAAGGACATTATGATGCACGAAAGCATTATTCTCTGTTCCTTTTCCATAATCTTTGCCGTCCGGGAGGCGGTGTTTCCCGAACCGGATGCAAAGCTAGGGCAAAAGTATTGCAACCGGGTTGCAAAGCTGAGAGGGATTAGTTACCTTTACGCAATCAAATTTTTACAGTTCATGTTCAAGTTCAAACAAATCCTCTGCGTATCAATGCTTTGCGCAGCCTCGTTCGGCCTTCAGGCACAGACCTCGCCGCTGTGGCTCCGCAGCAGCAGCATTTCTCCGGACGGAGAGAAGATCGCATTCAGTTATCAGGGCGACATCTTCGTGGTGTCCAGCAAGGGCGGACAGGCAGTCCAGATTACATCGAATTCCGCCTATGACAGCGAGCCTCTATGGAGCGCTGACGGAAAAAGGATTGTATTCAGCTCATACAGAGAGCTGTCCAAAGATATTTTCGTCACTTCCGTAAACGGTGGCGAGCCTAAGCGCCTGACTTTCTACTCGGGCAGCGAGACCCCGTTGGCCGTCCTTCGGGACGGCACCGTGCTGTTCAGCTCGAACTACGCCGGCGACGGTGTCTATGACGGCTTCCCTGGCGACGGCGAGCTGTACAAGGTCAGCATTGACGGAGGACGCTCCTCCCTCGTGACTCCGCTCACCATTTCAAATATTAGCGTGAATGCCGACGGCACAATTCTTTATGAGGACTATAAAGGCTACGAGGATAACTTCCGCAAGCATCACACATCTTCTGTAACCCGCGACGTCTGGCTCTGCGAGAGCGACGGCTTCGGCATCAGCGCCGACAGCAAGTTCACCCAGCTCAGCACATTCAAGGGCGAGAACCGTAACCCGGTATTCGCTTCCGACGGCGTGCACTATTATTATCTGAGCGAGCAGAGCGGTACTTTCAATGTCTGGAAAGCCAGCATCCGCGAGCCGGGCAAGGCTCAGCAGATCACCGCTTTCTCGGTTCATCCGGTGCGCAATCTCTCCGTTTCCGCTGACAACACCCTCTGTTTCAGCTTCAACGGCGAACTTTACACCGTCCGCGAAGGACAGCAGCCTGTGAAACTCGCAGTCACTCTCACCAATGACAGCCAGAACCGCGAGAAGATCGAGCGTTCGCTCCGCTCCGGTGCATCCGACATCGCCATTTCGCCTAACGGCAAGGAAGTGGCCATCGTGGCTCACGGTGACGTGTTCGTCACATCCATTGATTATACCACCACCCGCCGCATCACCAACACTCCGGGCCGCGAGAGAGGCATCAGCTTCTCAGAGGACGGCCGAGAGCTCTATTACGGAGCGGAGCGTGACGGATGCTGGAGCATCTACAAGACTTCCCTTACCGAGAAGAAGGACAAATACTTCACCTACTCCGTGAAGATGAAGGAGGAACGTGTGACTGAAAAGGGCGTAACCTGTTCGCAACCATTGGTTTCCCCAGACGGAAAGAAGCTTGCTTTCCTTCGTGACCGCACCGAAATCGTGGTCAAAGACCTCAAGAGCGGAAAGGAGAAGATCGTGCTCGACAAGAACGCAAATTACTCCTATCAGGACGGAGACCAGAGCTTCGAATGGAGCCCTGACAGCAATTATCTTCTGACAGGCTATCAGGCGAACGGCGGCTGGAACAATTCCGACGTGGCTCTCATCGATGTGGAGACAGGTACCGTAACCGACCTCACCCGCAGCGGCTATTCCGACGGAGGTTTCCGCTGGGCGATGAAGGGCAAGGCGATGACCTGGACTTCCGACAAGAACGGCTACCGCAGCCACGGCAGCTGGGGCGCCGAGGATGATGTCTATGCTATGTTCTTCGATGCCAAGACATATTATGAGTTCACAAGGAGCAAGGAGGCCGATGAACTCGAGAAGCTTCTCAAGGACGAGAAGGAAGTGAAGAAGGAGGAGAAGAAGGAGGCGAAGGACAGCGTGAAGGCCGAGAAGAACAAGGTGGAGAAGCTCGTGCTCGACCTGGAGGGCAGGGATGACCGCATCGTCCGTCTCACCAGATCCTCAGGCCGTCTGGGAGACCATTATCTGACCAATGACGGCAGCAAGCTCTACTATGTCCAGAGACTTGAAAGCTCTTCGGACCTCTGTATGCTTGATGTGAAGAAAGGTAACATCAAGGTGGTGACCAAAAATGTCTACGGCACCTTCTATCCGGACAGGGACGGAAAGTATTTCTTTGTGCTCGGAGGTCCTGGAATCTCCCGCATCGATGTGAATAGCGGCAGCTCCAAGTCGCTGAGTTTCAGCTCGGAATATGATTATTACCCGGCAGCGGAAAGAGAGTATATCTTCAACCACGCCTGGAAGCAGGTGAAGGAGAAGTTCTATGACGCCGACATCCACGGCATCGACTGGGACGGCTTCAGGGACAATTACGCGCAGTTCCTGCCTTACATCAAGAACAATTTCGATTTCCGCGACCTGCTTTCCGAGATGCTCGGCGAGCTGAACGGTTCCCATACGGGTGCGCGCTATTATTATCGCGGCGGTCAGAATACCGCTCATTTCGGTGTCATCTTCGATCCTCAGTATGAGGGCAAGGGCTTGAAGATCAAGGAGGTGCTTCCTGGAAGCTGTCTTACTCTCGTAGATCCTGAGATCAAGGCCGGCGACGTCATCGAGGCTATCGACGGAGAGGAGATCGAGGCCGGGCAGTCCATCTGGGATCCGCTCTTCAACAAGGCCGGAAAGACTCTGCTCCTTACCGTTAACAAGGGCGGAAAGAATACTGTCGATATCCGTGTCAATTCCACTTACTCCGATCAGAACCAGCTCTATACCAGATGGGTGCGTCAGCGTGAGGAGATGGTCAGCAAGCTCTCCGGAGGGCGTGTGGGCTATGTGCACGTGAAGGGTATGGATTCGGACAGCTTCCGCGAGGTCTATTCCAAGGCTCTCGGCAAGTACCGCACCTGCGAGGCTCTGATCGTGGATACACGTCACAACGGCGGCGGCTGGCTGCACGATGATCTGGCCACTTTCCTGAACGGCAAGGCTTATATCGACTATGTTCCGCGCGGACAGTACATCGGTACCGATCCTTACAGCAAGTGGACCAAGCCTTCCTGTGTCCTGATGTGCGAAGACAATTATTCGGATGCCTCCGGTTTCCCTTTCACCTATCGTGAACTCGGAATCGGCAAGCTCATCGGTTCGCCGGTTCCTGGCACAATGACCGCCGTATGGTGGGAGACCCAGATCGACAATTCTCTCGTCTTCGGTATCCCGGAGGTGACGACCATCTGCCGTCGCGACGGCAGTGTGCTTGAGAATCAGGAGATTGAGCCGGACATCCTCGTCTATAACGACCCGGCTTCCTCACTGCGCGGCGAGGACAGGCAGCTCGAGGCCGCCGTCGCCGAGATGCTGAAAACTATCGGCGCAGCTAAGAAATAGTTCGCATTGACTCCATTGCCGCTACGCATCGGCAAACTCCGCAACGCTTCGCGTTGCTACACTTTTATTCACTGGGGAGCGTGCTCCCCAGGCCCCTTGAGTCACTTCGTTCCATAGGAGCTTCGACTCAGCAACTCATATTGCTGGGCCGCTTCGCGTCCAATGCGGTAGCGGAGTTTCCGATGTCTTCGCAGTGGTCATTCTTTTTCCGTCCAATGCGTGATTGACCGCTACGCATCGGCAAACTCTGCGCAAGCAATCCATTTCCCCGGCCGGCTTCGCCGTCCAATGCTTGCTCAGAGTCTGCCGGTGTCTTCGCGGCGGGGCTGTTCTCTGTCATTTATTCTGTCGTTTAAGCCTGACCTGAAGAATATCTTCCTCCATCACTACCCACCGGCCGCGGCGGGTGGTGCCGATGCGGGAAAGTAATCCGCTGGCTTTCAGGGTTGCTATCGCGCGTTCGCAGCTTCGCTGGCTCAGACTTATGGCTTTGGCCAGGGTTGGAATGGTTACGGTAGGATTCAGTGAAATCATCTCAAGCAGCTTAAGCTGTGTCTCTTCTGCATCGTCCGTTTGGGCTGAGCCGTAGGTAAGTTCTCCTTCGGAAAGGAAGCGGGCGTGCCCGTATGAAGGATATGATTCGGCCTTGCAGACAATGGTTTCTTTAGTGCTTTTCCTATAGGAAAGGTAGTCTTTCTTTATGAACTGGACCTGAAACGAGAGGCCGACTTCACGCCATCTGAATACGATTTCGGGATACTGTTTCAGTTCTTCGGAAACCAGCTTGAGACCGTTGCCCCATTGGTCGATGATGCCTAGTTTCTTGAAAACTGGAGCTATGACCTTGTTTCTGGCATCTGACTGGCGGCTTTCCATATCCGAATAGTCTATGGACGGCGGAAGAAGTCCGGGACTGGTGATTTCCACCATATCATCATAGATCGCGATTTTTATGTCCTTGCCGGACAGGGAATACTGTCTGTGTACCACCGCGTTGCGGATGATTTCCCTTATGGCTTTTATGGGATATTCCCAGCGCGAAACCGTATATACGCCCTGCACACGGGCTGATTTGTTTATATGTCTCAGCACGAAGGCATAAGCCTCCTCTGCCTGGGAGGCTATATTCGAATCTATAGTCTTCTGATCTATAAAAGTCTCTGAATCAAGTCCTTTAAATCTCGCACATTCTATTTTGGCATTGGGAAAAAGGGATTTGCGAAGGTCGTCATCGGAAAGCAGGACCAGTGCGTTTACAGGATATGATTCGTCTCTTTCCCTTTTTACGAGACCGAGTTTGGCCAGTGTCGTTTCGTCAAGAATTTCTCCGGTTTTGCCCCCGTACATTTTTCTGAAGCCTGCAATGTCCAGCTCATATGCCGCTTTATCCATCACGACCTCTCCGTCAAATGACAGATTCTTTCTCCGCCTTTCCAGTTCGAGAATCAGTTCCTCGTCAGCAAGGCGGTTGGTGGAACCGACCCGGATATAAGTTCCTTTTAACTTTCCTTCGGCTTTCAGGTAGTACGGAGGCGTGCTGCCTCTGTAAATCCTGACTCTCAGAATATTGCAGTCTCCGATGGAGATGAAGGAGATGTCAGGCAATATGGCCGGATAGCAGCGGTCATATATCATATTGCTCAGATGTTCTTCCATCTGAGGCAGTTCTCTCTCCGGCAAGCCGGCAATGCTGTGGTCATCGTCAATGCCGATCAGAATTTCTCCGCCGGCATCGTTGGCGAAAGCCACGACTGTCTTAGCAAGGTCGGAATTCGCAGGCAAAGTCTTTTTGAACTCCAATGTGCGTCCTTCCTGCCGCTTCAGCATCTCCATCAATTCTTCCTTCTTCATATTGTCCTCAGTTTTCTGCAAAGATAAAAAGAATAATCGAAAATACCGCCATTACCGCCAGAAACCCGCCAAAGTTTGGATGTGCCCACGAAAAAAGAGGGTGACTGAAAAGAGATTTTTAGTCACTCTTTTTTTGTGTTTATGTGAAGGGAGAAGCGTCTGGCCGCTCTGCGGCGGCGGGACTCCGTTCCGCAAGTCTTCGACTTGCTGCACTTCGGACCCTCACATCTCATTTCCCCTCCCGTCCCCATTACGGGGAAGTCGAGCCTGCCTGCAAGACGCTTGCTGCGGAAGATGTTTATGGTTCTGAAATCGGGGTACTGCATTTCAATATTTGGTTGAAAAAAGCGGGGATTTTTCAACCAAATGGACCTATTTCTGGATTTGGTTGAAAATACCGGCGATTTTTGAACCAAATCTTCAAGTTTAACGAGATGCCGGTGAGTCGGTCTTGGAATTGGCATTCTAAAGCCTGCGGCAAATCCAGGTGCGAGTGTTTTCGGCCGTTTTTGCTGGAACCTGGACGAGCAGGGTGCCACAGACGCCTTTCTGCGGCCTGCGGCCAATCCAGGTACGAGGGTTTTCCGTGAAAAATGCTGGTACCTGGACGCAATCGCGAAGACGTTTACGGGGACAACGCTAACCATGACCCATCGCAGGGCTATGAGAGGCACATCCCAT
>CAVCRS010000017.1:0-17952 GCA_963604635.1 Faecalibacillus sp.
GGCACCATCCCGTTCCAGAAGGGAGTGCTTTCGGCGATTTCCTCTCCCTGCTGGAAACTTTAACCATCCCTCAGCATTCTCTGCGGCACCATCCCGTTCCAGAAGGGAGTGCTTTCGGCGATTTCCTCTCCCTGCTGGACGCCATTGTAGGCAAGTGTGCCCCCGGAGGAAGCCAGAATGATGAGTTTGTCCGTGGAAAAGGGCGTTTTCACGGACAAGCGAACCGGGAACTGAACTTTGTCCGTGGGAAAGGGCGTTTTCACGGACAAGCGAACCGGGAACTGAACTTTGTCCGGGGAAAGGGCTGTTTTCACGGACAAGCGAACCGGGAACTGAACTTTGTCCGGAGAAAGGGCCGTTTTTACGGACAAGCGAACCGGGAACTGAACTTTGTCCGGAGAAAGGGCCGTTTTCACGGACAAGCGAACCGGGAACTGAACTTTGTCCGTGGGAAAGGGCTGTTTTCACGGACAAGCGAACCGAGAACTGAACTTTGTCCGTGGAAAAGGGCGTTTTCACGGACAAGCGAGTCGGGAACAAAGGTTTGTCCGGAGAAAGGGCCGTTTTTACGGACAAAGTTCCTATCTTTATGGACCAATCGATAACACTATGGTATCACAGGATAGCAGAAACCCCGCGGCAGAGGCCCTCGCGCCGGGCCAGCCCATGAAGGCAGGCCAACCGGAAATGGCAGGCCAGCCGGAAATGGCAGAACAGACACCGAAGGCCGAGCGGCCCGAGAAGCCCCAGCAGAAAGCCACCCTCGCAGCGAGAGATTTCGCGACAGGAGAGGGAGCATCAAAGACCCGCTCCGGAGAGGGAGCGCCAAAGACCCGTTCAGGAGAGGAAACATCAAAAGCCCGTTCCCGAGAGGAAGCATCAAAAGCCCGTTCAGGAGAGGGAGCACCAAAGACCCGTTCCGGAGAGGGAGCGCCAAAAGCCCAGAAAGCCACCCTCGCGGCGAAGGCTTTCGCAGCGCAGTGGGCAGGGAAGGGCTATGAGAAGGGCGAGACCCAGAGCTTCTGGATCTCCCTGCTGCACAGCGTATTCGGAATCGATGACCCGACCCGGATGATACAGTTCGAGATTCCCGTGAAGACCATCACGAAGGAGAAAGGCTCAGACTTCATCGACGCCTACATCCCCTCCACCCGCGTGCTCATCGAGCAGAAGAGCGCCGGCATAAACCTCACCGCCAAGGCCCGCCAGAGCGACGGCGCGGAGCTCACTCCCTACCAGCAGGCCCGCAGATACGCCGCCGGACTCCCCGCCTACCAGACCCCGCGCTGGATCATCGCCTGCAACTTCTCCACCTTCGAGGTCCACGACATGAACCGTCCGAACGACCCGCCTGAAACCATAAGACTCAGCGACCTCGAAAAGGAATACCACCGTCTGTCTTTCCTCATCACCGAAGAGAACGTCCATCTGAGGAAAGAGCTCGAAATCAGCATCCAGGCCGGCGAAATCGTCGGAGTCCTCTACGACAAGTTCCTCGCCCAATACAAAGATCCCGACAGCCCCGAGAGCCAGAAAGCCCTCAACAAGCTCTGCGTCAGACTCGTATTCTGTCTCTACGCCGAGGACGCCGGCATCTTCGGAAGCAAGGACATGTTCCACGACTATATGCACCAGTTCCCGACAAGGGACTTCCGCAAAGCCCTCATTGACCTGTTCCAGACCCTGGACACCAGGCCCGAAGACCGCGACCCGTATATGGACGAAGGCCTCGCCGCATTCCCCTACGTCAGCGGAGGGATGTTCGCCGGCGAGATCGAAATCCCGCGCATTGACGACGAAATCCGCGAGCTGATCCTCCGGCGCGCTTCCGACGGATTCAACTGGAGCCAGATCTCCCCGACCATATTCGGCGCCGTCTTCGAGAGCACGCTGAACCCGCAGACCCGCCGCGCCGGCGGAATGCACTACACCAGCATCGAGAACATACACAAAGTCATTGACCCGCTGTTTCTCAGCGAGTTGAAGGCTGAATTGGACGCCATAAAGGCGTCCAATATCGCCCGCACCCGCCGTGAGAAGGCTTACGCTTTCCAGGCGAAGCTCGCCTCCCTGCGCTTTTTCGACCCGGCCTGCGGCAGCGGGAATTTCCTCACGGAGTCCTACACCTGCCTGCGGCGTCTGGAGAACGAGGCGCTGCGCATCATCTACGGCGGCGACAGGGTAATAGGAGATTTCGATGACCCTATCCGGGTCAATATCAATCAGTTCTACGGTATTGAGATTAATGATTTCGCCTGCGCGGTCACGCAGACCGCGCTCTGGATTGCGGAGACCCAGATGCTGCAGGAGACCGACGGAATCGTGGGCTTCAACATCGAACCGCTTCCGCTGAAGGCATACACGAACATCCGCGAGGGCAACGCCCTGCGCCTCGACTGGAACGAAGTCATCCCTGCCTCGCAGCTGAACTACATTATGGGCAATCCGCCGTTTGTGGGAGCCCGCATTATGAACAAGGATCAAAAGGATGACGTCCTTCACACATTCGGGGAAAAATGGCACGGTGTCGGTGACCTGGATTATGTCTGCTGCTGGTACAAGAAGGCAGCGGACTATATAGCCTCCTATCCTGTCCGATGTGCTCTGGTATCCACGAATTCCGTCACTCAGGGCACTCAGGTGGCGAATCTCTGGAAGCCTCTTATGGATAGCGGGATACATATCGACTTCGCCTGGAGGACATTCCGCTGGGACAGTGAAGCAAGCATCAAAGCCCACGTCCACTGCGTCATAGTAGGCTTCAGCAGAATGGATAATCCTGCGAAAAAAATAATCTTTGACTCCCCTGAGGACTTTACCATAGCCGAGAATATCAATGGTTATCTTATTGATGCTCCGAATATTACCATAGATAGCCGCAGCAAACCTCTATGTCCTGTCCCCGAAATCGGTATTGGCAACAAGCCGATCGACGGCGGTAACTACCTGTTTACCAAAGAGGAAATGGAGGAATTCATAAAGAAAGAGCCACGTTCACGTGATTACTTCCGACCGTGGTGGGGATCTCAGGAGTTTATCAACGGACAGTGCCGCTACTGTCTATGGCTCGGGGATTGCAGCCCTGCGGAACTTCGTTCTATGCCTCAATGCCTTAAGAGAGTACAGGCGGTCCGGGATTATCGACTGGCAAGTCCGAGCCCCGGCACGGTCAAACTGGCAGATACTCCTACAAGGTTCCATGTTGAGAATATGCCGAAAGGGCATTATATCGTTATCCCTCAAGTATCTTCACAGAAACGGCAGTATATTCCTATGGGTTATATGGATGATTCTGCCTTATGCAGTGATAAAGTCCGCATTCTGGTCGATGGTACTCTCTATATTTTCGGTATACTTGAGTCCTCTGTCCATATGGCGTGGATGAGGGCAATCTGTTGCCGTTTAAAGAGTGATTACAGCTATACTGTGAAGGATGTTTACAACAACTTCCCGTGGCCGATGGAGGAGAGGGAAGGATTGGCCGTGCCGGAGGGGTATCCTGCAGTCACGGCGGCGCAGAGGGAGAAAATCGAGCGGACGGCGCAGGGGATATTGGACGCGAGAGCGGCCTACCCCGACTGCAGTCTCGCCGACCTCTATGACAGCCTCACGATGCCCCCTGAACTTCGCCGCGCCCACCGCGCGAACGATGCCGCCGTCCTCGAAGCCTATGGCTTCCCTCCGGCCGCCCCCGAACCCGATCTGGTCTCCCGCCTCTTCGACCTCTACCGCCGCCTGACCTCCTACTCTCAATAACCCCTGCCGCCCCCGAGCCCGATCTGGTCTCCCGCCTCTTCGACCTCTACCGCCGCCTCACCTGACCCCGGCACCCGTCCTGGCCACGACGCCTCAAGCGGACCCCTCGACAAGCTCGGGGACCGCTCACGCTGCGGATGACAGGGAGATGGGAATCCCATTAAAACGTTTTCTCGGGGCGGCCAGCTGACTTAAGGCGGTCGAGAGTCCCACTAAAACGTTATTTCGGGACTCTCATCTTTTACACCCCAGGTTAGTGCATCGATAAGTGCGCCATAATGGCAATCCGCACTTCCCGATGTATTCAAGTACATTGAAAAGTGCATCTGAAACGTTATCCGCACTTCTCGATGACCATTCGCGCCACGGAGGCTGGACCCTTTGATAAGTAAGAAATCCCAAACGGCCCCTCGACAAGCTCGGGGACCGCTCACGCTGCGGATGGCAGGGAGATGGGAATCCTATTAAAACGTTTTCTCGGGGCAGCCAGCTGACTTAAGGCGGTCGAGAGTCCCATTAAAACGTTATTTCGGGACTCTCATTTTTTACTCCCCAGGTTAGTGCATCGAGAAGTGCGCCATAAAGGCAATCCGCACTTCCCGATGTATTCAAGTACATTGAAAAGTGCATCTGAAACGTTATCCGCACTTCTCGATGACAACATTGCGCCGCGCAGACAGCGGCAAACTTTGAGAACGCATTGGACGGCGAAGCCGCCCGGAAAAAGGATTGCGGGCTCAAAGTTTGACCGATGCTCAGCGGCCGAGAATGACATATTGAAAAATCGAAATGTTCAAATAACATTTAAAACGTACATCTCGAGGTGAAAAAACGAGTCGAGATGTACAGATAAAACGTTTTCTGCACATCTCGGCTTAATATTGGAATGAGCGGTCGTCTCGACAGTCTCGATGTCGGCATTCTAGAGAACTTGTGGAATGATGTATTTGTTTTATCAAATATAATGTCATATATTTGCAATACATTTGTTATGATTTTGTAATACACGTTAATATGAATACTACGGCAGTAAAAACAAGCGTGAAGAAGCCCACGGCGTTCCGGCTTAATGCCGAGCTGGTGGAAAGGCTTAAGGTCCTTGCCCGAAAGGACAATCGCAGTCTGAACAATTATGTCGAAAAGGTGCTTATGTCAGTGGCGTACGGCGAGCCGAACGAGATGACCAAGACTGCACTAAGAGACGCCGTTGAAAACAAAAAACTTGAAGAATTCGACCTCGAATCCTTCAAAAAATTCGTTGATTCCCTGTAGGCTATGTGGACATTATTTCAGACTACGCAGTTCAGGAAGGATTTGAGGAGAATAGGAAATAACAAGAAAAAACTGCTTGCCTTGAAAGAAATCCTTGAAGAATTGGCAGAAACAGGGAAAGTTTCTCCGCGATACAAACCTCATCACCTGACCGGAAATTACAAAGATGCTCTGGAGTGCCATATAGAGAGCGACTTTCTGCTCATCTGGATGGATGAAGAACATCAAATAATAAAACTCGTGCGTGTCGGAAGCCACTCCGAACTGTTTTGACGCAGCGAGCTGCATTGCCTTTTCTTATCCGCCGGGGAGCGTACTCCCCAAACCTCTTGATAAGTAAAGAATTACAAACGGCCCCTCGACAAGCTCGGGGACCGCTCGCGCTGCGGATGGCAGGGAGATGGGAATCCCACTAAAACGTTTTCTCGGGGCGGCCAGCTGACTTGAGGCGGTCGAGAGTCCCATTAAAACGTTATTTCGGGACTCTCATCTTTTACACCCCAGGTTAGTGCATCGAGAAGTGCGCCATAAAGGCAATCCGCACTTTCCGATGTATTCAAGTACATTGAAAAGTGCATCTGAAACGTTATCCGCACTTCTCGATGACCATTCGCGCTGCGGAGGCTGGACCCTTTGATAAGTAAGAAATCCCAAACGGCCCCTCGACAAACTCGGGGACCGCTCGCACCGCGGATGCTGCGGAAGTTCCACGGCAACATTGGACGGCTTGCCGGCCGGGGAAAAGACTGCTGCCACGGGACTTGGCGAAGTGGCCGCGGCAAAGGGAAAGCATTGGACGGCTTGCCGGCCGGGGAAAAGACTGCTGCCACGGGACTTGCCGAAGTGGCCGCGGCAAAGGGAAAGCATTGGACGGCTGAGCCGGCCGGCTGAGACTGTGTAAAAAAAAAGATTCCGCATTTTCTGTGCGGAATCTTCGAGAATGCTTCTAGAACCTCAGATCGACGTAGATCGGGAGATGGTCGGAGGCGAGGGTCGCGTCACCGCGGGTGAAGCTGCTCATCGTGGCGGCGCCGAGAACCTCGACCGGAGCGGAGAGCCTGTAGCGGAAGATGTGGTCTATGCAGATGCCGGGAGTTCTGGAGTCGAATGAGGACTCATCGGTGGAGAGCCTCTCCCAGTCCTTTTCGAGAGCGAGGATGGTCGCGGACCCGGGCACGGCGTTCATATCGCCGCAGAGGAATACAGGCTTGCCGCTGCAGGAAGCGTAACGCTCACGGGCCCAGGCGTTTATCACCTCCACCTGCTCGAGCTGCACGGACGGAACGAGCCCCAGATGCACACCACCTATCACATAATCTTCGGTCTCAATGACAGAGACGCTGCGCGGCTCATTGTCAATGCTCTGCGGGAGATGCAGGGTATAGCGGTCGAGGACTTTCGTCCCCTTCGGGAGAACAACTCCGTTTCCGTAAGCACCGCCACGGTATGGCATCGAGCTGGAGAAATGATACTCCCAGCCGCCGAGAGAATCGGCAAGAGCCTGAAGCTCAAAGGCTTCGTGACGTCCGTTGAGGCTGTCCAACTCATTCAGAGTCACGGCATCCGCCCCCACTTCGCCGAGCATCGCGGCCACCATAGCCACATTCTCACCCATATCAGGAATGTATTTCCCGAAAGCGCCCACATTGTAGGACACGATTCTGAAGCAGTCCGAAGGCTTCTGATAAGGGGACGAGGCATCCACGGACGCATATTTCCGCGCTCCGCAGGCGCAGAAAAGCACTGCCGCAGCCAGAAGCGTCGCGGCGCGGAAAAGGGAAATTCTATTCTTCATTTTTATCACTGTTTCGATGCTATTTTGGAGCGTGAGCGCGGCACCTCGACAGGCCCGGCGACCGCAAAGCTCAATCACCGCAGGCAGGCCACGGATTGTGCCTGATGCCGGCCATACGGATCATCTGGGAATGAGCCTCGAGCAGAAGGCGGTGGGATTCTTCCTTTACGTTCTTTGACTGGTCCGGGAAGAGGGGCTCGCCCACGTGGAGGGTCACGAGAGGAATCTCGGGCTTGTCGAACCATTTGTAAATCCCCGTGCGGGGGCGGTAGGAAAGCACCATCGGAATCACCGGCAGATTATAGCGGTAGGCCATCGTGAAAGCCCCTTTCTTAAAGGGACGGATGGGCGCATAAAACTTCCAGCTGCAGGATTCCGGGAAGAAATGCAGCCAGTTCCCGCGGCGGTGATATTCGTCGAAGGCCTCGGCGAAAGGGCGCATTCCGCTCCGCGTCTCAGGCAGCGGCACGCCGCCCAGATAGCGCATAAACCACATATCGCTCCCCCTCATATGATCCCCGTAGATCGGAAACCAGGTGGTCTTGTAGCCCGTAGCATCCAGCACGCAGGCCATATCCCAGCGATAGACGTGATTGCAGACGGTCATCGCTCCGTTCCTGAAAGCCGCCTTGTTTTTCCGCAGATTCTCTTTCCCGACTATTTTAAGCCCATAGCGGACACGGTTCAGCCAGCGCACCATAAAGCGCAGCATCGTGCGGTTCAGAAAATGATGGAAACGGGAGTGGAATGACTCATCATTATACGGAAAGGTCTCATCCAGGACGACTTGCCGCCCGTTATAAAACACCGGAGCGATCTTTCTAAACGGGTCGTCCTCGGGATATTCGATGTCAATGTCAGGAAGGTACACACCTTCCTCAACCTCCATTTCGCGATATTTCAGATTGTCAACACCCTTTCCCATAAAGCATTAGAAATTAGACACCATTTGAGCGGACAGGCCCGGAAGACTGTCGGCAAAATGCAGAAAATCGCTCCAGAGCATAGTGGAAGTCTGCATTGGACGGGCGGAGCCCGGCCGTGAAAGGTCCTCGACCCGAGAGCGTTCACTCCGCTCGAGCGAGTTCGCTATGCGGATGAAACTGAGGCCTGCGGCCAATGCTCCCCCGTCAGTCGAGGCTTTGTCGCCGACCATCAGGGCCTCTGCGGGCTGAACGCCCAATGCGCTGCAGGCTTTCAGGAACACTTCCCTGCGCGGTTTCAGCCCTCCGAGCGCCGGGCTTTCCCATACGGCATCGAAGTCTGATGCGGAAAGTCCGATGGCCGCAAGTTTCTCATTTGCAAAGCCGTAATCGGACAGAAGGGCCAACTTGTAGCCTTTCGAGCGGAGAGTCTGCAGCATTTTCTTCACCCCTTCACGCGGGCCGAAACTCTTGCGGATGATGCGCACCTGGGATGGCATATAACGCTTGCAGTACCAGTCGCAGCTTTTCTTCGCGCGCCTCTGCGAGCCCTTTCCCATCAGGGAGAACAGGGCCTCGTAGTAATCGCGGACATTGTCGAAATGCCTGTCACGCAGGAGTTTGCGGCACTTGCGCTCGGCTGCGAGGCAGCCAATATGGAAAGGATCGGAGAGGATGAGGCGAAGCGGGAATTGACGGGACTCATAGAGAGTCCCGTCAAGATCGAATATGATGGCTCTTAACATCAGTCTTTGACCACCAGCTCCTTGAACTTCGCGTGACGCTTCTCGTCCTGGAGCAGGATATTGAGCTTGAACTGGCCGTCGCGGGCACCCTCTGCGATGCAGCGGGCCTTGAAAGTCTCGAAGGACTCAGGGATAAGACGGTGAGTCACAGGGTCTTTCAGACGCAGGGAGTCTCTCTTCGCCACGTACTCGACATTTTCTTCGCGGAGGTACTTGTCCACGACTTTCGTGAACTCCTCGGCTGCGGCCTGGGTCGTGCTCCGGTCGGCGAACTCATAGTAGAAATGATATGCGGAGATGTCCAGATCCGCGAAACCGATGAAGAATTTCGTCTTCATACCGGTCTCGGCTTCAGCCTTGTGCACTGCGTCGATGAACTGGCGCTCGTGGAGCTTTTCGCCGGTGATGGTCACGATGCCGTTTATCTTCTGGATGAGATGGACGGTCGGAGTGTTTCCGAACTTCGGGCCGGCCTCGACGAGGTCATTCATATTGTAGCGGTACAGACCTGCGAACGTGGTCACGTAAGGAACGTAGCGCTTGCCGTTTTCCAGCTCGTCGATCTGGAGGTACTTAGGATTAGGATTGTCCATATCCTCCTCTGCGACAAACTCATAGTAATGGAAATGAGGGAAGAGGACGGTGTTCAGCGTGTCATCCAGAACGAGGCCGAAGCGGCACTCGGAAGAGAAGTATCCGAACTCCTGATGGAGCATTCCCTCAGGGAAGGAATCCTTGAACTTGTCGAGATAGACTCTGGTGTTTCCGCACTTCCAGGTATTCAGGAGCTGCATATTCGGCCAATAGTGCTTAGGCAGAACGTGGTCGCCGTACTTGGCCCTCAGGGCGCGGAGTTCGGCCGCCCTCTTCGGGTTCGGCTTCACGCAGGCCTCGAGTTCCTTGCGCACCGCCGGGTCGAGATGGATCTTGTCAGAGATGGTTCCCTTTTCGATGTCCTCCACATACTCGTCATAGAAGCGGTTCACGTTGTTCTGAAGCTCGATGATGGTGGAAGGGTTCGCGGTGACGATGAGGGTGATGTCCTGCTCGATGCCCATACGCATCAGCACATAGTAGCGGGCGTTGTAGTCCGCGATGGTATAGACGCACTGCGGGTTAGAGTAGAGAGCCTTCACGAAGCCCGGGCAGTCGCGCTGGGTAACTCCTGACACTGAGCCGAATACGGTTCCGTCCGGAGCGTAGCCCTCGACTACCTTGCCCACGATGGAGAGAATCTTGCCGCCGAATACATTCGGACGGTTCTTTATGAAATTAAAGAGCCAGACCTTCGTCATCTTGCCGTAGATGGTCTTCAGATAACGCTCGGTGATAGGAATCCATTTCGGCTCCGAGGTCGTTCCGGAAGTCGTGGCGTAGAGCACTGGCTTGCCCGGGAAGAGAATGTCGCTCTCTCCGTGCTTGTGCCTTTCCACATAAGGACGGAAATCCTCGTAGTCATTCAGTTTGACGTTCTGCTGCCACAGACGGAAGAGTTCTTCGTCACTGGATGCCTTGAGGATGTCCGCAAAGTGGTGTTCTTTGCCATAGACGGTATCCCGGGCATATTCCAGGATCTGACGGAGGGTGTTGGCAGTGGTTTTGCGCGGCTGTCTGCAGGCTTTTTTGAGCTGGAGATACTGGATGCCTCCGGCAAGGCCAAGCAGAGTGTTGGCGACGAGTTTGTTTTTAGTACCCATCTTTCATATATTTTTTTGCACAGTCCGGGGTTTCCCACGCGGCCTGCAGGTTCGGTTTAGACCACAAATATAACCAAAAAGAACAATATTCCTATAACGGCCGGGGCTCTATGGGTCGAAGACCACGCGGGACTTGTGTACCTGACGCGGGAAAATAGCGGAAAGTCTGTTGAGTTGTCCGTAAGAAAACGTTTTTCTACGGACGAACTCCCACTTTCGGGCTGCTTGTCCGGAGAATGGGCACTTTTTACGGACAAAGTATAGCCGGAATACAGTTTATCCTCAGAATGGCGGGGTTTTAGGTACAAACCTCCACGCAAGGGTTATTTATCCACAGAATTGCCGGGTTTTGTGGACAAACCACAGAAAAGGATGGCCTTGCGGTCATCCTTTTCTGTCAATGCGGGTCCAGAGCCAGTAAACGAAAGCACCCCAGGTCAGGAAGAGCAGTATGGCCAGCCACAGTGGCAGATGCGAATCGTAGGCATCGTTCCGGACTATCTTCTCGAAGCCCGGGATGTCGGCGTAGTAATACGCCCCCGCGCCGAAATCCAGCGACGGGACGAGCCCCAGGCCGTTGGCCATTATATATATGGCAACGAGAAAAGTGACCACCATCACAATGACGGTGACCACTTTCCAGGTCTTTTTCATTCCAGCCATAGCGGTCAGAGACTTAGCTCAGGGACGGGATAGGGAAGATCACGCCGGAGAGCAGAAGCCATACGGCGAAGAAAGTCAGAACGATATTGAAGGTCTGACCCACGATATAGAGCCATACGAGCTTGCCGCCCTGGGTCTTCTTTATGATGTCCTTGAAGTTGGTATCCAGACCGATGGAAACGAAAGCGAGCACGAAAGCCCAGTTCTTGTACTGGTCCAGAACCTTGTTTATGGCACCGACCTGATCATTTCCGAAGGTAGGGAGAATGATGAAGGAAGCGATGAGGGATGCGGCGAAGAAACCGAGGATGAACTTAGGGAAACGGACCCAGATCTCGGAAGCGCCGACCTTGGTGCCGGGAGTCTTGTCGACGTGGGTGGCGAAGAATATGGCCACGAAGAAGGCTATGAAGCCGATGAGGATGTTCTGGATGGACTTCACGAGCACCGCCGCAGTCTGGGCCTCACTGCCGAGGGCTGTACCGGCCACTACCACTGCACCGGTGGAGTCGATGGTTCCGCCGATGAGCGAACCGCCCATAATCGGGCTCATACCCACGGCACGGATGATCATAGGCTCGAACACCATCATAAGCACGGTGAAGATGATGGAGATGGAGACTGTCATTGCGATGTCATCCTTCTTGGCCTTCGAAGCGGCGCCGGTAGCGATGGCTGCGGATGTACCGCAGACGCTGGTGGCGGAAGCCATAGTGATGACCAGAGGCTTGTTGTCAATCTTGAGGACCTTGGTTCCGAACCACCACATGAAGATGATTACGATAGGGGTCACGATCCACGCGATGCCGAGGCCGTAGAGACCGAACTTGGCGATGGTGGAGAAAAGAACAGAGAAGCCCATTATCACGAGACCGGTCTTGATGTAGAATTCAGTCTTCACTGCAGGCTTGAGCCATTCCGGAACACCGACTGTATTGGAGACCAGAAGGCCCACGATAAGAGCCCAGAAAGCCCATTCGAGATAACGGTTGAGAGTGAATTCGGCACTGATGAGGCGCACGATGATGGCGAGGAAGAAGAGCATTGCGAATGCCGGCAGATACTTCTTCACGCTGCCGCCCTGAATCTTCACGGCTCCGGTGAAAAGAACGGCCAGAACTGCGAATGTCAGAACGAGCTTGCCCACGAATGCCCAGGTGAACTGGCTCCAGAGGCTTGCTGCATCGACATTTTCCCACAGGGCCCAGGTCTTGAATTTAAGCGCTGAGAAATCAAACCATCCGGTAAGGACGGAAACTATCGCGATGATGATGACGATAAAGCCGAGCCAGCACGCCATCCAATCCTCGGACTTGAAATTTTCTTTCATATCTATGTACGGTTTATAACTGTAATACACGGTTTACCTCTGCGAGAAAACGCAACGGGAAGCGCAAATATACTCATTTTTACTAATTTTGCACAAAAGGGGCCGATATTTGAATAGAGCCCCGGTATGGATATGGAAAATTACAAAAGATGCCCTCACTGCGGGGAAACTTCCCCCGTACAGGTATATGACAGCATTAACGCCTCGACTTCGCCGGAACTGAAAGCAGCCGTGATGGACGGATCCGCTTTCCTCTGGGAGTGCCCTCATTGCGGCAGCCGCAATCTGATACGCAGCCAGCTGCTCTATCACGACCCGGAGGCCAAACTTATGTTCTGGCTCACTCTCGGGGATGAAAACCTGGAACTCAAGGCTCAGGAGATGTATGAACGCATAGGTGAACTCTCGGACTACGTCCTGCGCTTCGTGGATGAGCCGGGGGAACTCATAGAAAAAGTGAAAATCTTCGATGCCGGCTTCGACGATGCCGTTATGGAGCTATGCAAGCACCTGACCCGACTGGAGCTGATAGGAAACTCGAAGGATCTCGCCGAAAAACTTTCCGACGTGCCTTTCCGCTTCCTGAGAGTCGATGGCTCAGACCATCACATACAGTTCGCATACCCTCAGGACGGCCAGATGCAGGTAGCAGAAGTCGGTTTCAATGTCTATGAGGACAGTGCCGGCATCCTGCGCCGCAATCCTCAGCTCACGGAGTCCCTGAAGGGCTTCTGCCGCGTCAATACAGACTGGATCAACTCAAGATTCGCATAGAAAATGAAACGCATTCTCACGACCCTTGCCGCCATTCTCCTGCTCGCAAACGGAGCCGGAGCCGCTAACATCCTCAAGGATGGCGAGCATCTGGAATATACCCTGCAGTTCAAGATGGCCTGGGCCTGGATCGACGCCGGCAAGGCCACGCTCGACACCCGCGCCACAGTCTATAACGGCCGGAAAGCGTTCCGGACGACTCTCACGGCAAACGGCAACCGCGCCGCGGACCGGATCTTCAAGCTCCGCGACACCCTCGAAACCACTCTTACAGCCGACTGCGCCCCGCTGTTCTTCCGCAAGAGCTGCATCGAGGGCAGCGACATCGTGGACGAGAAAATCTACTTCTCCCGCGAAAACGGCCAGTACAAGGCCCGGATTCTCAAGACCTACACCGACGGCCACGTACGCGAGGGCGGCGGACAGAGCAGCCAGCCGATCTATGATATGATTTCACTCGTGCAGCACGTCCGGGCGATGGACAATTCGACTCTCAAGCCCGGCTCCCGCATCACTCTGAATATGGCGGGATCCTACCGCGTAAGCGAGCAGCACCTGCGCTACGCCGGGCAGGAAACCGTCGAGACCGGCAGCGGCAAGGTCCTCTGCCGCGTCTTCACCCTCGTGAAAGACACCACCGACAAGAAAGGTCGTGCAAAGGAAGAGACGACACTGCGCTTCTACACCACCGCCGACTCCCGCCAGCTCCCGCTCCGCATCGACATCTTCCTGAAATTCGGCGATGCCCGCGTGGTCTTCGACCAATAGAGCGCTAAAAAAAAGGCCGAAGCTCTACAAGAGTTTCGGCCTCTTCATATCTACTTGCGCAGCAATGAGTTATTTCGTGGCGAAAGCGTCGATTTCGACTTTGGCGCCTTTCGGGAGGGCGGCTACCTGGTAGCAGACGCGGGCTGGCTTGTCACCCTTGAAATACTCTGCATATACGGCGTTCATCGCCCCGAAATCGGCGATGTCGGTCAGAAGGACCGTGGTCTTCACCACGTCATCGAAACTGTAGCCGGCCTCGGCGAGGATATGGCCGATATTGTCGAGGCTGCAGCGGGTCTGCGCCACGACATCCTCAGGCATAGCGCCTGTAGCCCCGTCGACAGGGAGCTGACCGGAAACGAAGAGTACACCATTGGCCTCAATGGCCTGTGAATATGGCCCCACAGCGGCGGGAGCCTTCGGAGATGCGATAATTCTTTTCATAATATTTTGAAATTGACCGGGTCCCGTGCATAGCCACGGAACCCGAAAGTGATTATTTTTCCTCTATTACCGAACCGTGGTCCTTCACGACGGCCTCCTTCCATTTGTCGGTGTAGCCCGGCTGGGTGATGCCCACAGGAAGGCCCACATAGTCCTCTGAATGAATGAAATTGCCATTCTCGTCCTGAGCCTTGACATTGCCGTCGATAAACTTCACGAGAAGGGTTTCCTCCAGTTTGGCCCAGGCAGCGAACTGGGTCTGGGCGGTATTGACCGTATATTCGGTCAGAGCCTTGCGGACCTTGCGGATGGCGCTCTTGCCGCCCTTGCCATAAAGCTTGAGGAGCGCTTCGTCATTGGCCGGAACGGCCGAATTCATCTGCTCGTTCTCGAATGCGTCAACCCTCTCGCGTACGTACGGAGCCATCTGGTTATACATCTTGTAGCAGGCGTTGGTGACGCGGTTGCACATCCAGAAGGTGGATGTCGGAGAGTAGCTCAGCATATTGCCGTTACCTACGCGCAGGCACTCGGGAACTTCTTTGGTGTTTGCGTAAATCGGTGTGAGGTAAGACGTTGCGGCATCGTCGCAGCCGAACCACTGTAGCGCTCCGATGATGTCAGGCAGCCCGGTGCGGGACTGTGCCACGAACCAGAAACCGGTCTGCTGGGTCGCGAGCGCGCGCTCGTTCAGATAGCTCTTGCCCTCGTATTTGAAAGACATCGGTCTCCAGCGGTACGGGAGTGCGTTGCCGCCGGCGCCGATATCGGTGGTCATATCCATCGGAGTGCCCTCGAAGTGGTCGCGCATCACGTCGGCGACGTTCTTCACGCTGATCTTGCGGGACGGCTTGACGAAGAGAGGCATCGGGTTGTCGAGATCGTACCCCATCGCATAGTCGAGCCAGTCGGACGCCGGGCGGGTGACCTCGCGGCCGCTCTCGTCCATATAGGTGAACTGCCCGTCGCAGAGGATGTTGAACGCGCTCCAGACGCGGGCGTCGCAGGCGCGGACGGTGCCGAAGTCGAGCGGACAATATGCGTCGCAGAAGCTGAATTCGCTGTCCTCGCCGCTGAACCAGCCTTTCTCGCGGGCGAAGCTGATCACGTCGGGCGCATACATACAGTTCTCCGGGTCATTCAGCGGGAAGCGGGAGATGCGCGCCTGGTTCGCGTGTGCGCAGATGTAGCCGTCAGGGATGCGTCTGGCGACCCAGAGCATACCCTTGCTGCCCTCGCCCTTGCCGATGAGATCCATCACCCAGGCTTCCTGAGTGTCGGCGATGGAGAAGCTCTCGCCCTCGGAGGCATAGCCGAATTCATCCACGAGGCTGACCATAATCTGAATGGCCTCGCGGGCTGTGCGGGCTCTCTCTAGAGCTATGTAAATTAATGAACCATAGTCTATTATACCCTGCTTATTTTCAAGCTCAATCCTTCCGCCCCAGGTGCTCTCCGCGATGATGAGCTGGTGCTCGTTCATATTGCCCACTCTCTGGTAGGTGTGCGCGACCTGAGGAATGTAGCCGTGGAATCTGTAGCTGTCCCAGTCATCGACCCGGCGCGTCGCTCCGGCCTTCCAGTCGGCCGCGGCCTGAAAATAGAGCTCTCCGTAGAGCTGGTGGGAGTCTGCGGAATAGGAAATCATCGCGGAGCCGTCTGTGCTCGCTCCGTGGGTGATTATTACGTTCGAACAGGCGTCCGTTCGCTGTGCCGACACCGTCGCAAGGAGTGCGGCCGCAAGGCATAAGGTGATGAATCTTCTGGTCATTTGGTAGTTATTCTATTAATTTATAATTTTGTACTCCGTGCGTTCTGCGCGCTGCTTTCAGGGGTGCAGGGAAAATCAACGTGTGGGACACAAAGCTAATCATTTTTTATGACTAAACGAGTAATTTTATCTCTTGCCGCCGCGCTGCTGTGCACTTTTGCGGCTATGGCGCAGGAAAACGATCCGCAGAAAAGGGAAAAGGAGTTCTTCGAGAATCTGGACAAGCAGATTACCCAGATGACCGCGTCGCTCGATCTCGACGACTGGCAGGTATTCTATGTAGATTCCATCCTGACTCACGACTATCAGGCTATGCAGCAGGAGCTTACGGAGCTGCAGAAGAAGAAGGTCGCAAACACCGACATCTATAATGACGTGGTTTACAGGTGGCAGGACCGCATAGACGATTCGCTGCAGAAGGTGTTCAGCGATGAGCAGTGGAGCAAGTATCAGAAGAACGGCGCGGCGCGGGCGAAAAAGGCTCGCGACAAGCGGCGCGCGAAGATGGGGAAAAGCGAATAGAGCGGCCTTGCGGCCAATGCCGACGTGGTTTTTCCGGCCTTGCGGCCAATGCCGGCCTCTTTTTCAGCGATAGTGTGTCATCCTAATCAGAATAATTCGTAAATTTGCGGGATTTATAACAGCTTCTAATATGAAAGAGCAGATTCAGAAAGTGCTTGCAGACCTGTCTGAACTCAAGTGTCAGACGCAGAAAGATGTCGAGGAGGCGAGAGTCCGTTTCCTGGGCAAGAAAGGTGAAGTGACGAAACTCTTCGATGAGTTCCGCACGATGGACAAGGATATGAAGAAGGAGTTCGGAAAGACTCTGAACGACCTCAAGCAGACTGTCCAGAACAAGATCGAGGAGCTCAAGGGCCAGACCGCGTCCGAGGGCGCTTCGCAGGCAGTTTCACAGGATCTGACTATGCCGGGAGACGCTTTCGAGCTGGGTTCCCGCCATCCTGTTTCGATCGTCCGTCAGGAGATCGTGGACATCTTCCGCAAGTTCGGCTACGATGTGGCCGAGGGTCCGGAAGTCGAGGATGACTATCACGTGTTCGAGGCTCTGAACTTCCCTCCTAACCACCCTGCCAGAGATATGCAGGATACGTTCTTCGTGTCCGTGGGTCATCCTAACCCGCTTCTGCTGCGCACCCACACCTCTTCTGTACAGGTTCGCGCAATGGAAAGTATGAAGCTTCCTATCCGCGTCATCTGCCCGGGACGTGTATTCCGCAATGAAGCCATCAGCGCACGCGCACACTGCATCTTCCATCAGGTGGAAGGTCTTTATATAGATGAGAATGTGACTTTCGCAGACCTCAAGCAGGCCATCCTGCTTTTCGCCCGCGAAATGTTCGGCCCTGATACTGAGATCCGTATGCGTCCGTCATTCTTCCCGTTCACGGAGCCGTCCGCCGAGGTCGACGTCAGCTGCAACATCTGCCACGGCAAGGGTTGCAACATCTGCAAGGGTACCGGCTGGCTGGAGATTCTGGGCTGCGGTATGGTGGATCCTAACGTGCTGGAAGCAAGCGGAATAGACTCGAAGAAGTATTCCGGTTTCGCTTTCGGTATGGGTCTGGAGAGAATCGCGATGCTGAAGTGGAGGGTGAATGACCTCCGCCACTATTTCGAGAACGATATGCGCTTCCTTCGCGAATTCAGCACCGCCATCGAGGTATAGCTCTGACCTGCTATCGCCGGGGGCCGAAACTCCCAGTGACTGGCGTGCCGCACATCTTTTTCTGCGGCTCTGACCTGCTATCGCCGGGGGCCGAAACTTCCAGTGACTGGCGTGCCGTACATCTTTTTCTGCGGCTCTGACCTGCTATCGCCGGGGGCCGAAACTCCCAGTGACTGGCGTGCCGCACATCTTTTTCTGCGGCTCTGACCTGCTATCGCCGGGGGCCGAAACTTCCAGTGACTGGCGTGCCGTACATCTTTTTCTGCGGCTGTGACCTGCTATCGCCGGGGGCCGAAACTTCCAGTGACTGGCGTGCCGTACATCTT
>CAVCRS010000018.1:0-57586 GCA_963604635.1 Faecalibacillus sp.
ATACGGGCGGCAGGGACTTTAATACCTGTTGAAAAACAGGGACTTAGCTAAGACTGTATTGATATACAATAAATTATATTAACAAAAAGTATTCAATTAATTTGGAATACAACATAGAAGGTCCCAGCATTTTTCACGGAAAACCATCGTACCTGGATTGGCCGCAGGCCGTAGAATGGCGTCTGTGGCACCTTGCTCGTCCAGGTCCCAGCAAAAACGGCCGAAAACACTCTCACCTGGATTGGCCGCAGGCCGTAGAGTGCCCATCCCAAGACTGACTCACCGGCATCTCGTTAAACTTGAAGATTTGGTTCAAAAATCGCCGGTATTTTCAACCAAATCCAGAAATAGGTCCATTTGGTTGAAAAATCCCCGCTTTTTTCAACCAAATATTGAAATGCAGTACCCCGATTTCAGAACCATAAACATCTTCCGCAGCAAGCGTCTTGCCGGCAGGTTCGACAAAATTTCACACAGATTGTCCAGCTTCTCAACGACTATTTCCATTTATATTTCCGTCAGAGGCATAGTTGGAAGCGTCTGCATTATGAGCACTTGCTCTAATAGTAACCGTAATTACTGAGCCGTCTTGTAATTGAAAGGCTGCATATCTGCTTGGGTTTCCACCTTTCTGCTGATTTTGCGTTGGCGCATCTATTCCTAATGCAATCCATAAGTCCGTTAAGAATCCTTTAACACTATTCACGCCTTTCCATTTTTCTGCGAGTGTATTGAGTTTATGCTTTGTTTCTTCAATATCTATTCTTACATTTGCAGAGTTGGACGATTGAGACACTTTTAGTGAATTTAGTTCTGCGGACGGCTTGCCGTGAGAGATATTGTCCAACTTTTTGCCCATACTACTATTTTCTTATAAATAGTGTTATAAATAAAAAAAACACATCCGCTTGGATGTGTTTTGCATTTAATGGCGTATGGATAAAACTGCTTGGTGTAAACAAGTCTATCGTTCCAAAAAAAAAGAGTGACTAAAAATCTCTTTTTAGTCACCCTCATCTTGCATTGAATCTCTGTTAATATCGGCCGCTTCGGCGGCCGGCTGCAACTACTTCAGCCTCTTGTGCTTACGACTGCTGCGCAGGCGGTTGACGCTGTCCGCGACCAGGATGTCTGCCGCGATGCCGCGGATCGCCATTATGTCGAGAATCAGGGCGACGGCCGGAAAAACGGCGCTCAGACGGAAGTTCACGGTGCCGCTGGTGGTGATGAAATCGACCGCGAGCCAGATCTGCAGAGCGAGCGTCACGATGGCCGCGAGAACGGTGGTGCGCATCTGGAACACCCTGAATTTAAATGAATTGAGCGCGATGAGATTAAACGCCGTGATAACGATGAGAAGTATCAGGTAAGGCAGGTATGCCGTGTATCTGATTTCCTCCGCGGTGTTGCCCGGGGACTCGGGAATCACCGCCTTGACGCTGAAAAACATCACCGCGATGAGAACGGTCGCGATGGCTATGTAAAGTGTCTGTGCTCTCTGCCACATATTGTCCGTATTTTTAGAATCTGTTCAGGAATAACTCTTTTACTGTAAATCCGCGGCTTTTTCTTCAGTGCCCGGATTTGCGGGACAAAAGTAGGAATTTCCGCATTAAAAAACTATATTTGAACTTTGTATTAAACACTTCACATATGAGAATAGCAGAATCAGAACTTATAATCAATCAGGACGGATCGGCATTCCACATCCATCTGCGTCCTGAAGAACTTGCGGACAAGGTGATTCTCGTCGGGGATCCCGGCAGAGTCGATATGGTGGGAGAATTCCTTGAGGACAAGGAGTTCAGAAAGTCCTCCCGCGAATTCACCTCCATCACCGGAAAGTATCACGGACAGAGGATTACGGTGCTCTCGACAGGCATCGGCACGGACAATATCGACATCGTGATGACCGAGCTGGATGCTCTCGCCAATATCGATTTCACGACTCGCGAGCCGAAGGCGCAGCACCGCACTCTGACGGTGCTTCGCATCGGCACCTGCGGCGCGATTCATCCCGACATTCCACTCGGGTCTTTCATCTTCTCGCATATCTCGGTGGGCTGCGACGGCCTTCTGAACTGGTATGCGGACAGGGACAAGATTGCGCTGCCTGATTTCGAGGAGGCATTCAAAAAGGCCGTCCATTGGGACAGACATCTTCCTGCCCCATATTTCGTAAGGGCGAGCGAAGAACTCATCAAGCGTTTCGAGGACTGCACCGTAAAGGGTATGACCATCTCAGCCCCGGGCTTCTACGGGCCTCAGGGGCGTGTAGTGCGCAATCAGCTGGCTATGCCGAATATGCTCGAGGATTTCGAGAAATTCAGCTGGAAAGGCTACCGCATCACGAATTTCGAGATGGAGGGCTCTGCCCTCGCCGGTCTCTGCGCCCATCTGGGCCATCACGCCGGCACGGTCTGCTGCGTAATAGCGAACCGCTACCTCAAGGACGCTAACACCGACTACAAACCTTCCGTCCGCAAGCTCGTCGAGCTTTCGCTCAATAAGTTGACTGAGTAGGGTTCCCTCGGGTGGACGTTTCATCAAGCTCGATGACCGCATAAAGCCTTGCCGCGGAGACAGCGACAAACTCCGCAACCGTATTGGACGCGAAGCGGCCCGGAAAAAAGATTACGGTTGCGGAGTTTGATCGATGCGCAACGGCAACGATGAAGTTTCTTATCCTTCCTACTCGCCGGCTTCCTTGAGGCGCTCGGCGTTTTCGGCTACCTGGAGATTGTCAATGCAGTCCTGGATGTCGCCGTCCATAAAGGCGGGGAGATTGAACATCGACCAGTTTATGCGATGGTCGGTCACTCGGCCCTGAGGATAGTTATAGGTGCGAATCTTCGCGGAGCGGTCACCGGTCGAAACCATAGTCTTGCGCTTCGCGGCGATACCGTCCAGATACTTCTGATGCTCAAGATTATACAGACGTGTTCTGAGCTCCTCCATAGCGCGGTCCAGATTCTTGAGCTGCGAACGCTCCTCCTGACACTGCACCACGATACCGGACGGGATATGGGTAAGACGCACGGCCGAATAGGTCGTATTAACACCCTGACCGCCAGGACCGGAAGAACAGAAGAGGTCCTTGCGGATATCCGCAGGATTGAGTTCGATATCGAACTCGCCGGCCTCTGGGAAAATGGCCACGGATGCCGCAGAAGTCTGGATTCTGCCCTGAGTCTCGGTCTGAGGCACTCTCTGGACGCGGT
Source organism: Faecalibacillus sp. (assembly GCA_963604635.1). Classification (GTDB taxonomy): domain Bacteria; phylum Bacteroidota; class Bacteroidia; order Bacteroidales; family UBA932; genus Cryptobacteroides. The sequence continues at coordinate 3,222 of CAVCRS010000018.1, forward strand.
GCACGCCGGACTCGTATTTCATCACGCCATAGACGCCGTCATTGCCTGAAAGCTTGAAAACCACCTGCTTGTAGCCGCCGGACGTGCCCGGAGTCTGCTCCGTAATCTCCAGCTTCCAGCCGCGCTTCTCGGCGAACTTGGAATACATGCGGAAAAGATCGCCCGCAAAAATGGCAGCCTCGTCACCGCCGGTACCGCCGCGGATCTCGACCATCGCATTCTTGGAGTCGTCAGGATCGGCAGGAATCAGAAGGAGCTTTATCTTCTGCTCCATATCAGGAAGCTTGGGCTCTATCTCGTTCATCTCCTCACGCGCCATCTCGCGCAGATCCTCATCCTTCTCATTGATGAGAATATCCTTCGCCGTAGCGATCTCGTCCAGCATCTTGCTGTACTCGAGACCGGCCTCGATGATAGGCTGCAGTTCCTTGTAATCCTTGTTCAGCTGCACGTATCTCTTCATATCCGACATCACGTCAGGACTTGCGAGCTGATCCTGAAGGGATTTGTACTTGTCCTGAAGCGACAGGACCTTCTCCAGCAATGTATTGTCTGCCATAAAAACTTTATAAAATATCCTTAATGTAGCAGCGGCGTCTCATATACAGCTCGTGCTCGTAGCTGCCCCAGATATTCACCGCACTGTTAGTCTCTATCTGCGGATTCGTGATGGCCCACTTGTTTCCGATCTGCTTGGCCCTCACGCTCATCTCCTTGTAATATACGGCCGAAATGCCCTTGTTCTGCCACTCCGGAGTGGCGCCGTTCAGCATCAGGTCAGTGTATTCGTAGTCATTTATAGCCTTCAGCAGGTGTATCCATCCGAACGGAAAAAGATGCCCCTTAGCCTTCTGCAGAGCCTTCGAGATGCTCGGGAATGAGATTCCGAAAGCCACCAGCTTGTCATTTTCGTCCAGAAGGATGGTGCTCGCCTTGTCCGAAATGAAAGGCATACTCTCCTTCGCCTCCTCCTGAATCTCCTCTTCCGTGAACGGAATGAAATTATATACCGCCGAAGCGAAACTGTCGTTATAAATCCTGAAGAACTCGTGTACCTGCTTCGGGTCCTTTTTCAGCTTGTCAATGCTTCCGAAATGGATGTTGTAGCGCTGCTGCACTATCTTCGCCACCCTTTCGGCCTTCTCCGGAACCCCGTGGTCGGCCGGAATCTTGTACTGCACCCAGTCGCACTCCTTGCTGAAACCTAAAGAAGTAACCAAGTCATTGTAATACGGATAGTTATAGATGCAGTTAAACGGCGGGATATTGTCGAAGCCCTCCACCAGCATACCCTGCTTGCCGAGAGTATTGTAGTAAAGAGGTCCGTGAATCTGCGTCATCCCCTCAGCCTTGCCCCAGGCCTCGGCCGTGGAGAGAAGCAGGCGGGCGACCTCGATGTCGTTTATGCAGTCGAACCAGCCGAAGCGTATGCACTTCTTCGAGTAGCGCTCGTTGTAGCGTGGATTGATCATCGCGCATATTCTTCCGATCACCTTCTTGCCGTCCCTTACGAGCCACATTCTGCGACGGCAATACTTCAGAGTGGATACTTTGGTGAGCGAATTGCGCTGGTCGGAATGGAGCGCAGGCACATACTGCGGACAATCCCGGTACAACTCATCCGGAAAATGAATGAAATCCCGCAAATCCCTGCGGCTTTCCACCTCCGTTATAATATAATTCTGCATCTGATAAGCTTTTAACACGGTACTACGTAACAACCTGCAAATTTACAAAAAATTCTTCTTATCCTGCAAAAACAGGACGCCCGCTATGAGTCATACATAGCGGGCCCATTCTATATCAGGAAGTTATATATCAGTAATATTTCTTATTACCACCTGCGCGCAGACACAGCCGAACACCGCCGGCAGATAGGAGATGCTCCCGACCTGCGACTTCTTGTTGCGGCTCTCCTCCAGCACCACCGACGAGCGGCGCGGCTCCTCAACCGAATAGACCGCCGTAAAGCCCTCATAGATACCCAGATGGTGAAGGCGTTTGCGAAGCATATGAGCCAGCGGACACATTTTCGTGCGCGAGATGTCATCCGCGCGGACCGCCGTCGCGTCCAGTTTCGCCCCGCTGCCCATCGAGCTCACGAGAGGCAGAGAATGCGAAAGGCAATACTGAATGAGCGCAATCTTCGGACTGAGCGTGTCTATCGCATCGACGACATAGTCCGGACTCCGTCCAATCTCACCGAAGACTTCGTCCAATGTATCCTCGTGGACATATTTCCCGATCACACGGATATCCAGCGAAGGGTTGATGTCCAGAAGGCGGGTCCTCAGCACTTCGGCCTTCGACTCCCCCAGGGTGGAATGCAGGGCGATGAGCTGACGGTTCAGATTCGTCTCCCCCACCGTATCGCAGTCGATGAGCGTAAGATGCCCTACACCCGCGCGCGCGAGCATTTCGCAGGCAAAGCCGCCTACTCCTCCCAGACCCACGACCACAATATTGGACGCCGCGAGGCGTCCAATCGAATCCTCTCCGAGAAGCATCTGCGTGCGCTCAGTCCACATAGGATTTATATGCTGAAGTTATGGTAGTGCGGGCCGAAGCGCTCGAAGGCGGCGCGGTCGAGCATCTCGCGGTCATCCGGATGGGCGATGCTGATGAGGAGTTTCGCCCTCTCCTGCAGGGACTTGCCGTAGAGATCCACGGCGCCGTATTCGGTCACGATCCAGTGCGCGTCGGCTCTCGGGGTGACTACGCCGGCTCCGGGATTGAGGACAGGGACTATCTTGTTCTTGCCCTTGTTCGTGCGGGAGGCGAATGCCGTGATGGACTTGCCGCCCTCGGACATCGTGGCGCCCTTGACGAATTCCAGCTGGCCGCCGGTGCCGGAGAAGATGCGCGTTCCGATGGAGTCGGCGCTGATCTGGCCGGTGAGATCCACCTCGGTGGCGGAATTGATCGCCTTCATATGAGGGTTCTTGGCGATGACCCACGGGTCATTCGTGTATTTGATGTCGCGCATCAGGACCTGCGGATTGTCATCGATGAAGGAGTAAACCTCCTGACTTCCAAGCAGGAACGAAGCGACTACGCAGCCGCGGTCTATCTTTTTGTTCGCGCCGTTTATGACGCCCTTCTTGATCAGGCCGAGCAGGCCGTCAGCAAACATCTCGGTGTGCAGGCCGAGGTTTTTGTGGTCGCCGAGCTGGGCTGCGAGAGCGTTCGGGAGGGCTCCGATTCCCATCTGGATGCAGTCACCGTCCTCCACAAGGGCCGCGCAGTTCCTGCCGATGAGCACTTCGGTGTCGGTCGGCTGGGCGAAGTCCTTGGTAACGAGCGGGGTATCATCCTCGACGAGGTAGTCGAAGCTGCTGATATGGATCAGGTCGCCGTGGGCGTAAGGGACATTGGGGTTCACCACCGCGATGCGAAGATCGGCGCTTTCGACGGCGGCGATGGAGCAGTCGACTGATGTTCCGAGAGATACGTAGCCGTTTTCATCCGGGCGGGAAACCTGCACGAGGGCCGCTCCGAGATGGATTGCGCCGCTCCGGTAGAGTTTCTGGCTCTCTCCGAGGTGCACAGGCAGATAGTCGGCGTAGCCGGTGTTCACATTGGCCCGGACATTCGGGCCGACGAAGAAGCCCTGCTCGAAGAAGATGCCTTCGTAGCGTGGTTCGCTGTAAGGGGCCGGGCCTTCGGTATGGAAATGATGGAAGCGGAGGTCTTCGACCTCGCCCGCGTCCGCACGGCGGCAGAGGGCCTGGACGAGGATGTGGGGAACGCTCGCGACACTGCTCAAGTGTATGTGGCTGTGCGACTTGATGTGGCTTACCGCTTCATCTGCGGATACAAAGGGAAGTGGCTGGGTATATGGTTTCATCATCTATATATTTCAAACACGCGCAAAGATACTTCAAATTTTTCCTATTTTTGCATTCTCTTTCGGAAAGGCTTTCCGACATTCCGAAGAAACTCTTAAAATTCAACAGATTATGAATACCAAAGAAGAAAAGATCGCTCAATTTTCGAGATTGCTGGACATTATGGACAGCCTGAGGGAGAAGTGTCCGTGGAATGCGGAGCAGACTATGGAATCGATCCGTCCGATGACGGAGGAGGAGGTTTATGAACTGAGCGACGCCATTCTCAAGGGCGATGCCCAGGCGACCTCGAAGGAGATCGGGGATATTTTCTATCATCTGGTGTTCTATTCGAAGATTGCGGAGGAGAAGGGCGAGTTCGATGTGGCGGACTGTATCCGCAAGGTCTGCGACAAGATGGTGTTCCGCCATCCGCACGTGTTCGGGCCCCAGGCCGGCAAGACTATGACAGCCAAAGAGATAGCCGATACGTGGGAGCTCGTGAAGGCTAAGGAGAAGGACGGGAACAAGACGGTGATGTCCGGGATTCCTTCCTCGATGCCGGCTCTGCTGAAGGCTATGTCGGTGCAGGAGAAGGCGCGCGGGTGCGGGTTCGACTGGGAGCAGAAGGAGGATGTGTGGGACAAGGTGAAGGAGGAGCTGGGAGAGGCGATGGAGGCTGCCGCCGAGGGGAATCCTGCGCACGCTCTGGAGGAGTTCGGCGATCTGATGTTCGCTGTAATCAACGCCACGCGTCTCTACGGTTTCGATCCTGAGGCGGCGCTCAGCGGGGCCTGCGAGAAGTTCCGCAGGCGTTTCACCTATCTGGAAGAAAACACTCTGAAGAAGGGCCGCAATCTTACTGATATGACTCTCGCGGAGATGGACGCCATCTGGGATGAGGGGAAAGCTAAAGGTTTATAGTTTTGTGCGGGCGCCGGCAGTCTGCTGGCTGGCAGAAGAGCTTCCGCGCTTCGCGCTCCATCCCGTCTTATTTCCCCTCCCGTCCCCATTACGGGGAAGTGGTCCTCCGCTCGAGCTATCTCACAACCCATCCCTGCTCTCGCTGCGGACGCCGCCTTTTGGCGGCATGCTCGAGCCACCCACTCACTAGCCGTGGGCGGCTAGGCTCTCTGCCAGCCACAGACTGCTCAACGCAAGGCTTTCCTACTCGAAAAAAGAGAAGTGGACGCGGCCGTAGTGCTTTTCCTTTACGAAGCGGGGGTGAGAGGTAAAGGAGTGCTCATCACCGTGCTCGAGGATGAAATAGCAGCCGGGGTGAAGGAGGTCGTGGCCGAAAATCTTGTCAGGAATATTCTCGAGGCCCTCAAGGGCGTAGGGAGGGTCGGCGAAGATGATGTCGAACTTCTCGCGGCAGAGAGGCAGGAAGTCAAAGACGTTCGCGCGGACCATAGTGACGTTCTGAAGGCCCAGACGCTCGGCCTCGGTCTTTATGAAAGAGGCGTTCTCGCGCGTCATCTCGACACTGTAAACCCTTGATGCTCCGCGGGATGCGAACTCGAAAGCGATGGCTCCGGTCCCGCCGAAAAGGTCCAGAACCTTCAGGTCCTCGAATTCGTATTCATTGTTCAGGACATTGAAAAGCCCCTCTTTGGCGAAGTCCGTCGTGGGACGCGCCCGGTAGTTTTCAGGAGGGCAGATGATCTTGCCCTTGAGTTTTCCGCCTATTATCCTCATATAATAAAGGTGTCAGACTTTCTCCACTGAACGGAAGTAGCGGTAGAGGGACATCTCCTGCTCCGCATCCAGAGGAGTGCGGAAACTGATGACAGACATCTCAGGATTCAGCTGGAGAGATTTGAGGGCTGTGAAGATGAAATACTCGGCGGTGGTGAAATCCACTGCGCGATATACGTTGGCAAGCTGGAGATTCTTTCCCTGAGCGATGGCCAGATACAGCCACCCGTCGGCCCAGGAGGCCATAATCTTGTTATATTCCGCGCTTTGCGAAAGGTCCCGGAGGATGTAGTACATCTCCGGAAGGAACTCCGGAGCCTTCTCTCCCCCGCAGCGGACGCTGTTCAGGACAGCGTTGCAGATTCCGAGGGCGGAATCGGCCGAATAGACAAGGACTGCAGCGTACTGGGGTACGGAAATATGGAATGCCCTGTCCCCCGCATCGAGCTGTACGGTCTGGGACAGAAGGTCCCGAGCAGACTCCGGCGAGAAGAAACTCTCCGGAATCAGAGCGCACTTGGGAGTGAACAGGGACAGCTCCACCTCGGCATAGGTACGCTGAAGCGCCTGACTCGTGAAAAGAGTCCGGGGCTCCTGCCAGGCGGAAGTATGGCTTCCCCTTGCATCCTCTACCTTAAAAGAATATCCACTCAAGGAAACTTGAATGGATATTCTGTCGCGCTGCAATTCGCTCATTATATTACTACTCCCAGTTTCCGGCGTTGTTGTTAGGTGCCGAGATACTTCCGACCTGAAGTCCTTCGTATTTGTTCTGGTCTCTTCTTTCAGCGTCGAGATTGATTCTGAGCTGGTTGTCAAGACCGAGAAGGAGGTCTCTGTAAGGAATCTTTGCCTCGAAGAGAGGAACCTGAACACCGGATACGGTCTTTACGGTAGCCTCCATCCGGATAGGCTTGCCATTCGAGAATGGAATGGTGCCGAGATCGTCCACGCGGAAATCGTTGCGGCCGTTGAAGAGAGTGTCGCGTACAGGAATCTTGTTCTCGATGGAGAACACGAGCTTGTTGTCACCTGCAAGATATCTCTGATAGAGGTCCTTGTTGGTAATCTTGCGGTTAGCCTTCTGGATAGCCTCTGTATGGGCGACTGCCACTGAGTCATCCATAGAACCGATCTGCATAAGAACTGTCATCTCGCCCTGCTTGTAGAAGTCCTTGAGGCTGTCGATTGTGGAAGCGAAACGGCCTGTCTCGCTCTTGAAAGCCACCTGAAGGGTACGGATGTCCTTGAGGCGCTGGATGGCAATTTCCTCGCGGAAGTCCTTCTCCTTGTTAAACTCCACTGGCTCCATGATACTTCTTACCACTGCGTAAACCAACGCAATAATAACGAGGGGCAGAATGACCCACGTCAGTACTTTTTTAAGAATTCCGTTCATTATATTCTAATTTTTATTATTATCTCAAAGCCGGACAAAGTTATGAATTTCATTTATGAAATGCAATTATTCTTTGTAAATTTGCACTCGGAAAACATTCAGAAGCTGTCTGGAAATGATTCCCGCATTTTATTATGCGGGATTTTCGAGACAGTTTCGGCTTCGGAAGAGGAAGTGTGCCGGGTAGCACACGACCGATGACGAAGATGAAAATGGCCGGAAAGGCCGCGTAAGGAAAAAGAGGGATTGTTTCAAAACAGCTTCCAACGTATGCAGGACAGAATTCAAAGGCTGGATTCACTGATCGGGGACTCTTCCAGGGTTCTCATTGTCACGCATACGCATCCCGACGGAGACGCAATCGGCAGCAGCACCGCTCTGGCGTCATACCTTCGCGAATGCCGCGGCAAGCAGGTCTGCGCGGTCATTCCCAACCCCGCCCAGTCCAATCTGAACTTCCTTATGGAAGGGGCCGGCGTGCTGGACTACAGCCGGGAAACTGAAGAAGCGGACGGAAGAATCCGTGAATCAGACCTGATATTCTGCCTGGACGCCCCGGGATTCCACAGGACCGACGCATTGGAGGACGCCCTGGCGGCCGCCGCAGGAAAGAAAGTGCTGATCGACCACCACCCGGGGCCGTCGGAGGAACAGTTCTGCCTGATCTTCTCGCAGACGCAGGTTTCCTCGGCGTCGGAACTTCTGTTCCAAGTACTTATGGGTCTCCCTGACATTGGCGGGAACGCCGGAAGACTGCCCTTGCGCTGCGCCCGCTCGCTGATGTGCGGAATGACGACGGACACGAACAATTTCGCGAACTCCGTCTTCCCCTCCACGCTGGAGATGGCTTCGCAGCTGCTCGCGGCCGGGGTGGACAGGGACGAGATTCTCTCGCACATCTACCAGTCGTTCGCGGAGAACCGCGTGCGGCTCATCGGCTATCTGCTCTCCGAAAAGCTGCAGGTGCGCGCGAACGGACTCGCGTATATGATTCTCACCGCCGCCGAGAGGAAGAGATTCGACTGCCGCGAAGGGGACACGGAGGGCATCGTGAATATGCCGCTGGCGGTCGGGAGCGTGCGCATGAGCCTGCTGCTCACCGAAGACGACGGATTTTTCAGAGTTTCCATCCGCTCGAAAAGAGGCGTTTCCGCCAATGCGTGTGCGCGCAAGGCATTCAATGGCGGCGGACACGAGCAGGCCTCGGGCGGAAGGCTTTATATAGGCAAGGATATTGCTTCAGCCGGGGAGCTCGGAGATTATATTGAAAGAAACTGCGCAGAATTTCTGTTATGAGAAAATTTGCTGAATACGTATCGCTGTGTCTGCTGATACTCGCCGTGACCGCCGCCTGCAAGAAGGAGGAGCGGGAGCTTCTGTTCGCGAACCAGGAGACGAAAATCGGGACTTTCGTGGACAAGTGCCTGAGCGACAGCACCGCCACACGCGCGGAGTACAACGGCGGAGCGGTCCGTCTCGTGCTCACTGAGGGCCGGGACGTCGACCTGAATGCCAGAGGCAGGGTCACATTCCTGTATGCCGGCTACAACTTCACCGGCGGGAGCATCAGCCAGACGAATATGTTCGCCACGAACAATCCCGCCCTCAGCTGGAACGTAAGCGACTCAACTGTCTTTCAGCCTGTTACGGTAGACATGGCGGAAGGGAGCCTTATGGAGGGACTGCAGAACGGACTCATCGGAGTGAAAGCCGGCGAGGAGTGCTACATCATATTCAGCGGAAAATATGGGATGGGCAAGAACCGGATAGGCACGATTCCTGCAAATGCACCGCTGGCATACCATCTGTGGATACAGAACGTAGAGAACTGATAAGAAAGAATAAAGAGTATTTATGAAGAAAATTGTCATTGCACTCGCCTTCGCGGCAGCGGCCCTCTCTCTTTCGGGCTGCGAGAAGGCAGCCACTGCAGGAACAAACGACGCGAACAAGAAATACTTTGACGCCTGGATGATAACCAACTATCCTGATGCGGTCAAGGTGGATCCGGGATATTACATCATATCTGAAACACCGGGCACCGGCGACCTTGCCGGCACGGAGGATGACCACTATTTCGCATATATGGAGTACACCGCCTATGACCTGGACGGCAATGTCCAGACGACTACCGACAAGAAAGTCGCACAGCAGGTCGGCACCTATGACTCCGCGAACTACTACGGTCCGAAAGTTATGATCAGGGGAGACGCCAGTATGACAGCCGGTCTGGATGCAGTCATCAGCAGGATGAAGATGGGCGGCAGCGTCAAGGTCATCATCCCGGGATGGCTGAACGCCACGGCAAGCCAGTCCACAGACTATCTCTATCCGAGATATGACACGGAAGAGCAGTATCTGAAGAAATGCACGGGAACCAACGCCATCTATGACATCAAGCTTGTGGACGGGTTCAACGATGTCTACAAGTGGGAGAACGACTCGCTCAGGGCGTGCGCGCACAAGATCATGCCGGGCGTGGATACCCTTAAATACGGTTTCTACTACAATCAGACACAGGCCCCGACCATAACCGACGAAGCCGATACCCTTGTCACCGGTGACGTGGTATATATAAATTATTACGGACGCCTTCTCAACGGCCAGATGTTCGCCACGACAGTCGCGGATTCCGCCAAGTTCTACAACATCTACGACGTGAACACCACCTACGAGACTCAGGCCGTGTATATCGACAAGGACGACTACACCAATATCAAGCTCGGAACTTCATCCGACGGCGATGACTGCGTCGATGGATTCGCGTACGCCATTTCCCTTATGGAAGTGGGGGAAAAGGGCACGGCCCTCTTCTATTCGGCCTACGGTTACACCTACAGCGGCAGCGGCAGCGTGATTCCGCCGTACAGCCCGCTCAGATTTGATTTCGAAATTGTATCCAAGAAGGAATAAATGGCAGCTACTGAAGCAGCACCCCTCGAACTGGGGACAAAGAAAATAAGTTCGCTTCTGAAGATGTACGCAGTCCCGGGTATCATAGCCCAGACTGCGGCTTCTTTGTATAATATGGTGGACAGCATTTACATTGGACATCTGAAAGATGTCGGATCATATGCCATTTCCGGTCTTGCTGTCACCTTCCCTCTGATGAACCTCTCCTCCGCGCTCGGCACACTCGTCGGAGTCGGAGGAATGACCCTCATTTCAGTGCTCCTCGGGCAGAAGAACTACGACAACGCCAAGAAAGTGCTCTCCAATGTGCTCTCGCTGAACATCATATTCGGTCTGATCTTCTCGGTGGTGGCTCTCGCTTTCCTGGAGCCGATTCTCTATTTCTTCGGCGCGAGCGAGAACACGATGCCTTTCGCGAAGGACTATATGATCATCATCCTGCTTGGCAATGTGGTGACGCATCTGTACTTCGGTCTGAACGGTGTGATCCGCGCCTCGGGAAATCCGAAAACGGCGATGGGACTGACTCTGTTCACGGTCATCTCGAACGCGGTGCTCGACCCGATCTTCATCTTCGGCTTCGGGATGGGAGTGCAGGGAGCGGCCCTCGCGACAGTGCTCTGCCAGCTGATGTCGCTCGTCTATTCATTCCGCTTCTTCATGAACCGCGACAGGTTCCTGCATTTCGGAAAGCCGCTCTTCCAGCTTAACTGGAGAATCGCGAAATCCTCGATGGCCATCGGCCTGGGACCTTTCCTGATGAATTCCGCGGCCTGTCTGGTGTCGATGTTCATAAACCAGCAGCTGAGAACCTACGGCGGAGACCTCGCCATCGGAGCCTACGGCATCGTGAACAGGATTTCATTCCTCTTCCTGATGATCGTGATGGGCCTCAACCAGGGTATGCAGCCTATCGCGGGCTACAACTACGGCGCGCGGCAGTACAAGCGAGTACGCGAAGTATTCACCCTGACGGTGAAATGGGCGACGCTCGCCACGACTTTATGCTTTATCGCCTCGGAAGTGTTCCCGGGAGCGGCTGTCGGAATCTTCACCAATGACCCGCTTCTCAAGGAACTGTCCATCAAAGGCTTGAGAGTGGCCAATATTCTGATTCCGTTTGTGGGATTCTGTATGGTTTCCGGCAACCTCTTCCAGTGCCTCGGAATGGTGAAGACCTCCATCTTCCTCTCGCTCTCGCGTCAGATCATCTTCCTGCTCCCTCTGCTCTATACCCTTCCTCTGCTGTGGCAGGACAAGGGAGTGTGGCTCAGCTTCCCGATTTCGGACGGGGTAAGCGTATTCGTGACGCTCTTTTTCATAGTGAGACTCTTCAGAAAATTCAGCCGCCTGTCCGACGGTGAGGACGCCTCGGCACTCGGCAGCAGCATAAAATAAATAGGTACTATGGAACACAGGACATTAATCTGCATCGGACGGCAGTTCGGCAGCGGGGGCAGGCGCACGGCCCAGGCCCTCAAAGAGAAACTCGGCATAGAAGTCTATGACAACGAACTGATAATCAAGGCTGCGGAGCAGAGCGGCTACAGCGAGGAACTCTTCCGCAAGAGGGATGAAAAGACCAGCCTGCTGACTCTCCAGTCGTTTTTCGGAGGGCTGAACCAGTACAGCGCCGGGAAGAGTTTCCTGAACGACAACGCTTTGTTCACCATCCAGAGCGAGACCATCCGCTCCATAGCTTCGCAGGGCGACGCGATCTTCGTGGGACGCGCCTCCGACTATGTGCTGCGCGACATACAGCGTCTGAGCGTGTTCATCAGCGCACCGATGGAGGTGCGCGTAAGGAATGTCTGCGAGAGGGAGGGCCTGAGCGCTTCGGACGCCGAGAGCCTCATCCGCAAGAACGACCGCATCCGCGAGACATACTACAACTACGTGACATTCGGGGATTGGGGCGTTGCCGCCAATTATGACCTCTGCATCGACTCTTCCGTACTGGGAATCGACGGCACTGCTGACACCATCATCGAATTCGGAAAGAAAAAAGGAATCATAAAATAATGAAATTCAGGGCTTCACATCTTCTGGGCGGTATCCTCCTGCTCATCGTCGCTTTCGCAACCGTTCATATCTGCACCCGCAGGGAAAAGCCGGAGGACGCGGTAATGGACACGCGCAATCTCAGGGATCTGAACGCCACACTCACCAACGGGATGTCGGACACGTCCGATCTCGCGGGGCTGGACCGCAAGGTGCAGAATTTCATGAGCAAGTGGAATCTGCAGGGGACGTCGCTCTCGATTATGAGAAATGACTCCCTGGTGTATTCCAAAGGCTATGGCTGGGCCGATGAGAAAGCCGGTGTGCAGATGTCCCCGGGCATCATCCTCAGGATGGCGTCGGTGTCGAAGCTGGTGACCGCCGTGGGGATAATGACTCTCTGCGAACGCGGGGACCTGTCGCTGGACAGCAAGGTTTTCGGGCCCGAGGGGATTCTCTGCGACAGCACATATACGGCCGCCATCAAGGACAAGAATTACTTCAATATCACCGTGGAGCATCTCCTGAGGCATCAGGGAGGCTTCACCGCCAGGTACGGGGACCCGCTTTTCTCCACCCGCGACCTTATGCTACGCAACAGGTGGGACACTCCTCCCGACCATCGGACTCTGCTGACTTCGCAGCTTCGCAGACGGCTTTCCTATGTCCCGGGGACGTCGCAGTCCTATTCGAATCTGGGCTATCTGATTCTCTCGATGGTCATCGAGGAGGTGACAGGAGAGCCTTATGAGGAATGGATGCAGACAAATGTGCTCCGCAAGGCAGGCTGCCGCGATTTCCATATCGCGCATACCTATTACGAGGAGAAATATCCCAACGAGACCCGCTACCATATGCAGGTGAACGATCCTCTCGTGGATGAATACAACAATTCGGGGCGTCAGGTGGAGCGCTGCTACGGAGGCAATGACATCCGCGGTCTGTCGGGTGCAGGGGCCTGGGTGGCGTCTTCCGCGGAGCTTGCACGGCTGATCGCGTCCATCGACGGGCGGGACGAGGTTCCGGACATCCTTTCGAAGGAGAGCGTGCAGAAGATGACGCAGTACATCGACGAGAACACTTACTCGCTGGGCTGGAACGACACGAAGCCGGACGGCGAGTGGACACGCACGGGCACTCTCTCCGGCACGACAGCTCTCATCAAGTACTATCCCGACGGCGAGTGCTGGATATTCATCAGCAATACCGGCACCTGGGTCGGTCCGCGCCTTAGCGGCTCGACCGCGAAGCTCTTCCGCGAGTGCCGCGAGAAGTATTCTTCGAAGCTCCCGAGGCGCGATTTCTTCTATCTGGACTAGCGCGTCGAGCTTCTTCTTGTCTATTTACTGGGGGCCGTATCCCCCAGTCCCCCTGGTCCGCGAATGCCGCGAGAAGTATTCTTCGAAGCTCCCGAGGCGCGATTTCTTCTATCTGGACTAGCGCGTCGAGCTTCTTCTTGTCTATTTACTGGGGGCCGTATCCCCCAGTCCCCCTGGTCCGCGAATGCCGCGAGAAGTATTCTTCGAAGCTCCCGAGGCGCGATTTCTTCTATCTGGACTAGCGCGTCGAGCTTCTTCTTGTCTATTTACTGGGGGCCGTATCCCCCAGTCCCCCTGGTCCGCGAATGCCGCGAGAAGTATTCTTCGAAGCTCCCGAGGCGCGATTTCTTCTATCTGGACTAGCGCGTCGAGCTTCTTCTTGTCTATTTACTGGGGGCCGTATCCCCCAGTCCCCCTGGTCCGCGAATGCCGCGAGAAGTACTCTTCGAAGCTTCCGCATAGAGATTTCTTCTATATTGACTGAAAAAAGCCTGCCGGGGTCCGGCAGGCTTTTTTCAGTCAATGTGAAAGCGAATTACTTCGTCAGGGACATAGCGGCCTCGGCGATGGAGTTCAGCTTGGTGTCGACGCTGTCGGCGCGGCTGGCGAGGATGCAAGGGGCGGTGGTGCCCACGAGCATACCGGCCTGCTTTACGCCTGTAGCGAGCTTGGAATTGGTCTTCCAGAACACGTTTGCGGACTCGATGTTAGGGAAGAGGAGGCAGTCGGCGTCGCCGGCAACAGGGCTGATGAGCTTCTTGATGGCTACGGACTCCTCGTCGATGGCTACGTCAAGGGCGAGAGGGCCGTCACCTATGCAGGCGCCGAGCTGGCCGCGGTCAGCCATCTTGGAAAGCTGTGCGGCCTCGACGCAGGCAGGCATTGAGTCCAGCATCTGCTCGGAAGCGGCCACGAAAGCGATCTTAGGCTTGGCGATACCGAAACTGCGGGCTACATTGAGAAGGAAGCCGCTGATTTTAACCTTCTGACGGAAGTCAGGAAGCGGAACCACTGCCATATCTGACATAAAGATAAGCTTGTGATAGTTAGGGTTTTCTATAACACCCACGTGGCTGAGAAGGCCCTTCGGAGGGAGAAGTCCGGTCTCCTTGTTCAGGATGGCGCGCAGGAATTTGTCCGTGCTGCACAGACCCTTCATAAGGATGTCACCCTCACCGTCGTGAACCAGCTGAACCGCCTGTGCGACAGCCTTGAGTTCCACAGGGTTGTGAACGATGTCGAATTTGGCGGCATCGATTCCGTTATCCTGGCATACCTTGTTTATGAGCTCCCGATCACCCACGAGGGTAGCCTTGATGAAACCCATATCCACTGCTTTGCTTATGGCGAGGATGGAATGCTCATCCACTGCCCAGGCCCCGACAAGCCTCTTGCATACGCCCTTGCTCTGGAGAGCGGCGAATACATCGGAAAAAGTCTTTATCATATCGATATCTGTATAAAAGTCTGTTATTCTTCGATTCCCTGTACGAGGTGCATCGTGTCGCGGGCGATGACAAGCTCCTCATCGGTGGTGATGACGGCCACTTTCACCTTGGAATCCGGACAGGAGATTAGGACGTCCTTTCCGGTGGCGAGATTCGCCTCGTAGTCGAACTTGAGGCCGAGGTAGTTGAAATTCTCGCAGATGCGGCGGCGCAGACGGCTGTTGTTCTCTCCGATGCCTGCGGTGAACACGATGAGATCGACACCGTCCAGAACGGCCACATAGGAGCCGATGAGTTTGATGACGTCATAGGAGAGCTTCTTCATCGCGAGCTTGGCCTTTTCGTTGCCGGCGTTTGCGGCGGCGTCCAGATCGCGCATATCGGAGCTGACTCCCGTCATTCCGAGAAGGCCTGACTTCTTGTTCATCACTTCGGTCATCTGATCCGGAGTGAGATTCTCCTTCTTCATTATGTAAGGGATGATGTTCGCATCGATGCTGCCGCAGCGCGTGCCCATAATCATACCCTCGAGCGGGGTGAAGCCCATAGAGGTATCCACTACCTTGCCGTCTTTGATGGCGGTTACGGAACTGCCGTTGCCGAGGTGGCAGGTGATGATTCTGGAATTATTGATATCAATGCCGCAGAACTCGGCTCCCTTGTTTGCGACAAACTGATGGCTGGTGCCGTGGGCACCGTAGCGGCGTACGCGGTACTTGGTGTAGTACTCGTAAGGAAGAGCATACATATACGCGTAGTCCGGCATAGTCTGATGGTAAGCGGTATCGAAGGTAACTACCTGAGGCACTGACGGAAGAACGTGCTGAACGGCTCTGATGCCGAGCAGGTGGGCCGGGTTGTGGAGCGGAGCGAAGTCGCAGCAGATCTCGATCTTCTTCAGAACATCCTCATCCACGATGGCGCTGCCGGAGAAGAAATCAGCACCCTGTACGATTCTGTGGCCCACAGCCTCGATGTCATCGAAGGACTTCAGGACTCCGTGCACCGGATCCACGAGTTCTTCGAGGACCATCTGCATTCCGACCTTGTGGTCAGGGACAGCCACTTCCTTCTGAACCTTGTCCTTTCCTGTAGGACGGTGTGTGAGACTTCCCATCGGGAGTCCGATTTTCTCTACAAGTCCTTTGGCCAGGAGGTCATAGACATTGTCGCTTTTCATATCAAGCAGCTGATACTTGATGGAGGAGCTGCCGCAGTTTATTACCAGGATGATCATTGCTTATTGTTTTAATAAATCTTCTTACAAAAATCAGCCAAAGTTAAGCATTTCTCACTATATTCGCAAAAAATGAAATTGAATTGGGACGAGGGGGAGATATTGTGGAGATTTCATTCTCTTTTGTGCTGGGCATCGCGCTCGGCACCCTGCTTTCCGCACACACTCCCCTTCTGCTCAGAACCCTCATTCTCAGCGCAGTATGCATTCTGTCCTGCGCCGTAGCCATCACCGTCATCTTCTGCTCAAGAGTGCGGATTCCGCATATTCTGGCGCTCTTTCTGCTGCTCGGAATCCTGTGCAGCGCGGGCGAGGGAATGCGGGACGGGATACTGACGGGATGGAGGATAGGATTGCTTGAGGATTGGGCGGAAGCCCTTAAGAATCTGATAGATTCGCTGCCGATGGCGCACTCCGAGAGCAACGCGCTGATGAAGGCGCTGGTGAGCGGAGACCGCGGGAGCCTGAGCAGGGCGACATTGGACGCCTTCAGGGCGGCCGGCGCATCACATATTCTGGCGCTTTCGGGAATGCACCTCGGGATTATCTATATGCTGCTGCGGCGTCCGCTCGCGCTTTTGGGCGGCAGCGGGGCCGCGAGGGTGCTGAGCTTTGCGCTTGTCGTCGGGGCGGCGGGGCTGTTCACGGCGGTGACCGGTGCGGGGGCGTCGCTTGTCCGCGCGTTCCTTTTCATTCTCATCGCGGAGGTCGGGAAGCTGATGCCGGAACGCCGGAGCCGCCTTCGGAACACCTACGCCGCAGCGCTGACCATTCAGCTGGCTCTGGACCCGCAAGTGATTCTGAATGTGGGATTTCAGCTCTCGTATCTCGCGATGGCGGGCATCGTGTTCCTGCTTCCGCAGATGCAGAAATGGTATCCGGAGGACGGAGCGCGCTGCAGAAGCCTGACGGCGCGGATGTGGGACACGATGGCGCTCTCGCTGAGCTGCCAGATTTTCACCGCGCCGGCCGTGTGGTACTATTTCCACAGCTTCCCGACATATTTCCTGCTGACAAATCTGCTGGCGATGCCGCTGACCACGGCGGCGATGAGCACGGCGGTCATCTGCCTGGGGCTGAGCGCATTGGGCGTATGCCCGGACATATTGGTGCAGGCCTGCGACCTGTGTTTCCAGGCGCTGATCTTCACGGTCAGCACAATCGGAGGACTGTAAGCTGCGATGGCTGGCTGCAGGATGTGACGGTTTCGAAGCTCCCCCGGCCGTCAGTTTTCGATGAAGAAATCGGACGAGGACCAGACTTTCATCTGTCCGTCCTCATCGTAGATGAGATAACCCTGCAGGCTCGGGTCGCTCCCGATGAACCCGCGCGCAGCGTCAAGGCCTATCACCATACAGTAGGTCGCATAGGCGTCAGCGTCGGCCGCGGTCGGAGCTACCACGGTGGCGCTCAGCAGGTTATGGTTCACCGGCCAACCCGTGCGGGGGTCGATGGTGTGCGCATACTTGTGCCCGTCGCGGATGTAGAATTTGCGGTAGTTGCCCGAGGTCACGACTCCGTAGGCCCCGCCGTCCGAGTGCCAGATGCCGTCCAGGTCGGCTCCCGGAGTGTCATTTCCGTCCACCGGGCGGTCCACGCCGAGCGTCCAGGGTTTCGAGGCGGGATTCAGGCCCTCGCAATAAATTTCGCCGATATCGACCAGCATATCCTTCACACCGATGGAATGCAGGTAGGAGGCCACCATATCGCAGGTCCAGCCCTGAGCTATCGCATTGAAATTCAGACGCGGAGCTTCGCCGTCGGCTTTCAGCAGGTCCGAAGCGCAGAGCGTGCCGTCCTCCGAGAGAGCCTCGTGCATATCGCTCTTCAGGCGGTCCATCCCGCAGGCGGCGAGAGCCTCGGAGATTCGCGCAGGCTCAGGCAGACTGTCAGCCGTGAAGCCGAAACCCCAGATGTCGAAAATCGGGGCGGACGAAACGTCCAATGCGCCCCCTGTCCTGCAGTACATTTCGTGGGAATAGGCATAGATGTCCATCAGAAGCTTATTCGGGCGTATCCTCTCTCCCCTGTTCAGGCGGCTGAGCTGGGAAAGGCCGTTGTAGCCGGAAAGGGTCGTATCGACAAGGGTGAGGATGGAATCTATGGAGGCCGCGACTTCTTCCGGGGAGAGTTTCACACCGGTGTAATTCACTTTCACGGTGTAGGTTCCGCCCTGGGCGAAGCCTCCGAACATCTTATAGGAGCTTGTGGGGCTGCAGGAGAATACGGCGAGGGCTGCGGCGGCCGCAAGAAAGAGTTTCTGGACAATATTTGACTTTTTCATTCCGCGAATGGTATGCTAATTGCACAAAGGTAGTGGTTTTTTTCAGTAATAATGTGCATCTTTGCAAGCTAAGAATTAAGAAGACAGATGAAGTTCGAGAAATTTTTGCTTTTGGGCGCAGCCCTTCTGAGTATGGTGGCGACGGTTTCCTGCAAGAAAAGCAGCGATGATGATGACGACTCCAGTTCCGAGTCCTTTACGGGTACCGTTTCCTTCACTCTGCCGACATATATATCTCCGGGAGAAGTGTACACTTTACATATAGACGGGGTCAGCCGCGAGGACGGCGGGGCTTATGGATGTATCTGGAACATAGCGGAGTTTGACCTGACGGACACCACGAGACTGGAGGCCGATCCGGCTTCGGTCACGGGTGATTACGTATTCACCGTTCCGGACACGCTCTGTTCCATCACCGTGAAAGGCAGCGTTTTCGCTGACGGATACACGAACAAATCGACTTCTCTTTCGGCCACGATAGTAAGCGCGGACAAGGTGAACGGCTCCATCACCGGAAGAACCTTCGATTCCCAGAAGGACTTCATCTATACCGACAGCCGCGATGACAAGGATTACTGGTGCACAACTATCGGTGACAGGGACTGGTTCAGAGAGAATCTCGCCTGCGAGGGCACGGGATATCCTTATGACGGCTCCGCCAATATGGAGCAGATTCTGGGCAATTATTACAGTTGGAACGAGGCGCAGACTGCCTGTCCGTCCGGATGGCGTCTGCCTGATTCCGCAGACTGGGCGGCTCTTGCAAAGGAACTCTCGGGGGTGGATTACGGCGCTACCGACACTTATGCCGGCGTGGCCGGAAAGCTGATGACCGATGCCTATTTCAACGGTACCAGGATGTGGGAATACTGGCCTAAGGTGAACATCACCGACAGCAGCCATTTCAGCGCAATCCCTTCAGGCTACGCCATCGACAAGGGTGATGACAACTATGGATTCACCGCCTATAGCGAATACGCAATCTTCTGGGTGAATGATACTTACGCTGACAAAGCCATCTACAGATACCTCTACGTCGACAAGACCGACTGCTTCGTCGGCACCGCTGAAAAGGACGGTTTCCTCGCCTCTGTCCGCTGCGTTAGGGACCGGAAATAGGGATTTCCACTCTGACGGAACTTCAAGACATATTTTTCCAAACTATAAATCAGGGCGGCCCGACTCGGGTCGCCCTGATTGTGATTGGTGCGCGGGCGGTGAGAGTCCCGCTAAAACGTTTTCTTGGGACTTTCAGTGGTTCCGAGGCGGTTGGGAGTCACATTAAAACGTTATTTTGGGGCTCTTATCGCCCCAGCCGAGTGGGGCGCGGGCGCTTCGCGTCAATTCACCGGGGGACGTATCCCCCGGACCCCCTGGCGCCATTAGGAGCTCCGAAATACCGCATTGGACGGCAGGGCGCGGCCTCGACAGGCTCGGCGACCGCAAGGCGAGGGGGAGGTTAGCGGAGGTCGGTGATCAGGTAGGAGGAGTCGAGGGAGGAAAGGGCTAGGGTGAAGGTCGGAGAGAGGGGAACCGGGGTTTCCTTTTTCAGGCCCTTGAGGGTGATGGTGGCGGTGCTGCCATCCCTGAGGGTGACCACAAGGGCGTGGAGACTGCCGTCGCTGAGGAAATGGGCCGTGACGGCCTTGAGGTAGGTATTGCCCTTCAGCGGAGTGAGGGAAACGGCGGAGGTGGAGCGGCCGGCAAGATTGGACGCTTTGGCGGCCGGGGGAACGGAGAACGCCTTGTCCAGAGCTGCGAGCAGCAGCGCCGGGTTCTGCTCGTAATCGGACGAGGCGCTTTCGACGGACTCGATGTAACACTCCTTCGATTCCTCATCGACGGTCCAGCGGGTGGAGCCGTCGCAGATGATGCGCAGGCCGTTGCCGCTCAGGCAGAAAGCGTTGTCTTGGAAGATCAGGGTGCCGCTGCCGCTGACCGGGATGCTGCCGTTCTTGTAGACGAAACTGTACTGCGCCTTCACGCACTTGCCCTTAACCGACCCGGCGAAAGCGGTGACAGGATTCTGAGCCGCCGCAGCAAGGCAAACAGTCACAGAAAGCAGTATGGCCGCAAAAAATCTTTTCATCTCAACAATTATAAAATAAACCTTGTGAAGGATTCAGCCCTCACCCAGGACGTTACCGGCCAAGCGACTTGATGATTCCCTCAAGCTCTTCAGGAGAATCGATCAGAACCTTGCGCGGCTTGGAGCCCTCCTGAGGTCCGACGATGCCTGCCTTTTCGAGCTGATCCATCACCCTGCCTGCCTTTGCATAACCCATACCAAGCCTGCGCTGCAGATCGGAAGTCGAGCCCCTCTGGGTATTCACCACGAGTTCCGCAGCCTCAACGAAGCGATCGTCAATCTCATTCATATCCAGAGCCGCAGCCCCGCTGCCGTCCTGATCCGCAGGAGTAGGGTCCGGGAGATAATAAGGAGTATTGTACTCCTTGTTGTAGCCCGTCTGGCCGCCGATATAGGCGGTAAGGTCATTGATCTCGTCATTGCTGATGAAACCGCACTGGATACGCTCCGTATCGACTCCGGCGTAGTAGATCATATCGCCGCGGCCGATAAGCTTCTCGGCTCCGGTGGTGTCCAGAATGGTGTTCGAGTCCACGCGGGTGGAGACTCGGAAGGCGATGCGGGCAGGGAAATTGGCCTTGATGAGGCCGGTGATTACATCCACGGAAGGTCTCTGTGTGGCGATGACCACGTGGATGCCCGCCGCACGGCCCTTCTGCGCGAGACGCACGATGGAACTCATTATGCTGCGCTGCAGGGCGCGTCCCTCAGGGCCTGACCCACCGGACATCGCAAGGTCAGCATACTCATCGATGATGACCACGATATAAGGCAGATACCTGTGCCCCTCGGTAGGCAACAGCTTATGGTTCAAGTATTTCTCATTATAGAGAGTCACCTTGTTCACAAGCGACTTGCTGAGCAGGGCGTATCTCTGATCCATCTCCATACAGAGCGAACGCAGTATCTTCTCGGCATTCTTCGGGTCCTTCACGATGGCGCCGGACATCTCCTCCTCCTCGTCTCCGGCCGACGGCAGGACTGCCAGATAGTGCTTGAGCAGACGGGCGTAGGCGGAGAATTCCACCATCTTCGGGTCGATGAAAACGAGTTTCATCTCGGAAGGATGCTTGGCGTAGAGAAGGGATGACACGAGCACGTTCAGGCCCACGGACTTACCCTGCTTCGTGGCACCCGCCACCAGCAGATGCGGAGCGTCGGCAAGGTCGAAGACGCGGACCTCCTTCTGGATGTTGCAGCCTATCGCCACAGGCAGTTCGGCCTTGCTGTTACGGAAAGCGTCACTGTTCAGAAGGGCCTTCAGAGGCACGGTCGCAGGTTTGTCGTTCGCCACCTCGATACCTATGGAATCCGAGAGGAGAACGATACGCACTCCCCTGGCATTCAAGCTCATAGCTATATCCTCAGAACGGCTCCTCACCGAAGCGATCTTCACGCCCGGCGCCGGATAGACCTTATAGAGGGTAACGGTCGGACCCACGATGGCCTTCACGTCGCGGACCTCTATATTATAGTTCGAGAGGACCGCGCGGATGATGTTGTTGTTCTTCGTAAGTTCCGCGTCAGAAACATCCTCACGGGTCTCGGCATAATCCTTAAGCAGGTCAAGGGTAGGAAGCTTATAGTCCGGAAGACCCTCGGGCGGGTCAATGCGGACGTTGATGCGCGGCAGCGGCTTGCTGACTTCAGTGTTCAGTTCCGCTCCGCGGTCAATCTCGGAAAGCCCGTCGGCCTCATCATCCGTCCCGGACTCCGCCGCAGTCTGCGTTTTACCGGCCATTCCTGCAGGCTCAATGGCCTCAGCATCAACGGTCACAGAAGCGGGACTGACGGCTGCAGCCGCAGAATCCCTGACTTTCGGGGCCAGCTCAGCAGGCTCGATGACCGCAGGCTCCGGCTCGCTGACAGGCTCGATAACCTTCTCAGCTTCAGCCTCTTCCGGATCCACATCCTTTTTCTCCGCATGCTCCTTCGGGGAGAAAAGGCCGTTGAACCAGCGCAGGAAACGCGGACTCGCGAACAGCAGCCACATAACCACCAGCAGCAGAGTCGCCAGCACGGTCGCCGGCAGACCTATGAGGTCCAGCGAACGCGAGATGAGACTCGCTCCGCACTCGCCGCCGAGCCCGCCGCCGAACACACTTCCGAGGCCGAGGCTCTGCCCGGCCAATGCGAACAGGAGCGAAGTGACGAACGCTCCCGTGATGGTCACCAGAACGGTACGGAGTACGAGAATACGGTATTTCTGGGTCAGAAGACGCACGGTCAGGGCCGCCAGAAGGGCCACGAGGGCGAGGCTCCCCAGGCCGAACCAGCGATAGACGAGAAGGCGGGACCATTTGAGCCCCATCTTTCCGGCCAGATTGGCGCAGGATGTGGCGCTGTCCATCATCGCAGGGTCCGTGAGCAGACTCTGGTCACGCTGCCAGGTAAAGAAATATGACAGCACAGATATGAGACTGAAGAGCGTGAACACGGCCATCAGAAGACCGGCCACACGTACGGCAGTCGCCTTCTGGGTATCATCCCAGTTTTTCCAGAAACGAAGCATTCCGCGCTATTTTTTATTCGGGTTGTTGCGCCGGCCGTTGCGGCCGCGGTTATTCCACTGACGGTTTCCGCCCTGACGGGCTCCCTGGCCTACGTTTATGCTCATCGTAGGGCGGGAGAAATTTCCGGAATCCCCCAGAGGGGTAAGTCTCAGACCGTTAGGAACAGTGATCCGGTAATCCGAGAGCTTCTCTATGTCCTTGAAAATGGTAGAGTCGGCCACGCTGTCCTTATTCCAGATAAGGTACTGCTGCCTCATATAGATGGCCAGGGAGCGGATCATCGAGGTCTTCATCTCACCGTCCGGTTCGGAAGCGATCAGGTCGATGATGCTCTCTATGTTACGTCCATAGTGGGTAGCCTTTATAGGCTTGTCTTTCAGAGGAATAGGCATAGGCTTGGTATCCAGGGACTCAGGAGTGGGCACAGGATACGGGGCATCGATGTCCAGATCCAGACCGGCTATGATGAAAAGGTGGTCCCAGAGCTTCTGCTCATAGTTCTCCTGCTGGTGAACCTGCGGATTCAGCATCTCCATACTCTTGATCACGGCCCTAGCCTGCTCGGAACGCTTGTCGCGGTCCCGGATGGTCTTCAGGCGCTCGATCATCTCCAGCACATTCCTTCCGTATTCAGGCATACGGAGTTTCTCTCTTTCGGTATTGTAATACAGCTTGACGGTATTCTCGTTGGCTTCCATAAAAAAAACATATCGGGGGCTTCAGACTGAGCCCGTGTAAAAAAAATGACTTGAGTCTCCTAAACGCTAGACCTCGCAAATATAGGTATAAAAACTCGGATGTGAAAGCGGCGGAACAGACACGGCGGAATAATAGGTAAAAATTCTCCGCCGGACGCGCATTTTCTACAGCGGATATATTTCAGCCCCGGTGAAATCCATCAGATCCTGCGGAGCGATTTTCAGCTGAAGCCCCCGGACTCCCGCACTGACATAGATATAGTCATAAAGCAGGCAGCTCTCGTGGATGAAAGTCGGAAATTTCTTTTTCATCCCTATCGGGGAGCAGCCGCCGCGGATATAGCCGGTCGTAGGGAGCAACTCCTTGACGTGCAGCATTTCACAGTTCTTGTTTCCGGAGATTCTTGCGGCAAGTTTCAGGTCCGCCTCGAAATTCCCGGGGATCACGCAGACGAAGATGCCGTTGCGGTCCCCCCTGAGGACCAGGGTCTTGAAAACCTGTTCTATGTTCTCGCCCAACTGCTCGGCCACGTGGTCGGCGGCGAGATTCTCCTCATCCACCTCATAGGGGACAAGCTCGTATTTTATGCCCGCCGCATCCAGCAGGCGGGCGGCGTTTGTCTTTTCCTTAACTTCCTTTACCATAACTGATATCCCATAATCAAAGTCCAGCCTATGGTCCTGATGAATTTGCTGATGAGCATCAGGAACGCAGTCCAGGCCGGATGCGTCTTGTAGAAGCCCAGGGCCAGCACGAAGACGTCTCCGGCAAACGGAACCCAGACAAAGAGGGCGAGCCAGACTCCGTACCTGTCCACATAGCGTTTCTGCTTTTCGAGAGTTTCAGGCTTGACCTTGAACCATTTCTCCAGCCATTCCCAGCGGCCGATCCAGCCCATCGCATAAGTGATGAGACTCCCTATCCAGTTTCCGAAAGTCGCCACCAGAAGGCACTCCCACGGCTGCTTGATGGCGGCGAGAGCTCCGACATACAGGGCGTCGGAACTGAACGGGACTACGGTGGAAGCCAGGAGGCTTCCAATGAAAAGGCCCCAAAGGCCGAGTTCGCTTAAAGAAGACATTCCACTTCCGTTACTTCATCAGTATAAACATACCACAGACAGCCCCGCACCCGGGAATAACCCATCCTGCGGTAAAGCTGCACATACCGGGCCACCTGCGTTTCATATGCGGCTCTGTGAGAGCCGAATTTATAGTCCACAACAATCACGCCGCCATCGGTTATCACCACCCTGTCAGGACGGTAAACCTGCCCGTCACTGTCTATGATATCTGTCTCGGTTATGACCCTTCCATTGGCTGGGAACCAGCCGCGGGAGGCTGCCGAAGCGACGCGGAACGAGAGCATAACGTAGTCTCTTTCAGCCTCTTCGCGCTGGAGTCTGCCGGCTCTGACAGCCTCGTCCACCGCCGCGCGCAGATCTCCCGGCTCGCGGACCGCCGAGAGGATGTCGTGGAGCACGATGCCGTTCAGACGCTGCGAGGATGCCGCGCCTGCCAATCCGTCAGAGCCGAAGAAATCGGCCGCATCAGAGGAGAACCTCAGCCTGCCGTCCAGAGGACAGGACGGATATGAGGCCTCGCAGGTGGATTCCGAACCGCCCTTGCGCTTCATCAGCGAGAAGTCGTACGGGGTCCCGAAGGTGCAGGAGGAGTCGGCGTCCAGACTGCCGCGCAGGAACTGGTAGAGAATCTGGGAGGCGTCGGAGAACGACGTGCAGGAAGGGTTGTCCAGAATATTGTTCGACGGGAGTTTCGAGATGATGTGCAGAGCCTTCGAAGGGCGGGTGAGGGCGACATAGAAGATGTTTATGCTGTCCATCTTCCTCTGCCACAGGTCATTCTCATAGTCCTGACTGAAAAGCGTCTGACTCAGGGAGGAGGAGAGATTGAGGGGATAGATGGCATTCGCCGCAGACGGCAGGGCCGCTTCCTCCCCTTCGGGAACCGGGATGTTCCCGTCCAGGTGGCACCAGTGCACGGAGGTCTTGCTCCAGCTCACCTTCTCGGCGAAAGGCAGTATGACATAAGGGAATTCCAGGCCTTTCGACTTGTGGATGGTCATAACCCTCACGGAAGCCTTGTCCTCCGGGGATGAAATCTGGAGCTCCTTCCCGCCGAAGAAGTCCAGGAACTCCTGAAGGTTCTGTCCGTTGGACGCCGTCCACTCCTGCAGGCAGTCCATAAACGACTGAATGAAAAGCACCTGCCCTTCCATACATCCCGGGCTGTTCTGCTCCATAAGTCTCAGGAAGGCCTCGCAGAGGTCGGTCAGGGAGTGCCACTGCAGCTTCCACTCTTCCTTGCGGTCGTCAGGGATGAGGCAGGAGGCGAGATACCCTCCGATGCGGTCTTCGGGATTGTTGATCCAGGAGAGAAGCGAAACCAGACGGCGCACCACAAGCGAGGTCCGCACATCGAGGGAGTCATCGCTGATGACGGATATTCCGTTATCTATGAGATAGTTGGCCACCAGGGAGCCTTCCCCGTTGTTTCTCACCAGCACGACTATGTCCCCGAGCTGCGCGCCCGCCGAGAGAGCCTGTCGGACGGAGTCCAGAACCAGTTCGAGTTCCGACTCGGCACTGTCAGTGAAATTGACCTTCACGAAGCCCTGCTGGGGATCGCGGCCGCCGGTTTTCTGAACTACGTCCCCATATTGGCCGGTGATGTCACCGGCCAGAGCGGAAGAAGCGAATGCGAAGAAAGAGTTGTTGAATTCGACCACGGCGGAGGTGCTGCGGTAGTTGGAGTCCAGCACCTCGGTCTCCGAGAGCGGGAACTGCTCTTCGAGCTTGCCGCCCAGGAGCTTCCAGTCGGAGCCGCGGAAGCGGTAGATGCTCTGCTTCACGTCGCCGACGACAAGGTTCCCGTGACGGTTCGCCTCGCTCTCGCGCAGCAGCGGCAGGAAATTCTCCCACTGGATGAGCGAAGTGTCCTGGAACTCGTCGAGCAGGAAATGCTCGTAGCGCACGCCGAGTTTCTCATATACGAAGGGGGCGTCGGAGCCGCCAATGATCTTACGGAGTATCTCGTTGCTGTCGTCGATGCTGAGCACGTTCTTTTCCTTGACGAGTTCGTCGAAATTGCGGAAGAACTCGCCGGCGATGCCGAGACTGAAGATCTTGTCTTTCAGCAGGATGGCGGTTCTGTATGTGCGGTATGGGTCTTTGAACAGGCTGCAGAAGGCCTCCAGCGGAGCGTCCAGGATCCCGTCCACGAGCGGCAGGAGTTTCGGAGTCTTGGTCTTGGTGAACCATTGGCTTTTGTCCGAAGCCCTCTTGAGGAACGCGTCGGTGAGGATCTTGAACCCGTCTCCGGAACCGGCGGGCTGAGCGTATTTCTCCACGGCCTCGAGGAACTTGTAGTTCGTGTCCGCAGGGGTCAGACCGCAGCCGGCGAGAGTGTCGAGCACCTGCTTCGCGGCAGAGCGGACGAGAGTCTCGAAGACTTTCCTGTAGCTGTTGCACTCCCTTATGATGCGCCTCAGGCGTTCGCGGGAGAACATCTGCTCATCGCTGAGGCCGTACTCGCGCAGTTTCGTGCCGTGCTCCTCGGACTTGAGGTATCTGGCCTGTTTCTGAAGGCTGGAGGAGAGATTCACACGGTCGCCCTTGTCCAGAGTGGACGAGATGTCCTCGTCCAGCCACTCGAGCATCTCCCTGTCATTCTCGGTCAGGGAGTCCAGCATACGGTCCACGGACTCCTGCAGCAGGGAATCCTTGTCGAGCTCCACCTGATAGGATGCGAAGTAGCCTATCTCGCGGGAGAATGCCTTGAGGGTCTGCTGGAAGAAGCGGTCGATGGTACTGACGGCGAAGGCGCTGTAGTCGTGCAGGATGCTGACCAGCACGTCGGTGGAGCGTTCGCTGAGTTTCTGCGCATTCGGGAACAGCGAAGGGACGAAGTTCCCGTAATAGCTGGATTTCTCCGGGTCCTTCGAAAGGACGGAGAGTTCGGAGAGGATGCGGGACTTCATCTCGGCGGTGGCCTTGTTGGTGAAAGTCACCGCGAGGATGTGCCTGTAGGCATACCTGTCGGGGTTCTGCAGCAGCAGGGTTATGTAAACCAGAGTCAGGCGGTAGGTCTTGCCGGAGCCGGCCGACGCTTTAAGTATCTTCATAATGGCACTGTGTTCTGTAAGGTCATTTTCCGCAGATGGTCTTGAAATCACACCAGCCGCATTCGGTTTCGGTCCCGTTGCGAAGGAACGGCTTGTCCAGGTCGGAAATCTCATCCAGAAGAGTTTTCAGTTCCTCTTTCATAAGCGAAACGAACTTCCGGCTCACAGGGACATTGCGCACCTGGTTCACGAAGAGGTCCGTCACCGGATATATGGAGTTCACGACTTTCCTTCCCCCGCTCTCCTTTTCCACGTACATATCGTAGAGGAAGAGCTGGAAGGCATATTTCGGTCGGGCGTCAGGGTCGCCGCGGAAGAGCTGTTCCACCACGTCCGAAGCGTTGTCGTCCGTGATAAGCAGATCCGCCTCTTCTACCTTTCCGGTCTTGTAGTCCACGATTCTGAGCTCATCGGCGGTGAAGCTGTCCATACGGTCGATATAGCCCTTGAAACGGTAGCCGCCCAGAGTCCAGTAGCGGGCCTGTTCGAGCCCCACGACCCGGAAGGCCAGGGTGCCGTAATCCTTCATCAGTTCCAGGTCGCGCTCGAGGGTCTTCTTCACGTAACGCAGGACCATATTCGCATAGACAAGGTCGCGCCCGCTCACTTCCAGGCAATGCAGTTCGGTCATTATCAAGGACTTGATCCTGGCGAGGATTT
Source organism: Faecalibacillus sp. (assembly GCA_963604635.1). Classification (GTDB taxonomy): domain Bacteria; phylum Bacteroidota; class Bacteroidia; order Bacteroidales; family UBA932; genus Cryptobacteroides. The sequence goes on from CAVCRS010000018.1 coordinate 31,452, forward strand.
CACTGTCCTTCTTCAGCCAGGACTCGATGTACTCGCGGCTGACCGTCCCGAGGCCTTCCGCCGCCTTCAGGCTTTCGCGGTCCATACTGAAGCCCGGATCCATAGCCGCAGGCCCGAAATAAATGGCCTGCATAGTCTTGTGATAGACGTTTCCTATCGTCCCGGCGTCCAGGGATTCGCTGACCTCGGCGGCTTCGCTCAGATGTTTCACGGCCGAATAGTAGAATTTCGCCTGACAGTCCAGGTAACAGTTCAGGGAGGTGGCGGAAAGATGGCCGCCTCTGAGCTCGGCTATGTCCGCGGCAGTCTTCGGAATCGGCTCAGCACCGGTCTGAAAGGTGATGCCGGCTTTGGCCGTAAAGCGTTCGAGCTTTACGCCGAAATGCAGGTCCAGCTGCTTGATGTAGCGGCTTTCCTCGCCCGACTTGACTCCGGACGCGCGCGAATCGCAGAGCATCCAGACGCTGCCCGGGCGGTGGATCATACGATAGAAGTAGTACGCCCAGACGGCATCCTGATACTCGTAGGTCGGCAGACCGAAGCCGCGGCGCAGTTCGGCGGGTATGAACGAGGAGCTGACGGATCGCCGAGGGAAAAGGCCCTCGTTGCAGGAGAGTATGACGAGGTTCTCGAAATCAAGCGAGCGCGTCTCGAGCGGGCCCATAATCTGCAGTCCCTGAAGAGGTTCGCCGCGGAAAGGCACGCTCACGCCGCTGACCATCTGCGCGACAAGCCTCGCATAGGTCGCAGGCAGCAGAGACAGGCGTTCGGCCTGCAGCCGAACAATGCTGAGGTAGTATTCCTGCGCGAATTCCAGCTCGAGGCTCATCCCCTTCTGTTCCCGAAGCCGCGCGGCGAGGGCGAGGATGACTTCCTTCTGGTATTCCTGAAGCTGACTGATAGCCTCCGGGTCAGAGAGTTTGGGGTCCAGGACAACAGGACGGAAGATGATTTCGGAGAGGGGGTTCCATCTGAGGTCATCCTGAGGGATGTAGTATTTCACTTCCGCCTTCGCCTTCCTGGCGGCCTCGAGGGCTTCCGGTTCAAGGATGGAGGAGAACAGGCTGTTAGAGAATATGCTCCAGACCTGGCGGTGATAGAAGTACCACCGGCCGTCTTTAGAGCGCAGATGGAGCTGCAGGGACATAATGTCATTCATCAGGGAGAAGAAGGCGCTGCCGCCCATAGGGTAGCCCATAGTGACGTTTATGTCCTTTATCTCCCCGGGGATGGTGTTCAGCACGCTCATCAGCAGATTTTCATCCGGGAGGACTATGGCGGTGTCGATGCCGATGGCGGAGAGGTCTCCGCCGTGGCTTCTGTCGGCTATCTGACGGAGGATGGCGGGGAGCTGCTTGACCTGGCCGACTGATGACGGGACGCTGATTATTTTGAATTTAGGCGCGGGATTAGGCGCGGGATTGGACGCGGGATTGGACGCGGGCGTGGGATTGGACGCGACAGCGGCCGGATGAAGGAAGTCCGCCTGCGGAAAGTCGCTGATATTCTGGGACATAAAGCGGGAGGAGGCGTTGCGCGGGTCGCGGATCCACTCACCCTCGTAGTCCCAGCAGAATTCGGCGATTTTAGCGTCGCGAAGGCGCCTGAGCACGAACTTCTCGCACTCGTTCAGGGCGTTCAGACCGACTGTCACGAAGCGGGTCACCTCCGGGTAAACGCCCCCCATCACATCGACGGCGCCGCCGCTCTTAATCGCCTGAACAAGAGAGCGGTAGGCCATACCCTCGTAGCAGAGGCCTTCGGCGCGAAGGGCTTCGTTGAAATCGGAGTAGAGCGGGTAGAGTATGTTCCAGATGCGGCTGAAACGCTCCTTGACATTCATCCCGTCGCTCTGTCCTCCGGCCGTTTCACCTTCCTGCCCCATCGCGCGGAAATGCCTTATGAAGCGGCTCATCGCCTCGCGCTGCTCTTCATTGAGCCAGGAGAGGTCATCCTGAAGGGAATTGAAGTCCGAGACATTGGTGAAGAGGCGCTCGGGATCAGCGAGATATTTGTCGACGTCATCGAAATCCGCAAGGAGGATATCGCCCCAGAAGATGAAATCATCGAGGCTCTCGGCAGTCGGATTCAGTTTCCGGTAGCAGTCGTAGAGCCTGACCAGCAGATGGATGCGCTCTGCCTTGTGCATCCGTGAGGCCTTCTGGAAAAGGTCCCCCATCGTGGTCATCGCAGGGGCCGGCACAGGGGCGCCGCCGCGCCTTGCGACTGCCTCGCAGAGGTATTTGCGGAAGAATGCCATCGACCGGCGGTTCGGGAACACGAAGCACAGGCGGGAGATGTCCGCATCGGCGAAATAATGGTCGGCGACCTGTCTGAGAAATTCTGTCATAGCGTTATTGCGTATTGGCCGCCAGGCCGTGAAAAGTATGGCGGGATCGGGAAACACCCGGTTTGCGAATATACTGATTAATTTTTATATTTGTAGGCTTTAACAAATCGGATTTATGCAGAATAGAAAAATAATTGTGGGAATCACCCAGGGAGACGGCAACGGCATCGGCTACGAGGTCATCATCAAGGCCCTCTCCGACCCGAGGATTCTCGACGCCTTCACTCCGGTGATTTACGGATCGTCGAAGATTCTGGGCTTCTACAGGAAAGGACTTCACAACATCGACCAGTTCGACACCTATGTGGTAAACAGCGCGAAGGACGCCCGCCCGAAGCGCATAAACGTGGTCAACTGTCTGCCTGACAATGTCTATGTGGAGCCGGGACAGCCTTCCGCAGACTCCGCGAAGGCTGCCATCACCTCTCTGGAGTGGGCGGTGCGCGACATCAAGAACGGAGACATAGACGTGCTGGTGACCGCACCTATAAACAAGCGTTCGATGGCCGCGCAGGGCTTCTGCCACACCGGCCACACCGAATATCTCGAGGAGCAGTTCGGAGTGAAGGACGGAGTGATGTTTATGGTCAGCGACCGCATCAGGGTCGCCATCGTAACAGGCCATATTCCGCTCAAGGATGTGCCTGCAGACCTCACGCAGGAGAAGATTCTGAACAAACTGCGCCTTATGAACGCGTCCCTCAAGAGGGATTTCGGCATCGACAGCCCGAGGATTGCCGTGCTGAGCCTCAACCCTCACAGCGGTGACGGCGGACTGCTCGGCGACGAGGAGGGGACCATCATCATCCCTGCAGTGAAGACTGCGCGCGAGGAGGGCATCGACGCTTTCGGGCCTTACTCCCCCGACGGCTTCTTCGGTCTGGGCAACTATTCCCGTTTCGACGCCACTCTGGCTATGTATCACGACCAGGGACTCGCTCCGTTCAAGGCCATCGCCTTCGAGGACGGCGTGAACTTCACCGCCGGACTTCCTATCGTGCGGACTTCGCCTGACCACGGCACGGCATTCGAGATGGCGGGCAAGGACGAGGCTGACCCGCGTTCGATGAGGGCCGCCATCTTCCGCGCCATAGACATCTACAACGCGCGCGAGGCCTACGACGCCCTTCAGGCCGGCAAGATGAAAGAAAGCCCGAAGGAGAGGGAGAACCGCCCGGGCAGACCTCAGATCGAGTAGGGAAATGCTGTAGTTTTCGTAACAAAAAGTTTGGATTTCCGACTTTTATATATACCTTTGGGCTTGAATGAAACGTTTTTTGCGCATATTTTTCTATTTGTGTCTTCTTCAGATAGGACAAATTTCCGTCGTTGTGGCGACTCAGGAAGACAATTGCGCAGATGCCGTCATCGCGGAAAGCGTACTGGAGACCGACGGATACTCAAATGACAGATACTCCGACTTCGACCTGCCTTGCGGCAGTCCGGCAGTCAATGTGCCGTCTCCGACTTTCTCGCCTTCCGAAAGGGGCGGAGGTCAGTATAACGGAAATTCCAGGCGGACCAGATCCTTCACGCCCGCACATTATGTATTATTCAGATACGACAAGCTGCTGAACAGACACAGTACCGGGGAATTCGGAAAACTCCTGTCCTGCCAGTTATCGGGAGTCCTTTCCCAGGAAAACCATCTGTTCTTCCTTTGCGTCCTGAAAAGCTGATTCCATTTTCGGCCTGAACTTCATCAGACTATGATTCATTATGTATTGCATCCCGGCGGCTGCCTCTCAAGCGCTTTCTGCCATCAGGCGCGGGCTAAGTACGGCGTGGACTGCGATGCAGTGTCAACCGATAACGAACGACAATTTAAAATCAAGAAAATGGAAAAGAATTTCAGAAGAGTACATACTCTTAACAATATTATTATCACCGCTGTCATCGCCGTAGCCGGCATAGGCCTCTTCTTCGTAAACGCAGGACTCGGAACCGCTCTCGTAGTGGTGGCCGTCCTTATGTTCTTCCTCTGGAAGAGCGGTTTCAAAAAGGACGGACTCAATACAGTCTTTACGAAAGAGGCCATAGATGTACCCCGCAGCTTCAGGCAGAACATCATCGACTTCCTCGAGGGGAAGAGCGATGAGGTCGAGTTCCAGGAAGGGTGCGAAGGCGGCTGCGTACGCATTGAAGCATTTTACAACAAAACAGAACAGATTGCCTTTGCGCAGCTTATGGATTTCAGCTCCTACACCTACCAGCCGGTAGGCGAAATGGTGGAGCTGCGCGGCGCCAAGGCGGCCAAGTTCATAGAAACCTTAGGTAAATAATGACCCTTTTCCTGGTTCTGATCGCAGCGATCATCCTGATCTGCGTCTGGCTGAACAACCTTTCGTTCCGCATAGGTATCCCGACTCTCCTCGCCTTCATACTTCTGGGCGTAATCTTCGGCAATAACGGACTCATTCCGATACATCTTGAAGATCAGGAGTTTGCAAAGGATACCTGTACGGCTGCCCTCATCTTCATAATGTTCTATGGAGGTTTCGGAACCAAGTGGGATTCCGCCAGGCCGATTGCGGTCGAGGCTGGACTCCTCGCCAGCGTCGGAGTTTTTCTGACAGCCCTTCTCACCGGAGTATTCTGCCATTTCGTGCTGAGATGGGGCTGGGTGGAAAGCCTCCTGCTGGGTTCCGTGATAAGCTCTACGGATGCCGCGTCCGTCTTTTCGATCCTGCGTTCGCGCAAGCTCGGTATGAAGAACAACATATCCCCGCTCCTCGAAATGGAGAGCGGCAGCAACGACCCTTGCTCGTATATGCTGACGGTGGTGATGCTCTCCATAATGAACGGAAGCGCCTCCGGCGGACATATTGCGTGGATGATCTTCGCACAGCTGTTCTTTGCGGCAGTCTGCGGACTGGGCATCGCCAAAATCTCGACCATTCTGCTGAAGAGAATCAAATTCCAGACTGACGGATTCGATTCCCTCTTCATACTCGCCATAGCCATCGCCTCCTATGCGATTCCGGATCTCATAGGAGGTAACGGCTACCTGAGCGCCTATATCGTCGGCATCATCCTGGGCAACACCGACTTCAAGAACAAGAAGTCCCTGGTGAGCTTCTTCGACGGTCTGACCGGCCTGATGCAGGTTCTGATCTTCTTCATACTGGGTCTTCTGGCGCATCCTGCGACAATGCACAAGGCCATCCTTCCCGCAATCGCCGTGTTCTTCGCCCTGCTGCTTTTCGCTCGTCCGATTACGGTAGTGGCGGTTCTGGCTCCGTTCAAGAAGTACGGGCTCAAGCAGATGAAGGTGATTTCGTTCGCGGGTCTGCGCGGAGCGGCGTCCATCGTGTTCGCCATTATGGCGACCACCGGAAACGAGTTCCTGACGCAGGACATCTTCAACATCGTGTTCATCATCGTGCTGATTTCCATTTCAATGCAGGGGTCGCTGATTCCAGCCGTGGCGAAAGCGGCCGACGTGATAGACAATGACGCGAACGTCCTGAAGACGTTCAATGACTATGCGGAGAATACCGAGATGCAGTTCAGCCGTCTGGACCTGGCGAAGAACGGTCCGTGGAACGGCCGTCCTATAAAGGATCTGCATCTGCCTGTGAGCGTGCTCATTGCGCTGGTGATCCGGAACGGGGAGAAAATTGTTCCGAACGGTGACACGGTTCTTCAGGAGGGCGACTGCGTGATTATGCTTTCGCGCACCTACGAGGACAAGGACACGTCCATCGAGGAGGTCACGGTGAAGTCAGGCAGCAAGTGGGTCGGCAAGACTCTGAGCGACTACCGCAAGAGCAATGACTATCTGGTGCTGATGATTCAGCGCGGCCAGAAGAACATCGTTCCGCACGGCAACTCCGTCCTTCAGGAAGGAGACGTTCTTACAATCTGTCGATTGTAAGAACGTTTATTCACCGGGGGACGTATCCCCCAGACCCCCTATGTCGCTTCGCTCCTCAGGAGCTCCGAAACAAACGTCGAAGATAACACCGCCGCGGTCAGGGCTTGGCTGGCAGAGAGCCTAGCCGCCCACGGCTAGTGAGTGGGTGGCTCGAACGAAGCGAGAGACGGGATGGAGCGCGAAGCGCGGAAGATCTTCTGCCAGCCAAGTCCTGACAGCGGCGAAGCCTATTTTTTAGATTTGGCGCGGGCGCGCTCGTTGAGGGCGGACTGGAAGGCTCGGGCGTTCTTCAGGTGCTGGTCGTAGGTCACGGCGAAAAGGTGGCTCCCGTCGAAATTGCTGTTCGCGCAGAAGAAGAGATAGCCGTGGTTGTCAGGCGAGAGCACTGCCTCCAGACAGGCCTTTGTAGGCACGCAGATAGGCCCCGGAGGAAGCCCCTGATGAATATAAGTATTATAAGGTGACTCGACCTTGAGGTGCTTTTTGAGTATCCTGTTTATGCTGTAGTCATAGCAGAAGGCGACGGTAGGGTCAGCCTGCAGGCGCATTCCCTTGCGCAGGCGGTTCAGATACACTCCTGCGATCTTCGGAAACTCCGGCTCATAATTCGACTCCCCCTTCACGATGGAAGCCACGATGGAAACCTCCTCCTTACTTAGGCCCTGCGCCTCAGCCTGCTTCAGCCGCTCCGGCGTCCAGAAAGCGTCATAAGCTTTCTTCTGGGAGTCCAGAATATCCGTTATCCCAGCCGTCCAATACATCTCGTAGCTGTCCGGAATGATCATACTGAACACATTCTGAGGCGTGAACCCGTACCTGCTCAGAAGCTCCGGACTGTCGAGGGCCGAAGCCACGGTCGCCGAATCGATCATCAGCTGCGAACTGATCTTCCGCGCTATGACCCCCTTCTGCCGCAGAGTACCCGACAGCACCAGGCGAGTAGGCGTCTGCCAGCCGTTGTTCAGCATCCGGGCTACATACACGCTCGTGTGCTCCGGCTCGACCACATAGCGCCCCGGCTTGAGATACTGCGCCACCTGCTTGCTCTCGAAAGCCCGTTTCAGACTCTTCGGGCGCATAACCTGACACGAATCCAGAATGTTCTGCAGCACCTCTCCGGCGCCCGTGTCAGGATATACATAGAGCACAGCCGAACGGCGGAAGTTCGGAATCTTATTGTCACTCAAATAGTTCCCGAAAACGAGGCCTGCCGCGAGCACGCAGCCGACAACGACGAGGCCTGCGGCCAATATCCACTTCTTCGCCTTCGGCGTCAATCTGTGCGACTTCTTTGATGTATTTTTTCCAGCCATAAGACCTTATCTCAATAAAATGGTGTCCCCCTCTCTCAGATCGTGCCCCGGGGCAAAGCCGTTCATCTTCTCCACCCTGTCCATCCTCACGGCAAACCTCTGGCAGATGTCCCTGAGGGACTCTCCGTCACTTTCCACTATATATTTGTCCAAACCCTTCTGAGTCCGTTTCTTCTTCTGCTGAAGATAGACAATGTCCCCGGCGTGAAGGGTCGCGGACGGGGAAGCGTCGTTGAATTTCAGTATTTCCTTAAGGAAGAGATTGTTAGCCTTAGCGATGGACTCGTAGGTCTCCCCCTTGCGCGCATATATAAAGGTCACCCCGTTCTTCGACATCAGGGTGCGGCTAAGGGAGAAACTGAACTTCTCCGAAGCCTGCACGGTCACGGCCTCCTCCAGCTGCAGAGGAGAAACCGGAATCTCTTCCTTCACCGCGGCCTTCTTCTTTTTCCTGGCTTTGGCCCTGGCCTTCGAAGCCTTCTGCGCGGCCTTCTGTGCGGCCTTCACAGAAGCCCTGTCCTCCTTTGCGGAAGAGCCGTCGGCCGCCACCTCAGAAGCCGTCTCGGAAGCGCTTTCCGATGAATCCACGGCACTGTCCGCCATATCCGCGGCAGCAGTATCGTATCTGGAAAGCCCGTAATCCTCGATGAGTTTAATGAGTTTCGTCGGGTAAGCCGGGTCGGTGGCGTAACCAGCCTTCTTGAGCCCGTAAGCCCAGGCCTTGTAGTCGGTCACGTCATAATCGAAAAGGAACTTGTACCTGTCACGGTAACGAAGGAAATCCGAATGGTCCCTGAAAGACTCGTCCGCGCTTTCATAGACCCTGAAGCACTCCCCTTTGCGGTCGTCATCCATCTTCATGCTCCTGCCCTTCCAGTCGGAATGGCATTTGATGCCGAAATGGTTGTTCCCCTCGGAAGCCAGCGAAGAAAGCCCGCAACGTGACTCCAGCATACCCTGAGCCAGGGTGATGCTCGCTGGCACGCCGCTGCGGTACATCTCCCTCACCGCCGTGGGAGCCCATTTCTGAATGTATTTTTCATAAGCGGAATCCGCGCTGAGCTGCGTAAGAGCCAGCACAAACGCCGCGACAATCCCAAGCAATCTTTTCATAACAGGGACTAAGTTAGGAAAAAATCCGTCTCAAAGACCCCCATCGGGCACAAAACGGACAATAAATACTTCTCAGAGACTCTTCTTCAGAGGAAAATCGAAAATATCCCCGTCATTGACCGCTACGGTCTGAGGAAAAATGCTCCGGCACTCCCGCTCATAGACGGCGGCGTCCCGCTCGCGCGAAGAGAAGTGCCCGATCAGCAGATTGGACGCTTCAGCGTCCAATGCGGTCTGCGCGGCCTGGAGCGTTGTGGAATGATGCCTCTGCGCGGCCTGGTCGGCCAATCCGGCGGTGTAGGTGCACTCGTGGTAGAGTACGTCGATGCCCTTGAGCCACCCGGCGAGCTGCGGGAACGGAGCGGTGTCGGAGATGTACGCGTAGCTTCTCGGCTCCCACGGCAGGTAGGTCAGGTCGGCATTGGCGAGCGTGCAGTCCTCCCGCACGATGTCCTCTCCCCTCTTAAGCGTGCCTATCTCGGTGAGAGTCAGGCCGTAGCGCTCGATCATCGGCTTATGGACGTTTCGCTGCGGAGTCTTCTCGCGGAAGATGTAGCCGTAGGTCTCGATGCCGTGGTTCAGAGGCAGTGCGCTGACGCTCAGGGTTTTGGTCTGATAGATCACCTCCGGTTCCTTAGCCTTCACCACGATGTGGCGGATTTCGTAGCCTATGCCCTCGCCGTAGTAGGAGAGGAAGAATTTCAGAATCCCCCCGAAAGAGTTAGGAGCATAGATGTTCAGCGGAATCTGCCTTCCGAGCATCCCCATTGTCGAAAGCAGTCCGAAAATGCCGAACACGTGGTCCCCGTGAATATGCGAGATGAAGATGGAGTCGATTTTCTGGATCGAGATGTGGTTCTGCTGGAGACGGAGCTGGACGCCCTCTCCGCAGTCTATTAAAAACAAGCGCCCGTGTACCGAAAGTACCTGAGCGCTCTGAAATCTGTCAATAATGGGCTTTGCCGAAGCAGAGCCCATTATGTGAAGTGTAAAATTCATTTATTCACCCTTCTCGAGTTTCTCCTTGAGGGCTGCGAGAGCATCGATGTCTCCGAGAGTGGTCTTCTCTACGGAAGAGTTGATCTTCTTCACTGCCTTCTTGGTGTTGTCAGCCTCGGTAGCGACTTCCTTCTCCTTAGCCTCAGCGTATGTTCTGGTGTGGGAGAGGATGATGCGGCGGGTGCTTCTGCGGAGCTCGACTACTCTGAACGGAAGAGTCTCGCCTACGACTGCGCTCTTGCCGTCTTCCTTGACGAGTTCGCGGTTGAATGCGAAGCCCTCGGCTGCGCCTTCGAGTGTGATGTTGGCGCCCTTGTCGGTGAGGGAAGCGACTGTGCCCTCAACTGTGGAACCTACGGTGTACTTGGCCTCGATCTCATCCCACGGGTTAGGGAGAGTCTGCTTGTGGCCCAGGCTGAGTTTGTGGTTAGCCTCGTCGAAGTCAAGGATCTTGACGTCGATGGTGTCACCGGGAGCTACAACCTCTGACGGATGCTTGATCTTGTTCCAGCTCAGGTCGCTGATGTGAACGAGACCCTCTACGCCGTCCTCAAGCTCTGCGAATACGCCGAAGTTGGTGATATTGCGTACGACTGCCTTGTGAACTGAGTTTACAGGATACTTCTCGCGGATGCTCTCCCACGGATTTGCTGAAAGCTGCTTCAGACCGAGGGACATCTTGCGGTTCTCGCGGTCGATGGTGAGAATCTGAGCCTCAACCTCGTCGCCGACCTTCAGGAACTCCTGTGCGCTGTGCAGACGCGGGCTCCAACTCATCTCGGAAACGTGGATGAGACCCTCTACGCCCGGAACGATCTCGACGAACGCGCCGTAGTCAGCGATGAGGATAACTTTGCCCTTGACCTTGTCACCGACCTTGAGGTTGGCGTCGAGGTTGTCCCACGGATGTGGAGTGAGCTGCTTGTAACCGAGAGCGATTCTCTTCTGCTGCTCGTTGAAGTCGAGAACTACGACCTTTATCTTCTGGTCGAGCTGTACGAACTCCTCAGGGTGATTTACGCGGCCCCAGGAGAGGTCTGTGATATGGATGAGACCGTCCACACCGCCGAGATCGACGAATACACCGTAGTTGGTGATGTTCTTGACGGTACCCTCGAGGATCTGACCCTTTTCGAGCTTGCCGATGAGTTCAGCCCTCTTCTGCTCCTGCTCAGCCTCGAGAAGAGCCTTGTGGGAAACGACTACATTGCGGAACTCCTGGTTGATCTTGACGATCTTGAAGTCAATGCTCTGGTTAACGTATGCATCGTAGTCACGGATAGGCTTGATGTCGATCTGGCTTCCAGGAAGGAATGCCTCGATTCCGAATACATCGACGATCATACCGCCCTTGGTGCGTGTCTTCACGAAGCCCTTGACGATTTCGTTGTTGTTGTAAGCCTCGTTCACTCTGTCCCAGGACTTGAGCGCGCGTGCCTTCTTATGTGAGAGAACGAGCTGACCTTTCTTGTCTTCAGCGGACTCTACGTAAACCTCGACCTTGTCGCCCACCTTGAGCTCAGGGTTGTAGCGGAACTCGTTTGCGGAGATGACGCCTTCGCTCTTTCCGCCGATGGTTACGATGACCTCTCTCTTGTTGATCTCGGTGACTTCGCCTTCTGCGACCTCACCCTCGACAACCTTGGAAAGGGTCTTGTCATAAGCGGCGCGGATCTCTTCAGCGTTTGCGCCGCCGTAAAGTTCTGAATTGCCTTCAAATGCCTCCCAGTTGAAATCCTCAGGAGCTACTGAAGCGTTCAGTACGTTCTTCTTTGTTTCTTCCATAATAACTTAATGTAAATTAAAACAAGTAGTTAAACATTATTTCCGTGCCCGGCCGGGGCATAAAAAAGCACGCCGGCTCAAAAGGCGTGCAAAGGTAGTTAAATTATTATTATTCACAAAGAAAAGACCTAAATTCTTTTCACCTTTATCACGTGCTTCATCACCGAAATCTGGGAGATCACCTTGTCAAGTTCCATATTCGACGGCACCAGGATGCGCGCGGTGATTTCGTAGGTGGATTTCCGGCTGTCCTGGTTCACATTGAAGGAACGCACGGACGCCTTGAAACCGGAGATCACTTCCATTATCCTCGCGATGACGGAGTATTCCAGCTCGGCGGTGATGCGCAGCGTGCACTGGAAGCTGCCCGAAGTCGGAGTGTCCGCCCAGCGCACCTTCTGCAGGCGGTACGGGTAGCGGTCGATGAGTCTCGAGGCGTTCGGACAGGACATTCTGTGGATGGTGATGCCCTTGCCCCGGGTCACGAAGCCGAACACGTCGTCCCCGAGCACCGGATTGCAGCAGCGCGCCATCTTGTAGTCGAGTCCCTTGACGTCCTTCGCGTTCAGCACGAGTATGTCGTCTCCGCCGGCGCCGCCGCCCTTCCAGTTCCTGTCCTTCGGGGCTTCCTCCTCCTGCTCGCGCGAGCGCTCCTTCTGGCTTTCCAGAATGTATTCCTTTATGAGGTTCACGTCCAGGGTCTCCTCGCCCAGGGCAGCATAGAAGGAGTTCAGGCTCGAATAGTGATTCTTTTTCAGAAACTCCGCGAGCATATCGTCAGGAAACTCCAGCTTCCAGTTCTTGAGCCTGCGTTCGAGCAGTTCCTTCCCCTCGGAAGCCTTGCGGAACTCCATCTCGCTGAGTTCGTGCTTGATGCGGTTGCGGGCCTTCGAGGTCACGACCCAGGTGAGCCAGTCCTGCGACGGCTTCTGATTCTTTCCGGTCATAATCTCCACGACGTCTCCCGTGTGAAGAGTTTCGCGGATGGACACAGCCTTGCCGCCGATTTTCGCGCCCACGCAGCGGCTGCCGACATTGGTATGTATATGGAAGGCGAAATCGAGCACGGTGGCTCCCGCAGGCAGGATTCTCAGCTCGCCCGTCGGAGTGAACACGAAAATCTCCCGGCTCGGCGGCTCCGGCAGGTCATCCGGGGACGCCTCGCTCGGATGCTCGAGGGTCCAGCGCACCGAAGTCAGCCACTTGTCGAGCGTCTGCTCGTGCTGTATGCCCTTGTAGGACCAGTGCGCCGCGTGTCCGTTCTCCGCGATGTCATCCATACGGCGCGTGCGTATCTGCACTTCGAGATAGGCACCGTCGCGGTTGCGCACGGTGATGTGCAGCGACTCATAGCCGTTCGCCTTCGGACGGCTCACCCAGTCGCGGAACCGCTTCTCGTCGGCCTCGTACTCCTCGGTCACCAGCGAGTACACCTGCCAGCAGAGCTCGCTCTCCCGCTTGTGGGTGCAGTCCGCGTCGCAGTCAATGATGAAGCGTATGGCGAACACGTCATACACTCCCTCGAACGGCACTTTCTGCGCCAGCATCTTCTTGTATATGGAGTATGCCGACTTCGTGCGGACTTTCATATGGTAGCTTATGCCCGCATCCTGCAGCTTTTTCTCCAGCGGCTTGATGAATTCCTCGGAGAGTCTCTGGCGGTCCTTCTCGCCCGCTTTCAGCTTGTTGGTTATCAGGCGGTACTGCTCCGGCTCGGCGAATTTGAACCAGATGTTCTCCAGCTCGCCCTTAATATTGTAGAGTCCCAGCTGGTGGGCAAGCGGGATGTACAGCAGCAGGGTCTCCAGCTGCTTGCGCTCGCGGTCCGCCTTCGGGAAAAGATTCAGATTCCGCATTATCTCCAGACGGTCCGCGATCTTGATGACGGTCACGCGCGGGTCCTTCGAGTACTGGACGATAAGTTTTTTGTAGTTTTCGGCTTCGAGACGCGTGTCTTTCGGCTTGATAGAGGAAATTTTGTTCAGGCCGTCGACCATCGTGAGCACGTCAGAGGGGAAACCTTCGAGCGGAATGTCCCTGTGGAAGCGCGTGGCCTCGTGCAGGAACACGGCCGCGACGCACTCGGCGGGCAGTCCGACCTCGTCACTGACAATCCGGGCTACGCCCAACGGGTGCTCGAAGAACGGGACTCCGTTTCCGCGGACATCGCCGGAGAGTGCGGTCTGCGCGATGTCCGCAGCCTTGCCGATCAGCTGCAGTCCCGCCTGATCATAGTGGGGAAATAAGTCTTCAAGTCCGTTCATAATACCGTAATCTCTAAAAGTGGTACGATTACACCACAAATATAGCAAAACTTGCCAAAAACGAGCCATAAAATTAGCGTGCGCAAAATAATACAACATCAATTTTAGACTTTGCGTAAAAATTTGCAAAAAAATGCAAAAAAGATTTGGAATATTGATTTTTAATTCTACCTTTGCAGCAGATGTTAGGTTTGTTAAACATATTTCTCGTAGCGTTTCCGCTATTTTTCGGATCCGTTTCTGTGGCTGATGAGCCGCAGAACGACACTTATGAGTGTCAGAGCCTATGTGACGACAGGACATCGGGACGCCGGGGCATCGAGGCGAACGCCGACTGCAGTTGCGATTTCCTTCTGAGAGTCCGCACAGTTTCCTCAACTTCTTCCTCAAGGGTCGAGACAGCCGTAAACACGGTGAACTATACCTACAAAAAAATCCAGACCGGCGCCCCTTCCACATTCTCCGTAATCAAAAACGGAATTTCCTTAAACAGCAACACTCTGGATGACTATCTGCTACGACTGTCCAGACACACATCAGGCATCAGAGCGTCCGTGAACCGTCTGTTCACGATAGGCTCCATAAGACTATGAACCATATACTGATTGCGAAGCCTTAAAACCCTGCGCAAACACTTCGGCGTACCCATACCCGAAGCATAGAATTCATAAGGCTTTGCGATCGTCCTGCCGGCAGCGCTGCTTCTTATATCATATTGAGAATCAGCCTTGACCGCGTTGAGATTGCGGTAAGTTACCCCATCTCCCGTTTGCCGTAGGATTTCAGCCACTGCTAAGTATATAGATAGGCCATTTGTTCTTATGCAGTAGAAATCACTTAGCTTACCCTCACTGTCTGCCATCGGGGCAGACCTCTGGAAGCTTTCAGATTTACCAAAGGCAAATTGTATCTGAACGCTTCTGCGGGCCGGAATTTTCCAGGCCCAAGGGTCAGTGATTTTACAGCCGAAGATGCGACGGATTTTCGCATCAGTTCAAGTGAAAACGATAATACCTGTCCTGGCAGCTTCTGTAGCTTTTACAGGCTGCGCCAAGGATGAGTTGCTTCATATAGATTATGACAATTCTTACGATTCTGAAATAACGTTCCAGGTGGCCCCCGTAACGAAGACGACCGCCTCAACATTCGGAAGCACAAGCGTTTTTGAAACCAACGCTTACTATCATACATCTGATTCCCAGTGGGTTACCTCCGCAGCAGAAAGCGAGGAGTATATCCCTCAGAACACAGTCAGCTGGGACGAAGATGCCTGGAGGACTGAAGAGAGCTACCATTGGCCGGAGGCCGACGGAAAACTCACATTCTACTGCTGGACGCTGAACAGGGACGACCTCGACTTCCATCCGCAGTCCTCCGCCCGCGTGAGCATTGACCCCCTCAGGGGTGTCTGCCTGTCGGATTTCGACATCTCTCTCGACAGCGACCTCGACTTTATGGTCGCAGCCGCGGCGCAGAACCTTTCCCGCAAGAGCAACAGTCTGAGATCCAGCGCGGTAACCACCCGCTTCGAGCATCAGCTGTCCCGCATCAGAGTGAACGCACGCACAAGTGCGGACTACACCGGCAGCAAGGAATTCCATATCACTTCCATCCTGATGAAGAATGTCGCGAAGGAAGCCGACTACCAGCAGAGCAGCTGCGAAGACGGAACCTGGAGCGAGATCCACCGGTGGACGGTGAGCGAAACGGAAGACGCTGTCTATGGAGACTATTCTTCTCAACCTCAGAGAATAACATCAGTGCAGACTGCCCTTCCGGGAGAGCGCGAGATGTATATCCCACAGACGTTTACCGACGGAGTGGAGTATCTGCAGGTAACCTACACCATCCACGATCTGTATTCCGGCATAGTCGAGGAAGTCACTGAAGACATTCCTCTGGGGAAGCTCATTTCAGGAAGCGGACTGCGCAACGGAAAGCTCTATACGATCAATGTCAGCATCGGTCTGGATGAAGTTTTCTGGGATCCTTCGGTCGGAGATTGGGAGAATGAAAAATAATATCAGTCCATTTTTACACCTGTACTTGATTATGGAATTCCAAAAGTATGGCAAAAAGAAAAACCAATAAAATAAATCGATATGAAAACTAAGTCAAGCTATTCGAACCCTACCAAAATGCAGCCTCTTCAGGCTTCAGAAAATGTGGCATCCCTTTCCGTGGGCGGCAGCACCGGCCTCGGGCAGCTGTCAGACGCAGTATTCTGCGCCACAATGAACAGCCGTATCGCATCTTACGAGAAGGCTTTCGAGTCCAAGGAACTCAAACGCGACGCGCAGGCCCGTGCCGACCGCCGTGCGAGCACCCTGCTCCGCGTCCGCGTCGCCAACATCGAGGCGGGATATCATTTCTTCGATCCGGAAATCCTCGCCCACTTCGGCACCCGCATCGAGAGCCGGCTTCTGGACGGAGGTTTCTTCGTGACCTCCGAGAGGGACGGATATTTCCGTCCGGCCTACGACCGTGACTACAACCCGCTGTCTTCAAAGCGCTTCTACACGGTCAGACATTTCAACGCCTCCACGGGCGAGATCACGGATGCTTCCGCGATGGGCGAATTCAAGACCCGCGAGGACGCCATCTGGGCAGCAAAGAGACTGTACAGGTCCCTGAAGTAGAACGGGTCAGTCCAGGATAATTATAAATCATACGATTATGGCATTCAATTATTTCAATCAGGCTCTGGCGATGGATCTTGGCACAGCCAACACCATCATCTATCAGAACGATCAGATAGTCCTGGACGAACCGAGTATTGTTGCTTTGGATAATGATTCAGGAAAATGTATCGCCATCGGGCATCAGGCGAAGCTTATGCACGGCCGTGAAAACTGCAGCATAAAGACCGTCAAGCCCCTCAAAGGCGGAGTTATAGCCAATTTCAATGCAGCTGAAATGATGATCAGCGGTTTCATAAACAAGGTGAACAGCCGGAAGAAGAGAATCTTCTCTCCGAACCTCAAGATCGTCTTCGGAATCCCTTCCGGAAGCACCGAGGTGGAGATCCGCGCCGTGCGTGACTCTTCGGAGCACATCGGGGGACGGGACATATTCCTTATTTATGAACCTATGGCGGCGGCTCTTGGAATCGGCCTGGACATAGAGTCGCACCGGGGGAATATGGTCATAGACATCGGCGGAGGGACCACCGAAATCGCGGTCATTTCCCTGGGCGGCCTTGTGGTTTACGACAGCATACGCGTCGCAGGAGATGTATTCAACGCTGATATCCAGCAGTATATGCGCGAGCAGCATCATCTCAAGGTCGGCGACCTGACTGCCGAACAGATAAAACTCAACGTAGGGTCGGTGATTACCGATCTGGAAGATGCGCCGGAGCCGATGTCCGTAACCGGACTGAACATAATGACCGGACATCCTATGGAAATCAAGGTGAGCAGTCAGGAGATAGCGCATTCCCTGGACAAATCGGTGAACAAGATAGAAAATTCCATCCTGCACGTCCTGGAGCGCACCCCGCCGGAACTTTACACCGACATAGTCAAGAACTGCATATACCTCTCCGGCGGCGGAGCGCTCCTCCGCGGACTTGCCACCCGCCTCTCCAGAAAGGTAAACATCCCGTTCCACATTGCAGAAGACCCAATTCACGCAGTCGCAAGGGGCACCGCAATCGCCCTGAAGAATACCGACAGATACTCCTGTCTGATGCGATAGACTGCCGCTGTACCGAAAAAAATTCTATCAACCTACAATCATACATCAATATTAATTAAAACCGCCGATGTGCCGGACTGCACATCCCCATTACGAATGAAACGAGTTTTTAAAACTTTCATCGCGGTGCTATGCTTCACAGCAGTAGCCTGCACGGACTACCAGGTGGACATTGACAGCCTGAATGACCGAATCGACAGTCTGGAGAAGACCCGGATTGCGAACATCACCCAGCAGATCGCTTCGATCAACTCCTCCCTGCCGCTGCTGGAGAATGCGGACACGGAGCTCAAAACCCTGATCGCTTCGATGCAGAAAACCATCGAAGCCTACAGGGACGCGGTCATCGAGAACGAGGACAAGCTCGGCACGCTCAAGACCGAAATAGAAGCCTCCATCGAGGCACTTCGGGCCAATATCGAGGCCTCCCAGAGTGCAGACAAGCAGGAGATGCTTGAGTCTCTGAATGCCGCCAAGGCGGAGATCGAGGCTCAGCTCGCAGCCCTTCAGGCCGAGGCCGGAAGCAAATTCGAGCAGATGAACGACGCTCTGACGGCCCTCCAGACCAAAGACGCGGGCATCGAGGCGAGAATCGACTCCCTCAAGGCTTTTGTCAGCGAGGAGCTGACAGGCACCAAGGACTGGGCGACCAAGACTTTCGCCACCCTGGCGCAGCAGCAGGCCATTCAGGATGACATTTCCGCCATCAGGGGCAGCATAACGGCTCTGCAGACTTCGCTCACCGATATGGAGAAGCGCCTCACCGAGAAGTATGACACCGCCATCCAGAATGCGGTCAGTTCACTTGAGGGAAAGATCTCCGAATCCGCCGCAGCGATAACCGAAGCGTACAAGGCTGCCATAAAGACGGCGAAAGATGAGATCACCGCAGCCTATGAAGCCGAAATCGCATCCTCCATCAAGGAGCTTGAGGACAGTCTGAAAGACTGGGTGAGCAGCACTCTGACCTCATACTACACGAAATCCGAGACCGCGACGCTGATTGACAATCTCGACAAGAAACTCAGCGCCCAGCTTGCAACACAGCTCAGCTACATCACCGCCCTGCAGAATGCGCTCGGTGACACGGAGGACCTCCAAAAGACCATCGTGGAGCTCATAAAGGCAAACGAGGAGGCCATAAAGGCCAATGCGGGCGACATTTCCCAGCTGAAAACAGACCTGAACAAGGCGATAGATGACATTACCGCGGCTTACAAGGCTGCCATCACCGAAGCCATCAACAAGTCCGTAGAAAAGGACGGCACTGTGGACAAGGCGATCACTGAGAAGGTCGATGCGTTGAACACCGCACTTCAGAGCCAGATTTCCACCATTAATACAAACATCACCGCTCTGGAAAGAAGAGTCGGGACTCTCGAGACAGATGTCGATGCACTCGAGACAAAGCTGGACAATCTCACGCAAAAGGTCAACGCTTTCATCTCCGACCGCATACAGTCGATAAGCTATATTCCCGGCACGGAAGACGGAGAGTATATGTCCGGTATGGTGGATTACAATGACTACGGCTATTTCACTCTCGCATTCCAGGTCAGACCTGCGAAAAATGCGGCCAAAATCACTGACCTGAAGCAGATTTCAGCAAAGAAGGTCGCCTACTATACTTATAACGGCGGTTACAGCACCCAACTGTTCGACAATGTCACCGTGAACAATTTCGTAGTCATAGGTGATGTCCTCTATGTGAGATTCAAGGCTTCGGATGTCTTCTACAACAACACGAAGTCCAGTCACTATGATTACCGCAGAGTGGCTCTGAGCGTATCCGTAAAGGACAATGCCAATGAGTATTTCGATGTCGCGTCTGAATACATCTATCTGAATTCGGAGCATTATTTCATGAACTACACCTCATCCGACAGCGTATTCAATCCTTACACATTCAAGCTCAACAACGGAAGCTACGGCTACAGTACGATAGCCCATCTGGGATGCAACTTCGTGGACGTGGACAGCAGGACTACCGCTCTGAGCCTCCAATTCGCGGAGAATTCTTCGAAGCCTAATGAGAAAATAAAGACTCTGGACTTCGGTTATGTCGGAGAGAAAGGCAAAATGTACAACGTGCACGGTGTACAGCTGGAAACGGGAGAGCTGGCATTCTACAACTGTACAAATCTCCAGTCAGTGGATTTCGGCTATGGCCTGAAAACGGACAATGTAAAGTCCTTCGCATCCATGTTCTCGAACTGCAAGAACCTCAAGAAGGTCGGGATGAATAATCTGAACACCGGGGGAGTTACCAATATGGCCAGTATGTTCGCCAACTGCACCGCTCTCGACACTCTGGATCTGAGGTGCTTCGACACCCGCTCTCTTACCGATGTGTTGAATATGTTCATCAGCTGTACGAATCTGAAGAAACTGGACCTCCGCGGCTGGGATGTAAGAAACGTCACCACCTTCCAGGGGATGTTCGCCTACTGTCCTAAACTGGAGGTTGTGGACATCACGGACTGGAAACTGCCGACCGGCACCGTCAAAACCTGCCACGGAATGTTCAGGAATACAGGCATCAAAAAGGTGAACTGCACGCTTCCTGCAGCGTCTTCACTTACAGTCAAGAAAACCGACGCAATGTTTCTGGAGTGTGATTCACTCAAGACCGTAACGCTCTCCGGAAACATCAGGGGCAATGAGGATTTCAAAGCGATGTTCCAGGACTGCACTGCACTCACAGAGGCGACACTCAAGGGATGGACGGCCGGTGCGAATGCAGACCTCAGCGCTATGTTTATGGGATGCACCGCCCTCAAGAGCGTGGATCTCTCCGGCTGGACTGTCGGCACCAAGGTAAATCTGACAAGTATGTTCCAGGGCTGCAAAAATCTCGAGACTCTGAACCTCTCCGGTTGGAAGATTACCAACGGCAGCACTATAACGAATATGCTTCAGGGCTGCAAGAATCTGAAGAAACTCATTCTCCTGAATTCAGACAGCAAGACACGCGAGCTGATTCTTGATGCCATTGATGCACTTGAGGATGGCACCACTCTCAATGTCAACCTGGAATACAGCAGCAAATAATTGACAGCGCATACCAGTGATGCGCGCCGGTGCGCATCACTGGTTTTTATCCTTACACTTATAATGCACCAAATGAAACGTTCACTGTTTTCCGAGAAAAATACCGTGAAAAGCTTTTTCTGAAAAATTATGACACACACTATGCTTCATAATGCGATAACTGACTTGTACTCATTGAATACTGTACATTTTTCATAACTTGAACTTAGTTTCGTTCGTTTTCCCCTCCTACCCCAAGATGGCAAGGGGAAATAAGAGAGAGGGTTGCTGTGAAGCGACCCTCTCTTAACCATTAACCGGGGGACGTATCCCCCGGACCGCGCTGTGCGCGTCACAGCTGTCTATCCACCGGGGGACGTATCCCCCGGACCGCGCTGTGCGCGGTCACAGCTGTCTATCCACCGGGGGACGTATCCCCCGGACCCCCTGGGCCCATTAGGAGCTTCGAGACAGTCCGTCGCAGCAGCCGCAGCAGACTCTGAGCAAGCATTGGACGCGGAGCGGCCGGAAAAATGATTGCTTGCTCAGAGCCTGCTGCGGTTGCGCGAACAAGGAGTCAGAAGGAGTCGGAGCGGGAGAGCACGCGACCGCGGCGGTCCACGCAGATGATCTTCGGAAAGACCGTGAGGTCGAAGCTGTCGAGGCACTCCTGCGCCATCTCGGGGAACTCGCGCTGCAGCCGGTCCATATCCACCAGCAGAACCTTAGTCCTGCGGCCTGCGGCCAATACCGAATCGACTCTGGCCAACTGAGCCTGGCAGCGGGTGCAGGTGCGGCTGTAAAATACGGCATAGCCCGGAGCCCCCTTGAATTTTCGGAGGGACTGGATGCGGTCCACGGACTTTTTCCCTGTCAGAAGGCGTGCGGAAACGCTCACGTCGGGAAGCCTCTCCCCTACCGGACAGCGGTCATAAAGCTCCTGAAGCGCGGAGGCATACGGCAGAAGCTTTATGGTCGCCTCGGTATCCAGCCCGCGGCCGATGATCTCCCCGTCAGGAGCGACCATAAAGATGCGCGGAGTCTGAAGCACCCCGTAAAGCCGGTGATAATCACTGTTAAGGTCAGGATCCCAGAGATGATGGACAGTAACTCCCGGAGTTTCAAAGGAATAATTCTTCTCGATAAATGTTTCCCATTCCGGACGCGAAGCTCCGGTATAAATGGCGAAGAAATCGAAAGAATATTTTCCCGACTGCAGCAGCTGCTTCATCAGAATGGTCTCCACCTTGCATTTCGTGCAGCCCGTGTCATAGAAAAACAGCACGGAAATGCGGCCCTCGGCAGGAGCCTGCCCGATCCCGCCTCCCATATTCAGAAGCGAAAGGCGCGGAGCCGTGCAGCCCAGAAGGGAACTGCGGTTGAAGTCGGCGAAAATCCGGGCGTTCATAAGGTCTATATCGCTAAGCATCTGCACTTTACCATCAGCGAACCACTTGTCGAAGACGTGGATTGCCACCGCCTCGTCGCCCATCACGTGAGAAGTGATGTAATAGTCATAAATCTTCAGCGCAATCCTCTGGCGCAGAAGCGAATCCTCAGTGGATTCGATTAGAAAGTCGCACTCACCCTCCTTGACCCGCTCCACCTGCGGAGTCAGCACTTCCAGATATTCGGACAGTTTCGCGTCCAATGCCGCAAGCGCCGCACTATCAGGTCTCTGGGCAGACGAAGAGGTGCTGTCAGCGGGAATGGAAAGGCCAGCATTGGCCGTAAGGCCTGGAACAGCATTGGCCGCAAGGCCGGCAGGCACCCGCGCGGCTGCGCAAAGAATTGCAGCTGCGAAGAGAATCACAAGCGGAGCGAGGACCTTGCGGAACATATTATATCTGAGGCAGTTTCACGCCTTCGGGAATAAAGAGCGAGGTATCACCGTGATGCTGCAGGATGTCGCGGACTGCGGAAGACGAGATGTGCGCGAACTCCTGGGCGGTCGGGATGATGATGGTCTCGATCTGAGGGGCGAGACGGCGGTTCGCATCGGCGATGGCCCTTTCGTTCTCGAAATCGAGCATATTGCGCACGCCGCGGACTATGTGATTGATTCCCAGCTGCCTGCAGATATCCACAGTGAGGCAGTCATAATGGATGATGCTCACGCCCTCCAGCCCGGAGACAGTCTGACGGATGATATCGATGCGCTGCTCCATATCGAAGAAGCCGCGCTTGTCCTGATTGATACCGATGGCCACGACCACCTCGTCGAACATCGTGAGCGCTCTTTTGAGAATATTGAGATGTCCTGCGGTAAACGGGTCGAAAGACCCCGGAAACAATGCTTTCCTGCTCATAAAAAATTCTATAACTGCCAGTTTACAGACGTTTTACCCTGAGAAGCGAGAATGGCGTTCGTCTGCGAGAAATGCCTGCAGCCGAAAAATGCGCCGCGGGCGAGGGGCGAGGGATGCGCAGCCTCCAGAACGTAGTGCTTGGAAGTGTCGATGAGATCCCGCTTCGAGCGCGCGAAATTGCCCCAGAGCAGAAAGACCACTCCCGAGCAATGTCCGTTTATACAGCGTATTACGGCATCCGTGAACTCCATCCAGCCGTAAGTGCTGTGCGAGGCGGCCTGTCCTGCGCGGACAGTAAGCACCGCGTTCAGAAGCAGCACGCCCTGTCGCGCCCAGGGCTCGAGGTTCGTGCGTCCGCTCATCGTGATGCCGAGGTCCGTTTCAACCTCCCGGAAAATATTCTTCAGCGAAGGCGGCGCCGGGACACCGTCAGGCACGGAAAACGAGAGTCCCATCGCCTGCCCGGCCCCGTGATACGGATCCTGCCCGAGTATGACCACGCGGACTTCGTCCAATGGCGTAAGCTCGAAAGCCCTGAATATCAGCCCTCCAGGAGGATAGATGGTGCAGCCGTCACGCTTTTCTCCGTGAAGCCGTGCGGCAAGCGTCTGAAAATAGGGCTTGTCGAACTCATCCTTCAGGGCTGCCTTCCAGCCCGCTTCCATCCTTACGTCCATAGACTACGCGAAAATGAATGAAATCACGTCATCGATGGTCTTGACGTAATGGAAAGTCAAGCCCTTGACATAGACGTCCTTTATGTCCTCGATATCGCGGCGGTTGTCCTCGCAGATGACTATGGTATGCACTCCGGCGCGTTTCGCGGCCAGAATCTTCTCCTTGATGCCGCCCACAGGCAGCACCCTTCCGCGCAAGGTCATTTCGCCCGTCATCGCGATGCCGCTCTTCACGGCCTTTCCGCGCAGGGCGGAAACCATCGAGCTGACCATAGTGATACCGGCCGAAGGACCGTCCTTAGGCACGGCTCCTTCCGGAACGTGGACGTGTATATCCTTGGAATTGAACTCCTCGGAAGTCATTCCGGCGAGCTGGGGATGAGCCTTGATGTACTGGAAGGCGATGGTGGCGGACTCCTTCATCACGTCGCCCAGGTTTCCGGTCATCGTAAGGACTCCCTTGCCGCCGCTGACCGAGCTCTCCACAAAGAGAATCTCGCCGCCCATAGACGTCCAGGCCAGACCTGTGACCACTCCCGGGGCCTCATTGCCCTTCTGGGAATCGTGATAATTGGTCGGAAGACCGAGATATTCCTTCAGGTTCTCCTTCTTTATGACGGACGGCCACTCCTCGCCCAGAGCGATTTTCTTCGCGGTCACGCGGGCTATCTTGGCTATCTGCTTCTCCAGGCCGCGGACTCCGGACTCGTGGGTGTATTTGTCGATGATGGTCTCTATGCAGGCCTTGTCTATCTTAAGGTCCTTCTTGCCGATGCCGTGCTCCTCGAGCTGCTTCGGAACGAGGAACTGGCGGGCGATTTCGATCTTCTCCTCCGCAAGGTAGCCGGTCACGTTTATCAGCTCCATTCTGTCGAGCAGGGCCGACTGGATCGGGGAAGTGCTGTTCGCGGTGGTGATGAACAGAACGTTGCTGAGGTCATAATCCACATCCAGATAATTGTCGTGGAAGGCCGCATTCTGCTCAGGGTCAAGCGCTTCGAGAAGAGCGGAAGACGGATCGCCCTTGAACTCGGCGCTGATCTTGTCTATCTCGTCGAGGACGATTACAGGATTGGACGTTCCTGCACGGCAGATGCCGTTCAGGATACGTCCCGGAAGTGCCCCTATGTAGGTCTTGCGGTGGCCGCGGATTTCCGCCTCGTCGTGCATTCCGCCGAGCGCGATTCTCACGTACTTGCGTCCGAGGGCCTTCGCGATGGACTTGCCGAGGCTCGTCTTGCCCACTCCCGGAGGGCCGTACAGGCAGAGAATCGGCGACTTCATATTCCCCTTCAGCTTGAGCACGGCGAGGTACTCTATGATTCTGTCCTTGACGCTGTCCAGACCGTAATGGTCGTGGTCGAGCACCTTCTGGGCGTGCTTGAGGTCGAGATTGTCCTTCGACATCTCGCCCCACGGCAGATCGACCATAAACTGGAGATAGTTGAACTGTATGCTGTAGTCGGGGCTGCTCGGGTTATACTTCTCGAGCTTGGCGAGCTCCTTGTCGAAGATGGCGCGCACTTCCTGAGACCACTTCTTGGAGTCGGCCGCCTTGCGCAGGCGGTCGAAGTCCCCGGACTCGTCCATACCGAGCTCCTCCTGAATGGTACGGAGCTGATTGTTAAGGAAATACTCGCGCTGCTGCTGGTCGATTTCGCCCTTTACCTTCTGGTTTATCTCCTGGCGGATGCGGATGAACTGCAACTCGGTCTCGAGGACGGAGAGCAGCTTCATCGCGCGGACATTGATGTCATCGTACTGCAGCAGGTCCGCCTTGTCGGTGAACTTGTCGACGTCGGTGGTGGTGGCGACGAAGTTCACGAGGAATTCGAGGCTGTCTATGCCGCGAAGGGCCGAGACGGCCTCCTTCGAGCCGGCGGAGGACATCCGCAGGATCGTGGCGGCCTTCTCCTTTATGGAATCCATCACGAGACGGGTGTTCGTGACGTCCTGCTTGCTGACCACGTCACTGAGATAGTGGACGCTGGCCGTTATATAAGGTTCGTATGCGATGACCCGGTCGAGGTGGAAGCGGCGGAAACCCTGGAGGATGGCGGTGATGGTGTTGTCAGGCATTTCGAGCACCTTGATCACCTTGACCACGGTGCCGAAGCGGCTCAGGTCCTCCTCTTTCGGGTCCTCCACGTTCACGTCCATCTGAGGCACGGCGCCGATGCAGAGATTGTTCTTCTCCGCGTCCTGGATTATGCGCACGGACTTCTCGCGGCCGATGGTGATCGGGAACACTATGCCCGGGAAAATCACGGCGTTGCGCAGTGTCAGTATGGGAAGCTTGTCAGGAAGTTCAGATTCGTTGAGCTTGATCGGCCCCTCTCCCTGGAGAACGGGTATGATGTTGACCTCAGCGCCTCTTGGAGCGAGTAAGTCGTCGTGAATTAAATCTTTTATCATAATATATATGTAGCCGAGTCCCCGTGCGGCTGACAACTTGTCAGCCGTAGAGCGGACTTTATAAGCGTTTGCAAATATAGTCAATCTCCGTGCCACTGGAAAGCGTGAGGGGCATTTTCGCGGGAAAGACAAAAAAAATAAAACTATGATTTTGATTATTAGAAAAATAACTCTATTTTTGCACTCCAATTCCGACTGGAACTAAATTGATATTAACATTATATTATTATGACAAAGGCAGAAATCGTAAACGAAGTTGCAAAAGCGACTGGAGTTGAAAAGACAACCGTACAGGCTATCGTTG
>CAVCRS010000019.1:0-4054 GCA_963604635.1 Faecalibacillus sp.
AAATGGAAAGAACACTCGTCATCATCAAGCCGTGCGCCCTGCAGAGGGGTCTCGCCGGCGAAATACTCACCCGCTTCGAGCGCAAGGGCCTCAAAATCGTCGCTCTCAAGATGTACCGCTTCACCAGAGAGAAGTGCGCCGAGCACTACTCTCATCTGACGCAAAAGCCTTTCTATCACATCATTGAAGCTTCGATGACGGCCGCTCCGGTCATCCTCGTCTGCCTCGAAGGCATCGACGCTGTCGCCGTGGTCCGCGAAATGACCGGCAGCACCGACGGCAAGAAGGCCCGGCCCGGCACCGTGCGCGGCGACTACTGCATGAGCCATCAGGAGAACGTCATCCACGCCTCGGACAGCCCGCAAAACGCTCAGACAGAGCTCGCCCGCTTCTTCGCTGCAGATGACTACTTCGACTACCCCACCCCGCTTCTGCCGTTCCTCTACGCGGAAGATGAATTATGACGGCCGTAAACGTCCAATACCACCCTTCCCCTTGCGGGGAACTTGTGCTTGCCTCCGTCGGAGACGAGTTTTGTCTCTGCGACTGGAAAGCGCATCCCTGCGCTGAGCGCAACAAACGTAGAATCAAAAGGATTCTCGGGGCGGAATTCAGGGAGCAATCCTCCCCTGTCCTGGAATGGGCGAAAACGCAGCTTGACGAGTATTTCGCCGGCAGTCGCACATCCTTTGACATTCCTCTGCATCCCGTCGGCACGCCCTTCCAGATGTCTGTCTGGAAAGCGCTGCAGGAAATCCCCTACGGCGAGACGAGAACCTATCTCGAGATAGCCCGTAAAGTAGGCAATGTCCGCGGCGTCCGTGCCGTGGCCCAGGCCATCGGAGCGAACGGCATCGCCATCCTCATCCCCTGCCACCGCGTCATCGGCAGCGACCGCTCGCTGACCGGATTCGCAGGCGGCCTTGCGGCCAAGTGCACCCTGCTGCAGATTGAAGGCATATTGGACGAAGTCCGAAAAGATTCACAATTATGACAGAATACGAAAAAATGCTCGCCGGGCAGGTGTACGATGCCGCCGCGCCCGAGCTGGTGGAAGCGAGAAACAAGGTCGCGGACCTCTGCTGGGAATACAACGCGATCAGGCCCACATCGGTCGGAGACCGGTACAGGAAACTCCGCGAAATACTCGGAAAGTGCGATGAAGGAACTACGGTAGTGCAGCCGTTCTACTGCGACTACGGCGCTCAGATCCACCTCGGAGCGAACTTTTTCTCGAACTTCGGCCTCACGGTTCTCGATGAGGCACGCGTCACTTTCGGAAACAACTGCTTCGTGGGCCCGAACGTGAGCATCTACACCGCCTGCCACAGCACGGACCCGCAGGAGCGCAACTCCGGGCGCGAGTGGGCGAAACCCGTAAGCATCGGAAACGACTGCTGGATAGGCGGAAGCGTCACGATTCTGCCGGGCGTGAGCATCGGCGACGGCTGCACGGTCGGCGCGGGGAGCGTGGTCACGAAGGACATTCCGCCGCACTCCGTCGCAGTCGGCAACCCCGCGCGCGTGATTAAGACTCTCTGAGCGGCCTGCGGCCAATATTGAAACGAAATTGGCCGGCTCGGCAGCCGGCCAATTCTATAGCAATTCATCTGCGGATTATTTCACTTCGCCGTTTCCGATGGTGAAGCTATCCATCGGGGTACCGTCTAACTCTTTGAGCGCGAAGGTATAAGTGCCGGTGTAGCCCTTGTCTTTCAGCACTGAACCATAGCCCTTGATGGCGACTTTGACCTTCTCGAACATTGCCTTTGCGCCCAGGTCGGACTGCTCCTTGTTCAGGGCGTAGTAGGTGAACTCGTTCTGCCAGGTCTGTCCGAACTGGTCCTTGATGACATTCTGCACGGCCTGGTCGGAGCAGGACATAGTGTAATTCTCCTTGCTGCGGTTAGGCTCCGGGAGCCCGATCTTTGCTGACTGCGTAGGATGAACCCTCAGTTCGATGTCGAACCTGTTGTAGTTCAATTCCGTAATCTCGGTCAGGTCGGTCGCTGAAATATAGAATGGCATCCCCGGCTGAGGATCAGGTACGGAAATGATCCAGGTGAACTCAGTCTGCCAGTTGCTCTTCTGGAATGTGGCGACCTCATCGTGGTAGAAGCTGAAGAAACCTGTGTGGCACTGCGGTACTATGCCTTCAATCCGCCAGTTAGGGGTATTGTTACGGTCATCGAGGTAAACCTTGAGGCTGTTCTGGCTGTAGCTGTGGGACTCCGAGAAAGCGAAACCTCCGGTGACGCCGCCCAGAGGGCCGCTCATATTGAAACCGACGTTGCCGGAGAGATTCCAGCTCATACCGGTGGAGACGCTGCTCGTTCCGCTGACATCAGTATGAGGATTGGCCTGATGAAGGATGACCCCGCTTACGGCATTGCCGTCCCCGTCCACTAACTTGGCGGTGTAGTCGAACTTGCTCATATACGGACCATACCACAGGTCGGTGTACCAGGACCAGAATTTCCCTGACGTGTAGCCGTCATCGAAGACCACCACCTTGTTCGCGCTGACCCAGCTGTCATCTCCGCTCTGACATCCGAGGGACGAGCAGTAGAATTTAGGCTCGAGCCTTATGAAGTAGTAGTCTGTATTCTTGTCGAAATCATAGGCGCTGTAAACCGTATAGACCATCTCGTAGGACAGGGTGCGGCCCAGGGCGCGGCTCGGTCCCACCTTGTGCTGGATGACGGTGCGCTTGCCCGACATATATTTCTCGATGGAGTCGGCTTCAGAACTGTTGAAGCCCGGATCGTCGTCTTCCGCCATCCATTCCACGAGTATGTCCGCAGCCTTGCCATAATCATAAGCGGTAGGCTCATAGTCTTCCGACGCACAGTTCGCTTCATCTGTCTCGTCATCTTTGGAATAATATCCGCTGGTGCTGACATCGGAAAGGTCGGCCTGAGCCACCAGGCTTGGAACTATGTAAGAGGAATTGTAGCGGAAAGCCGCAGCCTCCATAGGGCCGTAAGGCTTGTCGGTATAGAGTTCCTTCATTTCGCACAGTTTGCCATAGAATGTCTCTGCGACAGTCAGGTCGAAACTGATGTCCTCCGCCAGAAGAGATTCCACAGCGGAGTTGAATGTGCTTTTATAAGCCTCGAAATCAGGGAATACGGGATTGATGAAAACGAAATTCGCACCGTTTACATAAGCCTTGAGCAGAGCTGCGGTTTCGTCTTCCGTAAAGTTAACCGTGGAGGATGCCGTGAATACTACAGCCTTTACGTCTGATGAAATCGAGGTTGTGACATTTTTCATACGGTTCACCACCGACACATTGAACGCGGAGCGGTTGGTTCCGATAACCGCCGTCTTGCCGCTGTAAGTCTTTTCGATCTGGTCGGCAGTCGGGAGAGGAGTGTT
Organism: Faecalibacillus sp.; assembly: GCA_963604635.1. Classification (GTDB taxonomy): domain Bacteria; phylum Bacteroidota; class Bacteroidia; order Bacteroidales; family UBA932; genus Cryptobacteroides. The sequence goes on from CAVCRS010000019.1 coordinate 3,382, forward strand.
CTCCTCGTACTCTTCAGGAAGTGGAATCTCATCCTGTTTCTCCTTTTTGCAGGAAGCGAGAACTCCGCTCGCCAGAATGAGAATCAGAAGCGGGCATACCGCCGTCTTGAGAAAATCAGTCGTTTTCTTCATAGCTTTAACAAATATTCTTGTACTATACAGTCGGCAAAGATAAGCACAATTTTGTCGGATTCTAATTCTATTTTACGCACAAATCGTTAAAATGCAAATATTTAAACTTTTTATACGGCACTTGAACCAAAAAGACAGACAAACGTTGGCGGTTATTTTCAGGAATCACTAAATTTGCCGCCCGAATAGACAATGAAACGAAAAATGAAGACTGTTAACAAAATGACCGTGATGGCGGCGGTGGCGCTCGGCCTCACGGCGTGCAATCACGATGATGACATCTTCTCATCATTCCGCAAAAATTCCGATGCCGTGCATTTCGACATTGAAGCGAATGAGATGAAAGTGGGAGAATCTCAGACGCGAAGCGACATCTTCGCCCTGGACGGGAAAAATATCTTCGAAGCGGGCGACCGCATAGCCATAGCAGCGGGGACCGAACCGGCTGTCACATACACAATGCAGAGTGACGGAAGCTGGTATCCTGAGAATTTCGATTCCTATCTGACCTGGAGCCAGGCCCGCAGCACGGAGTTCAGCG
>CAVCRS010000020.1:0-36575 GCA_963604635.1 Faecalibacillus sp.
GGGGAAATCTACGAAGAATTCGAGAAGCCTACCGATGTAGTCAACCCGAATCCGCCGCTCCCCGATGTGGATTTCACGAAAGCCGGCCTTGCTGAACTTGCCGAAAAGCAGGGCATTAAACTTGGCGCTGCGTTCACTCACAGCGAATACTTCCAGAATGATTCCATCGCCGGCATATTGAAGCGGGAATTCAATACGGTTACTTTCGGAAACGAAATGAAACACGATGCCATAGTCGCCGCCAACGGCAAGCTCAAGTTCGACACGGCCGACGAGATGGTGGAATGGGCAAAAGCGGCCGACACCGAACTGTTCGGCCACGTTCTCGGCTGGCATCAGCAGCAGAATGTCACTTATCTTCAGGGACTTGTGGACAAGGCTTCGGCTTCCAACGAGTCTTCTGCATTCCAGAATGACTGGAACTTTGAAACCGGAAAACTTGACGGCTACAAGGCGTCGGGTTTCGAGGTTACCGATTCTTATATTGATGTATTCGCCGGAGATTATTCCGCTAAGGCAACTTCCGATGATGCTACGCTCTCTTTCAAGGCCGACATCGCTGAAGGTACCGCATATATGGTATCATTCTGGGCAAAGGCTACTGCAGAAGGCGCATCGCTTACCCTTACTTCCGGTGACAGGCAGACCGTAAAGACTGCCGTCGACCAGAGCTGGAACAAGTATTCCGTAGCTCTCAAGACTAAATCCATCGGAGATTTCTCCTATCAGATTACGGCTTCCAAAGGTGTCATCATCGATAACATCCGTGTTATAGAGACTGTAATAGAGGAAGAAGAGGCTACAGGAGGCAATTTCATCAATCCTAAGGCCATCGGCGGCGGTATCGATTTCGAATCATACAGCGCCGGAACTCCAGGAGCAGACCTCGTTTCCAACTTCGGCTGGGCACAGTGCAACGGCGCAGACTATGTCAGCGTTTCCGCCGACAAGGCGAACAGCGGCAGTCTGAGCCTCAAGATGGATAATGCAGACGGTCATTGCGCCAACGTCTGGGACATCCAGGTCGTTACTCCTTCCTTCGATGTTACGGCCGGCAAGACCTACCGCATCGCCTGGTATGGCATAGCCAATGAAGAGGCTGACATTCAGATAGATATACGTGAGGACGGAGAAACCAAGGCATACAAGAATTCCGCCTGGGGGCAGTATGACAAGATGGGTACAAACTGGACCTGCCAGTATCTTGACTACACTGTAGATGCCGGGACGAGCCTCAGTGTTGCGTTCTACGGCGGTACGGCAGCAGTCTGCTACTATGTGGATGACTTCCAGGTTTTCGAGGCCATCTATGACGGTGACTACACCAATTATATAGACAAGACCAACCTCCTTGTCGGCGGCGATTTCGAGACCGAAGGCGCATACGGAATCTGGAACGGTTCGGACTATGCTTCCGTAGTTTCCAGAAACGAGCCTGAAATCGGCTCCAACAAGGATGCCGTTCACTCTGCCCTGCACGCTCTGGTGGTCGACAACTCAGCCACAGGATACTCTGGAAGTGACGCCTGGCACGTACAGGTGGCTTTCAACAACAAGATGGAAGTCGTTGCCGGCCAGTCCTACCGTTTCGGTATGTGGGTGAAGTCTCCTGACGGAGCCGACACCATCCAGGCCGAGCTCAAATGGGATACGGAGACCAATTACAAGCAGATTTCGGGAATCACAGACAAATGGCAGTTCCTCTATCTCGACGCTGCGGCTCCTGACGGCGCAAGCGAGTGCCAGATCGTTCTGGACTGCGCATACGCTGCAGGTACATATCATATCGATGACGTCCAGTTCTATCCTACTCCTGTGGAGAGCTGCATCGAAAAGACTTCAGTCGCCGATGACGGCGATTTCGAGAGCTATGCGGACGCTGCCGCTATGGTTTCAGCAGGCTGGCAGGTTAACGGATCCGACTATGTGACCGTCGTTTCTGACGCTCACCACGGCAAGCAGGCCATCAGAATGGACAATTCTGACGGTCACGCCGCGAATGCCTGGGACATTCAGCTCGTTTCAAAGAAATACGCTGTAGAGCCTGGCACGACCTACCGCATTGCCTGGCAGGGCAAGGCCGATGCAGCCGACGTGGATCTGCAGATCGACATCCGCGGCGGTGCGAGCACAGAGTACAAGAGCTCCGCATACGGCAACTATGACAAGCTCGGAACAGACTGGGCTCAGCAGAGTTACGACTACACGACCGGTGACAGTCAGACCGAGATCCAGGTCGGTTTCTACGGCGGCGGTTCCGCCAATGTAATTACGGTCGACTGCTTCCAGATCTACCCTGTAGCCTCCTCCGCACAGGCTCTCAAGGCCGCCCGCGGATATGGCAAGTACTTCAGCTGGAAGCGTCCCGCTCCTAACAAGGCCGCTTCCTCAGAGTTCGAGACCACCAACAAGCTGGACGGTGAACTTGCGGCGGACGCCCTCGGATATGCCTACAAGAATTTCGTTTACGGAATGGTGGAGCATTTCGATGTTTACGCCTGGGATGTAATGAACGAGGTGTTCACTGAGAACGGCAACTTCCGCAGCGGCGAGAACACCGCTGATGATGACATTTTCATCTGGGGAGACTATCTCGGAGGAAGCAAGAACTTCACTGATATGGCTTTCGCCTATGCTACGGACGCTCTCAGCCTCTACGGCAAGAAAGCTGACCTCTATATAAACGATTACAATCTCGAGACCTCTCCGTCCAAGCGCGCCGCTTTCTGCGAGTATGCTAAGGGCAACGCCCAGGTTACCGGTGTAGGCACTCAGATGCATCTGGATATGGCTACCGAAGGCCTTGAGGACAAGATTGTGGCATCTCTCACCGAGCTTGCAGCCACCGGCAAGATGGTCCGCATTTCCGAGCTTGACATCAAGTGTACGGATACCGAGGCCCAGGCTCAGCTCTACAAGTTCATCTTCGAGAAGTACCTTGAGCTCGTTCCTGCAGCCCAGAGGGGCGGCATCACCATCTGGGGCATCAATGACAAGGACTCCTGGGTGGGTGAGGACAACCAGCCTCTGCTCTGGTCAGGCAACAAGTATACGAAGAAGCCTGCTTATGAGGCCCTCTATGTATATCTCTGCGAGCTTGCTGGCATTTATCCTTATCAGGAGGAGGAAGAATAGGGTATAATTAATAACTATAACTATTTTAACTGCGCGAAGGCGGCTTCGTCGAAGCCGCCTTCTTTTATTAAGACAGCCGTTGAGCCTGTCGAAACGTTGCGGTCGTTGAGCTTGTCGAAACGCCGGTAAATTTGGATAAAATACAACTAATGAAGAGATTACTTGCCTTTATCGCTTCGCTTGCGCTTGGCGCGCTGACTCTGTCGGCGCAGCCTGTGAAACTGCAGAAAAATCAGAATGCCACCCAACTGATGCTGAAAGGGGAGCCTTTCATCGTGCTCGGAGGGGAACTCGCCAATTCCAGCGCATCGAGCGCGGAGTATATGGACGGACGGGATTCCTGGGCGGTTATGCGCGATGCCGCTTTGAACACCGTTCTCGCCCCGGTATATTGGGAACTGATTGAACCTGAGGAGGGTAAGTTCGACTTCTCTTCGGTGGACTATCTTCTGGAGAGCGCCCGGAGGCACGAACTGCATCTGATTCTGCTCTGGTTCGGAACCTGGAAGAACAGTATGTCCTGCTATGTTCCAGCCTGGGTGAAGAAGGGCTTCGGAAGCCGTTTCACTCTCGCCCAAGGCGAGGACGGGGATGTTCAGGAAATCATCTCCGCCTTCTGTCCCGAGGCCGGAAAGGCTGACTGCAAGGCGTTTGCGGCTCTGATGAAGCATCTGAAAGCCTCTGACGGACAGACCGGAACCGTGCTGATGGTTCAGGTTGAGAACGAGATAGGTCTGCTGGGCGGAGCACGCGAGTTCGGAAAGGCCGCACAGAAGGCCTGGAAGAAAGGCAAGTGGAAGGGAGATGATATCTACGATCAGGAGAAGTTCCAGGCGACATACTACGCCCGCTACGCCAATGCTGTGGCAGAAGCCGGCAAGGCTGAGTATGACATACCGATGTATGTCAATGTGGCCCTGAATTCCCGAGGCCGCAAGCCGGGGGACTATCCCTCAGCCGGTCCGCTGGACCATCTTTCCGATATCTGGAAGACTGAAGCCCCGAGCATCGACCTGATTTCTCCTGATATCTATGACCCCGGGTTCACAGAGTGGATAGCCAAATACGCAAAGCCTGACAATCAGCTCTTTATCCCGGAAATCCAGCAGTGCGGCGAGAATGCGGCGAGAGTATTTTATGCTCTGGGCCGTCATGCCGCGATAGGATTCTCTCCATTTTCCATCGACAACAATCCCCAGCCTACGGCACAGGCATATAGGCTTCTGGACAGGTTCCTGCCTCTCATCGCCCGGAAACAGGCGGAAGGCAAGGCCTATGGCGTGATCGTGAGCGCTGAAAACCCGCAGACTGAAATCACCGTAAAGGGCGTGCGTTTCACCTGCAGGCACGACGGGACCGTCTCCTGGTGCCCTGTCCACAGCCATACCGACAAATGGGGCGAAGGGGCTTTCCTTATTCTCGATCTGGATGAGCAGGGTCTTCTTTTCCTCGGCACATCCTGCGTCGCCACGATGACTCCAGCCGACGGGAAAGGGCATATAGGAATCCTGAGCATAGATGAAGTAACCGACTCTTCAATGCACACTCACCGCCGTCTGAACGGTGATGAGGACCATCAGGGGCGCCATCTGAGAATCCCTTACGGGTCAGTGGAAGCCCAGCTTCTGAAAGTTTATAAATATTGAAAACAGAATGAATAAAACAATACTGTTAATACCGCTTCTGACTCTGGCGGCCTGCACTTCCGAGCAGCCCCGGACTCTGAAGGATGCCCTCGAGGGCAAATTCCTTATCGGCGCCGCCATCAACGAGGCGCAGATCCGCTATCAGGCTCCCGCAGAGGATTCCCTGATACTCACGCACTTCAATGCCATCGAGCCTGAGAACTGTCTGAAAAGTGAGGAAATCCAGCCTCAGAAGGGAGTTTTCGTCTGGGACCTTGCGGACAAATATGTGGATTTCGGCACCGAAAACAATCTGGCCGTTTACGGCCACGTGCTGACCTGGCACTCGCAGCTTCCGGACTGGTTCCCGAAGAATGAGGACGGTACGGATGTGACTCCCGAGGAACTGAAAGCCCGAATGAAGGAGCATATCTATACCCTCGTAGGCCGTTACAAGGGCCGCATAAAGGGCTGGGACGTTGTGAATGAGGCGATTATGGATGACGGCTCGTGGCGCGAGAGCCCTTTCTACAGGATTCTCGGCGAGGAGTACATCCCGCTTTCTTTCCAGTATGCCCACGAGGCGGATCCTGACGCGGAACTCTATTACAATGACTACAATATGTTCCGTCCCGAGAAGGCCGAGGCTGTGGCCAAGCTCGTGAACGATCTGAAAGCCAGTGGACTGCGCATCGACGCAGTGGGTTTTCAGGGACATTACGGAATCGACTATCCTGATTTCGACGAGGTGCAGAAAGCCATCGACATCGTGACCGCCACCGGCGTCAAAGTCCAGTTCACCGAGTTCGATATGACCATACTTCCTACCCTGACCAGATCCGCGGACATCGGCGATATGTCCTTCAAAGACGTGGTGAACGATCCGGAACTCTTTGAAAAGCACAAGGATATGTTCATTCCTTACCCTGACGGCATCCCGCAGGAGGTCCAGGACAAGTGGAACCGGCGGATGGAGGACTTCTTCGCCCTGCTGCTTCGAAACAGCGACAAGATCCTCCGGCTCAACGTCTGGGGCGTTCAGGACGGCAACAGCTGGAAGAACGAGTACCCTACGGTCATCCCTGGCCGCGAGGAGGCCCCGCTTCTCTTCGACCGCAGCCTCGCCGAGAAGCCCGCAACCCGCTGGCTCATCGAGAACGCGAAGACCTTTTAACTTACCGGGGGCCGTTTCCCCCGGACCCCCTGAGGTCGCTTCGCTCCTTATCGGCCTGGTGATTTTCTTATCGGACGGCTCCCTGCAGAGCCGTCCAATTTTTTGCTGATCAATTCAAAACTCCTATCTTCGCAGAAAAGAACTCCATACAGTGACACAACTCCGAGCCATATTGAGTGCAATTTTGCTGATTTTCGCTGTGCAGGCCAATGCGCAGCGGGCGAAACCGTCCGAACATTCCTCATCCGACCTTTCGTCCGCTCCTGCATTTGTTTTCTCCGGCCGTTCGCTTCTGCAGCTCACGTCCAATACGGTTCCGCAGCCGGAGTACAGTATTGGCCGCAAGGCCGGACAGATTGCGGCGGTGAGCCTGCCGGCGGTTGCGCTCGGGGGAGTGGCGGCATTGGACGCTGACGGCGGCCTTAAGAATCTCAGGGACAGCTGGATACCTGACTTTCGCAATCGCACTGACGATTACCTCCAGTACTCTCCCGGAGCTGTGATGCTTGCGCTGAAGGCCGCCGGGGTGCAGGGACGCAGCACTTGGGGCGAGATGCTCACGGCGTCGGCAGCGGCGTATGCGACTATGGGCGTTTCGGTCAATGCGCTGAAGTACACGACCTCTGTCGAGCGGCCGGATGGTGCTAATACTCACTCTTTTCCGTCTGGCCACTCCGCGACAGCCTTTATGATGGCGGGGCTTCTGACCCGCGAATACGGGCAGCTGAGTCCGTGGGTCGGAGTCGGTGCCTATTCGTTGGCTTCGGTGACGGGAGCGATGCGCATCGCGAACAACAAGCATTGGCTGAGCGACGTTCTGACCGGGGCCGGACTCGGGATTCTGTCGGCCGAGGCGGGGTATCTGGTTTCTGACTTACTCTTCAAGAAAGGCTTTTCCGAAGAGTATCTGTCAGATGATGAAACTCCCTCATTCTTCGGGCTTTACACCGGCACCGGATGGCTATGGCCTTCTTCAGGGAAAGCGCGCACCTCGCATTTCGGGCTCGAGGGAGCGCAATATCTCAGTCCTTATTTCGGGCTCGGTGGCCGTGCGCTGCTTTCCTGTGCGGGCACTTCTGAGGCCTGGGCTCTCTCTGAGTCACATTGCCCATCATCCTTAAATTATGCAACGGCCGCAGAAGATGGTACTTCTGAAAGCCTGAACAATTTTGTTTCCTTTTCTGCCGGAGCCTATTTCAGCCTCCCTTTATTCAAGCGCATATCTCTGAGCAGTAAAATTTTAGCTGGCTATTACAGTGAATGTGGAAGCCAAGCTTTTTCCGATGATATGATTTCGGGTAAAGGGCTTGACCTCACCACGGGACTCTCGGCCAATCTGCGTCTTCGCGACCATTACGGCATCCGCCTTTTCGCGGACTATGATTTTATGTCCTCCCACCGCCTTTTCACCCTCGGCTTCAGCGTCAGCGCTTTATGGTAGGTTTTTGCTCACGCCCCTGAATTCCCGTGCGCAAAAAGGGCTGTTTTGCTCACGGCTTCGTATTTCCGTGCGCAGAAGTGGCGTTTTTGCTCACGGTGGGTGCAAAATGAGTGCTCCGGTGCGCAAAAGCGGGCTTTTTGCTCACGGCTTCGTATTTCCGTGCGCAGAAGTGGCGTTTTTGCGCACGGCGCCGAGCCAGAGGAGGGCCTGACCGAGGTAGTAGGGGATCATTATGAGGTATTTTTCGAGCGGGACCGGCCCGACGAACTTGTTCCAGGAAAGGATGAAGTCGGAAACGGCGAAAAGCAGGGCGCCGAGAGCGAAGAGAGGGGAGTGCTGGAGCATCGCGAGGGAAGCCATCGTGCAGATCAGAAGGGCGTAAATCCCGCAGCCCCAGACCAGAACGCCGTCTTCGATGCTCGGCAGCACAACAGCGCAGGCCAGAATAAATACGGCTGCCACTGCAGCCAATCCGCCCCCAATCCATACCCGCTCGCGCCGCGGTGGCAGAGCCTGTCCTTGCGGTGGTTGAGCTTGTCCTTGCGGTGGTTGAGCTTGTCGAAACCACGTAGCACGATCACCTGAGGTGCTGCCCACTCCTACCCGCTCGCGGTGTTTCGACAAGCTCAACAACCGCTCTTCTGTGCTGGCTGGGCCTGTCGAAACCGCCAGTAATCTCCTCACAAAACACCATATAAGCGTAATGTGCGCGAGGGCGAAGAAGCCCATCTGGCCGACGAAGCTGCCGCCGGCGCCGAAGGCGTCGCCTGTGCAGGAGAAGAGAAATGCGAAGGCGAACCGCCAGTCCATACCCGTCAGCAAGCCCACGAGAAACAGCACCGCTACAGGATAGGCTATTCTGAACCGTACCACCCCGGAGGGCAGAAAGCCCGAAAGCGTACCTCCGGGAAGGAAGTACGCAATGCAAAGAATGCTGAATAACAGCAAAATGGCGATTCTCGGTTTCATATCAGACATAAGTTCACAAATTTAGAAATTTCTGAACAAAACGCCTTCAAGACCGGCAGATAGTTATTTTTCAGGAGTCACTAATCACCGCAATGATTTCCGTCTGATGAATTTCACGGTCTCGATTATAAAGGCAGGGAACACGGACAGGGCGGCTATCCAGCACCACTCTCTGCCGCTGAGCGGCACCACGTGGAAGATTTCCCGGGCGGCCGGAATGAGCAGCACTCCGAGCATAAGAGTCAGCACGAATACTACCGCGGCCCAGAGGTATTTGTTGGTGAAGAGATTGTGGATGATGAAGTTGTGGCCGGCGCGCACGCAGAAGAGGATGCTGATCTGAGAAAGGGCGACCACCGCGAAAGCCATAGTCATCGCGGCTTCAGGCGAAGTCTGTGCCCCGATGAAATAGGCACCGAGGGAAAGGGCGGCGATAAGGAGTCCGCGAAGGATCGAATTCACGGCGAAATGACGGTTCACTATCCCCTCCTTAGGGTCGATAGGCTTGCGTTTCATAATCCCCTCCTCCGCAGTGTCGAAACCGAGCGCAAGGGCAGGAAGACTGTCAGAGACCAGATTGATCCACAGTATATGTATGGGAAGAAGAGGCGAAGGCAGGTTCAGCACCACGGCTGTAAAAAGCAGCATCACTTCTCCGAAATTGGTGGACAGCAGGAACTTGACGCTTTTCACGACATTGTCGTAAATGCGCCGTCCCTCCTCCACGGAAGTCACGATGGTGGCGAAATTGTCATCCGTCAGCACCACGTCCGCGGCCTCCTTCGCCACATCCGTACCAGTGATTCCCATCGCTACGCCGATGTCGGCGAGTTTGAGCGCCGGGGCATCGTTCACCCCGTCCCCGGTCATCGCGACGACTTCGCCGTTATCCTTGAAAGCCTTGACTATACGCAGTTTATGCTCCGGAGACACTCTGGCGAAGACGCTCGCGGTCCTGACCGCAGACTTCAATGCGTCATCATCCATCGACTCCACTTCCGCCCCGGTATAGGCGCTGTCACCGTCCCGCATAATGCCCAGGTCGCGTGCAATCGCCATCGCGGTGATCTTATGGTCGCCCGTAATCATCACCGGACGTATCCCCGCCTGACCGCATTTGGTCACAGCATCGCGGACCTCAAGACGCGGCGGATCGATCATTCCGACCATTCCCGCGAAAACGAGCTCCGACTCCGCCGAAGAGAGAACCTCGGAAAGTTCAGCCCCCGCCGGAACCATCTTATATGCCATACACAGCACCCGGAGGGCGTCCGAAGCCATCGAAGTGCTGACTTCCAGAAGAGCCGCACGGTCAGAATCCGAGATTGGCCGGAAGGCCGCAGAAGAATCATCGACAGGTCGCGAAGTCGGAATTGAATCTGAAATTGGCCGCGAGGCCGCGTCCAATCTGATGCCTGTGCAGTGCGAAAGCATCTCGTCGAAGCCGCCTTTGGTCGCGACAAAGTAGCGACCGTCGGGGCATAAGTGAATGGTAGTCATCAGTTTGCGCTCGGAGTCAAACGGTATTTCCGCTACGCGCGGAAGCTCCGTTTCGAGCTCAGTTTTAGTCAGCGCGGGGTCGATTTCGAGGAGCGCGGTTTCGGTCGGGTCGCCGATGGCCTGTCCGTCGCCGCCGAGGCTCGCGTCATTGCAGAGCACTGCGATTTTCACGACCTCCTCCGAGTCCTGCGGGAAGCGCCGCACCACCGTCATACGGTTCTGCGTGAGCGTGCCGGTCTTGTCGGAGCAGATGACGGTCGTGCTGCCGAGAGTCTCGACCGACGGCATATTGCGCACGATTGCGTTACGCTTCGCAAGTCTCTGAACGCCAACGGCAAGCACTATCGTCGAAACCGCCGGAAGACCCTCCGGAATGGCTGCTGCCGCGAGACTCACCGCAGTCATAAACATTGTCAGAAGCTCGTGCCCGTAGGCCAGTCCGATGATGAAAATCAGCACACAGACGCCGAGCGAGATCCACGCGAGGAATTTTCCGAGGCGGTCCAGACGCATCTGCAGAGGGGTTTTGAACTCCGGAACCGCCTGGAGAAGCGATGCGATGCGGCCGACTTCGGTGCTCCCGCCCGTGCCGACTACGATGCCCCGGCCGCGGCCGTAAGTGACTGAGCAGGACTGGAATGCCATATCGCTCCGGTCGCCCAGAGGCACTTCCGACGCAATCGCGTCAATGCTTTTCCCGACCGGCGCCGACTCGCCGGTCAATGCGGCCTCCTGCACTTTCAGATTCACCGCCTCCGTGAGCCGGATGTCTGCGGGGATGCTGTCTCCGGTTTCGATTTCCACCACATCGCCGGGCACGAGACAGCGGGACTCCAATATCTGCAATCTGCCGTCCCTGAACACCTTGCAATGCGGGGCGGACATTTTCTTCAGGGCATCGAGGGACTTCTCTGCCTTAGCCTCCTGGACCACTCCTATGATGGCGTTAAGAAGCACGATGGCGAGGATGATTATGGCGTCGGTGAAGCCTTCGCCGTTCATATAACCCACAACGCCTGAGACAATTCCGGCGAAGATGAGCACGATGATCATAAAGCTCTTGAACTGGCAGAGGAATTTCACGGCGAGGCTTGTGTGCTTTGTCTCTCCAAGTTCATTGTACCCGTATCTGTTCAGTCTGTCTGCGGCTTCCTGCGAACTCAGGCCGGAGTTCAGATCGGTTTCGAGTTCTGCAGCGGCTTCTTCTGCGCTGCGGCGGTAATATTCCATTTTCGTATCAATTATTTTTGCAAAGATGAGAGGATTTCAGTGGAAAATAGTTACATTTATCGGCGAATTAATTTATCAAAAGTCGGATGGATACCATTTCGCCGTTACATATAAGCGAACTCAACGGTGGCAGCGGAGACGAGTTCCATATAATATATGACTCTGAACTTTCATTGACCGTGAAGTCTTTCACGGTCGAGGGACTTATGATGATTCTCTGCCACTCCGGCGATGCGGAAATCGGAATCGACGGAAATCCTTATGTCCTGAAAGCGGGCAGTCTGCTTGTTCTGCCGGAGAAACGCTTTGTCAGCGTCGGAGAAAACATTCAGAATGTGCACGTTTCGGTTCTCTACGTCTCCACGGATTTCATCCTCGACATGCCTTCGCCCATCGACACGAACATCTTCATCTATTCGCGTTTCACTCCGATGCTAAACGTTGATGATGAAAAACTTGCGGACTTCGCGAGTCACTTCCGCTTCATTGCCAAGGAGAGCCTTGAGCCCGGACGCTACCGGACGGACATCATACGTGCGCTGACTCTCGCGCTGCTGCTCGAGATCACGGCCGAGTACGAGGACCGCAACCAGCTCGCCATCGCGGGTAAAATCCACGACGAGAGCGTCTCAGACCGCTTTTTCCGGCTGCTTGCAGCCAATTTCCGAACGCACCGCAGTGTCCTCTGGTACGCCTCTCAGCTGCATCTGACGCCGAAATATCTTTCCCAGGTGATAAAGTCACACACCGGCCGCAGCATCCTCGAATGGATTCACGAATCGGTAATGACTGAGGCGCGGATGCTGCTGAAAACCACGGAGATGACCGTCCAGCAAATCTCCGACCGCCTTTCCTTCTCCAGCCCCTCGGCCTTTGTCCAGTTCTTCCGCAAGCACTCCGGCCACACTCCGGGCTCCGAGCGGGGATAAAACGTCCATAGGGGCGGTCGCGCTCTGACTTGAAGCCCGCCCTCCATTATAGAAATGTACAAATAACGTTTTAACCGTACACCTCGATGTGAAATTTTACATCGGAATGTACGGTTTTCCGCTGTTTCGTACATTTCGATTTTCTCCACCCCTTTGATTTGCGGAATACAATTTGTCGGAAATGCATTGTTTCGCAACTGGAGTTCCATCTCGGCACACTTACAACGACCAGGAGGTGGACGCCGTAATAGGGGATGCGAATGTTGCCATAGAAATCAAGTCCAGTGAGCAGGTCAAGACGAACCACAAGAAAGGATTGAAAGCCTTCAAGGAAGAACATCCGGAGTGTCGTCTTATTCTCGTATCGCACGATCCCATAACAAGGGTCTCAGGGGATGTCGAACTTATCAACATTTCCGATTTCCTGAGGATGCTTTGGGATGGAGAAATTTTCTGATGAGATACAAGCTCCTCCAAATTTAAATCGCGATTTTTCCGGAATTCCTAATAATGGGTAACTTTACAATCCGTACCACATATAGTTACTTATCAGAGCCGATTATTTCTGGCTATTGTTTAAAAATCGCCAGAATTTTCAACCGAATCCACAGACTGAGCCATTTGGTTTAAAAAAGCCCGGAATTTTCAACCGAATCCACAGACTGAGCCATTTGGTTTAAAAAAGCCCGGAATTTTCAACCGAATCCACAGACTGAGCCATTTGGTTTAAAAAAGCCCGGAATTTTCAACCGAATCCACAGACTGAGCCATTTGGTTTAAAAAAGCCCGGAATTTTCAACCGAATCCACAGACTGAGCCATTTGGTTTAAAAAAGCCCGGAATTTTCAACCGGATCCGAAGGCTGGCCGCAATCAGCCGGACAGCAGTTTTGGAAATGGCGGGGACAATGATTATCTTTGGCACCGTTATGAAAAAACTTGCATTCTTTTTTATTGCGGCACTGACGCTGCTTGCGGCGGGCTGCAGACCGGAGACGAAACAGGCTCTGAGAACCGGAGACCTGGTTTTCGTGCAGATTCCCTCGGATTATGACCTTGATGATGACTCTATGGCGAGCGCCATCGGCGCCTCCACGGCATCCGGAGAGGCGCTGATGACAATTCACGTTGCGATTCTCGATGTGAAGGATGACTCCACCTGGATTATCGACGCGACCATAAAGCACGGCGTGGACCGCCATCCGCTCGACACTTTCCTCACCGATTTCACGCTCAAGGACGGTTCGCTGCCGGTTTTCGACATAAAGAGGGCGGACGTGGACAAGGCTCAGGCTCAGCAGTTCGTGGAGAATGCCAAGCAGTTCCTCGGACGGCAGTATGATGTGTATTTCCTGCCGGACAATGACGCGATGTATTGCAGCGAGCTGGTTTACAATTCATACGTGAAGGAGGACGGTACCCACATTTTCAAGGAGTATCCGATGAATTTCAAGGATGAAAACGGCGATATGCCTGTGTACTGGACTCAGCTTTTCGCTCTCCTGGGGCAGGAAGTCCCTCAGGGCGTGATGGGCACCAACCCTCAGCAGATGTCCGCCGAGCCGGTCCTCACCACCGTTCAGACCGGCTTCGGTGCAAGAGACTGACTATTTAAAACAAATACCCACACTTGAAACTATAGACAAATGGACAAGGTAACCCTCATTCCTTCAGAAAAACTCAGCAACGGCTGGATCGATCCCAAGTTTCTTCCCAAAGGTGAAGACAAGTATTACATCAGAAACCGTCAGGTCCGGGTACCGGAAGGCGGATGGCGGCATCTGCTGAGTGACGAGATAGAGCGTCTCGTCAAATATTCGAACACCGCTTCGAGCTGGGATACCATCTGGGTGACAGAAGATTTCCAGCCGAGACTCATCAAAAACAACCATTTTTACGGGACGGTCAGGATTGGCCGGGTCTCTGACCACGGCCTGCAGTTTCACGATCTGCGTCTGCCTGTCGGCATCACGAACTCGTCGATTCACTCCTGCGATATCGGAGATGACTGCGCGATTCACGACGTCCACTATCTGAGCCACTACATCATCGGCGACCACTGTATGCTCTTCAATATCCACGAAATGAGCGCTACGGATCACGCTAAGTTCGGCAACGGCATCATCAAGGACGGCGAAAGCGAGGATGTGCGCGTATGCCTTCAGGTTATGAACGAGACAGGATGCCGCGAAATCTATCCTTTCGACGGTATGATAACCGCCGATGCTTATCTCTGGGCCAAATATGTGGATGACAGTAAGCTGCAGAGTCGCCTCAGACAGATTACCCAGGAGAGCTTCGACCACCACCGCGGCTATTACGGGACTGTGGGGGAGTGCTGCGTGATAAAGAATTCCGAAATCATAAAGGACGCGAAAATAGGCCCGCACTGCTATATCAAAGGTGCCGGCAAGCTGAAGAATATTACCATAAAGTCCTCAGAGAAAGAGCCTTCCCAAATCGGAGAGAACGTGATTCTGGTAAACGGCATTGTGGGCTACGGTAGCCGCATCTTCTATGGCAGCACCGCCGTGAAATTCATCGTGGGCACCAACTGCCAGCTGAAATACGGTGCGCGCGTCATCAACTCGATGCTCGGAGACAACAGCACGATCTCCTGCTGCGAGGTGCTGAACAATCTGATATTCCCTGCGCACGAGCAGCATCACAACAATTCCTTCCTCATCGCAGCGTGCATTCAGGGGCAGAGCAATATGGCCGCCGGAGCGACGATCGGCTCGAACCACAACTCCCGTGCGAATGACAACGAACTCGTGGCGGGACGCGGTTTCTGGCCGGGACTGTGCACTTCGATAAAGCATTCTTCCGTATTCGCGTCATTCACGCTGCTGGCGAAGGGCGCATACCCTGCCGAGCTGAACATCCCGTTACCGTTCAGTATGGTGAGCAACAATGAGAAGGACGGCCAGCTGGAGATCATTCCGGCGTTCTGGTGGATTTACAATATGTACGCTCTCGCGCGCAACAACTGGAAATACCGCACCCGTGACAAGCGCATTACGAAGGTGCAGAACATCGAGTTCGACACCTATGCTCCGGACACGATGGAGGAGGCGGCGCGGGCGCTGACTCTTCTGGAGCAGTGGGCCGGCTGCAAGCCGTCCAATGACACTCCGGTCTTCGCCCACGGTCTGGAGAAGAGCAGCCGGAAAATTGTAATCCGTCATCCTGCCCAGGGTTACAGGTCCTATCGCGAAATGATAATCCATTATGCCATGTCTCAGGTTATCAGATATTCCGGTGAACATCCCGGAGTTTCCCTGAGTGAACTCTCCGCTCTGGCGGAGGGGGAGCGCTGCCGCAACTGGGTGAATCTCGGGGGGCAGCTTGTGAAAGAGTGCGACGTGGATGCGCTCCGCCGTGACATCGTTTCCTGCGCACTTTCGGACTGGGCCTCAATCCACTCCCGTTACGATGCCCTGTGGGCGGCTTATCCTCAGGAGAAACTGCGCCACTCGCTTCAGCTGGTGCGTGACATTTACGGTGTCAGTGAAATCACGGACGGACTCTGGCGGGAACTCATCGCCACAGAGGAGAAGATTCAGACATATATCTGCGATCAGGTATATAATACCCGTCAGAAGGATTATGACAATCCTTTCCGTCAGGCTACTTTCCGTAATCGCGATGAGATGATTGCCGCCATAGGACCTATCGAGGACAGCGATTTCGTCCAGCAGACCCGTTTTGAAACCTCAGCAAACCTAGAAATTCTGCACTCTCTGATATAGAGAGTGCTAGCCTTTAAGTTATTATTCAGGAATCACTATGTACAAAATACTATCTCCCCGTGCAGGCGCCGATGAAGAGGATGGAGCCGGTGGAGCGTTCGCGGATTAGAAGAACGAACGGGTGGTCGGCGATGAATTCGGCCTGATCTACAGGACCCGGGCCGGCATCGGTGTACATACCAGTGAAGGTCACGGCTAGTGAGTGGGTGGCTCGAGCGGGCCGCTATCAGGCGGCGTCCGTAGCGCGAGCAGGGATGGCTTGTGAGATAGCTCGCGCGGAGGACCACTTCCCCGTAATGGGGACAGGAGGGGGAATTAAATGGGGATGGAGCGCGAAGCGCGGAAGGTCTTCTGCAGGCAAGCACGGCTGAGACCAATCACTGTTGTTTTATAGCTTTCACAGCACGCACTGCGCACTTCTGGCAGAGGCGCGCGTCCTTTTTGCTGATGCTGTACTCGGTGTCGCGCAGCGTGTAGCCGTTGCCGAGGACCGACTTGCCGAAAACCGGTCTGATCAGAGCCTCGAACCAGGTGCAGGCCGCGATGTAACGGCCGAACTGGCGGGTCAGATGGTAGCCGTCGCGGGTCAGGTCATAGACGGGGCAGTCGGACGGAACTTCGCCGGAATTGTTCAGACGGGTCGCGCGGGCTGTCTGGATGGCATCTCTGCTTGGAATCACGAACGAGAGGTTGAATTCCTGCGAAGCCTTCTCAACGCATTGGCCGATGGCCGAATACATCCTATGCTGGTCATTCCCGTAGTTCACGAACTGAGAGTGAGCGGAATTCGCGGCGTATGCCCAGGTCTTGTGCCATCCGATGGAGGCTTGAGGATTCAGAGCCTCCCTGCGTATGATGCCGATCAGCTGCGGGAGCCACTTTTCATAATTGTCGTATATCCCAGAGATTCCCGAAGACTCCTGAACGGTGATTACATCCCAGGCCTCGTCCTTCAGACCGTCCAGAAGGCTTGCGTTCTTGCTGACGGTCTCCCAGCGGTTCTGCGTGGATTTGTAATAGGTATAGTTGTTCAGGCCCTCGGAATACTCCCTGCAATGCCTCTCGAGCGAGCAGCCGCCGATGTAGAGCCTCGCCACGATGACATTGCGGATGCCTGCGGCTTCAAGCAGGCCCGGCAGGTACTGGGTGCCGTCATCGGAGAAGCTGTTGCCGATGGCGAGAATTTTCAGCGTGTCGGGTTCTGATGGCAGGGGATAATTGGTGAAACGCTCCTGTGCACTGAGCCAGAGGCAGAAAAAGAGTGAAATCAGAATGCAGAGAGTCCTTTTCATGGCAAATTTTAAATTGTTTTATGCAAAATTAGTCAAAATATTGTCTTTTTGGTATAATTTGTTTACCTTTACTGGCGGTGAAATTATTCACCGACCCAAACTACAAATTTTATGTTACAATTAATCCAATTCAAGAAATCGGCCCCGGCATTTATGCTGGGCTTGGGGACCTTGCTTCTTCTTCACGGCTGCAAGGTGGACGACAGGTATTCGCTCGACAACATCAAGGATGTCGATACGGAAGTGACAGTTTTTGAAAGCGGCATTACAATTCCTCTGGTTCAGAGCACGGCCAGGATCACGGTGGATTCCATCCTGAGATCGGCCGGCGTGGAGGAAAGCTCTTTCGGCGACTATCTCAAACAGGAAGCCGACGGCTCCTACTATCTCAGTTACGAAACTCAATTCTCACTTAAGGAATCCATCAAAGACCTTGATCTGAAGGATCTTGTGGATATTGAGGCTGTGGATTACTCTCAGAGCGTCGATTATGAACTCAGTTCACTGGACGCATCATCCCTGAAAACAGATTCCCGGAGCTTCTCTTCGGAGCAGGAACTCGAAGTGGTTTCCTTCAAGCTCGATGATTTCGATCCGGTGACTAACCGCAGCACGCTCCTCACACAGAAAACCGTGAAGGATGCCGCTGCGGCAGCGTCTTTCCTCCGTATGACTCAGGTTACCCTTCCTGACGTCAATCTGGAAGTCGAGTCGGACGATGCTGAAATCAAGGGTGCAAAACTTTCCGACAAGATACAGAGCATCGATGAAATAAATATGAAGAAAGGCTCGCGGATCAAGGTGGAGGTAAGCCTTCCGGGCGCCATCTTCAGCGCAGGCGAGATCACTCCTGACGTGAAAATAGACCTGGGGGACGTACTGACATTGGCTGACGGTACCGGCAGCCTCGACTGCTCCTCAATGGTCCTTTCACCTTCGAACAATTTTGCCGTTTCCAAGACTTTCGAGGTGTCGAAGCTGAACGCAGCGAAACTTACTCAGGACCGCAGCGTGGGCGTCAGCGGCAGAATCGTCGCGAAGTCGCTGACCGCTTCGGTCGCAGCAGCTTCTGCCATTACCTCCGACGTGGAAGTTCTCATCAAGCTTTCTTTCGAGAATTTCGCAGTGGAGAGCGTCTATGGAAAGCTGAAGGATATGAGCTACAGTCTTGATGATGATGGGGAAAAGTTTACTTTCGACCTGCCGGACGAGGTGAGCGGTTTCGGAGCTTTCACCATCAGCCCTAAGGGCAGTCCTGCCATTTCGCTGTCTCTTGTCATTCCTGAAATCGACGGTGTGAAAGTCGAGTCGAAGGACGGGGCGGTGATTCAGATTCCGGAGTTCCTCAAACTCAAGGACGTGCCGTCCGATTTCGTGTATGATGAGAAAGCCAACACCATCCTGCTTAAGGAGATGAAGACTGCAGATTACAAGCTCAAGATCGACAGGATTGAGGTGAATCCTCAGAAAGTCGGCGGCAAGTATATGGCCGAGGGCCGCTATGCAGTGAAATGCTCTCTGGGTCTTCCGGATGAAAGGATGGACATATACAAACTGAACGGCCTTTCCGGGCAGAAGTTCGCGATAGCCTGCGAAATCCCTTCCGTCGAGGCAGGGGAGGTTACTCTCGACGAGCTTTCCATCGATGTCGATGAGAAGTCCAGCATCGAGGTGATCAAGGCTTCGGACATTCCGGATATGGTGAAAAGTGTCGGTGAAATCAGACTTGACGGCACCACCGCGGACATCGACCTGAATCTCAAGAACCTCCCTGACATCGGCGACGGCAGATTCTATGTGGATGTCACCGCGCAGCTTCCTGACTTCATCATCCCTTCCACCATCGACATAAAAGGTGAAATCAGGGACGGCAAGTTCTCCAGAAGCGTGAAGATCGAGAAGATTGACTTCAGCAAGGTCGATATCGAAAAACTCCGCAAGGAAGGCAATAGTATCGGCGGTGATGTCCTGGTGAAGGGCAGCATAAAGGCGGAGAATCCTTCGGTGGATATGGAGAAGATTTCGCAGTCCATTACGGGACAGATAGTTATGAGGATTGCCGGCAAGGACGGAAAGATTGCCATCGATGATATCGCAGCCAAAGTCGATTATCAGATCGACAGTTCGCTCACAGTGGATTTCTTCAAGCTGCCGGATGCCATCGAGGGCAGCACCTTCGACCTGCCGAATGCCGAACTCGTGGCTAAGGTGGTATCGAACCTCGCCATTCCGATGAATGCGAAACTGGATCTGAATAACGGAATGTACGATCTGGATGTCAAGTTCCCGTACTGTGAGGATCATTCCACGGCCCAGACCGTAGAGAACAGATATTCTCTCGACCTGAATCCGCTTCTCACCGAGGGTCTGGAAAAACTTCCTGTCAAGTTCGCGCTGAATGTAACTGATGACAGGGACAGCCACGTATGCCCTGACGCCGAGTATGATATGGACATCGATCTGGGCTTCAAGGTGCCTGTGAAACTGGGCAGTGAATGCAACATCACCTATTCGGACACCCTGGACATTTCCAAGAACGCCGAAACGATAGCCAAGGTGCTGGAAAAGACCGCAGTCAAGCTCTTCGGCACAGTGGAGAACACGATGCCGTTCAGCGTGGCCGTCAAGGTCGAGCTGCTCAGCTGCGTGAACGGGACTTACAGCGTAATCCCTACCGTGGAACCTGTCGAGTCCATCCTCGCCCAGGCGAGCGGCAAGAATGAATTCTCAGTAGGTCTCGAGGTGACTTCAGGTACCGATCTGGACCATCTCAGCCATATCAGATTCAGCTTCACCCTCGGCGCAGACGGCTCCCAGCTTAACAGCGGTGACTACATTCTCCTCGAAGGACTTGGAGTCAGGGCCCCTGAGGGCATTACAATTGATGTTTCCGAATAAAGACTACAGCGATGAAAAATATATATAAACCATTGTTTACTCTGCTCGCACTTGCCCTCAGCGCAGCGGCATCGGCGCAGATTCAGAGCACATATTTTCTGGACAACTATACCTACAGCTACAGGCACAATCCTGCCAATATGTCTGACAGGAGTTTCTTCGGACTGGGAATCAGTAATATAGAGCTGGGACTGGGAAGCACCGTGGGCCTGTCGAACTTCCTCTATCCCGCTCCTGACGGAGACGGTCTCGTGACGGGTTTCAATTCCGGCATTTCCAGCGAGGAATTCCTCAAGGGGATAGAGGACAGCAACGCTTTCCTCGGAAATCTCAACCTGAATATCCTCAGTGTGGGTATTCGGACAGGGAATTCGATGACTACGGTCGAGCTCAATTCCAGGACTCTGATGGATGCCTCGATAGACGGCGACCTTTTCAGATTCCTCAAGCAGGGAAGCCAGAACACTCCATATAACCTGTCATCCACCAGCGTGGGCGCCAAGTCCTATGTCGAGCTTGCTCTCGGGCATAGCCGCAGCTTCGGCGAAAATCTGTCGGTCGGAGTCAGAGTGAAGGGTCTGATGGGTCTCGCTGGCGCTTACGCGAATCTTCAGGACAGCCAGGCGACTTTCTCCGATTCGCAGATCGCTGTGAATCTGAAGGGACAGGCGGGTATCGCCGGTTCGCTACTCCAGTTCAAGACTGACGCCGACGGCAAGATAAACGGCGTGGAGAGCGGCTCGGGCTTCGGTCCTGCCGGTTTCGGCGCAGCCCTCGATGCGGGCGTGAACTGGAAGCCGATCGACGGGCTGACTGTAAGCGCGTCCATTTCCGACTTCGGTCTCATCAGCTGGAAGTACGGCAGTATGGCCGAAGGCAATAATTCAGTGACTTACAGCGGTGTGAATCTCAGCGGCGATAATTCCAAGATAGATGATGAGCTCGACAAGGTGATGGATGACTTCAAGGATCTCGCTAATTTCCGCAAGAAATCCGGCGAGGAATCCTCATCCGAGATGCTGCCGTTCAGATTCAACGCCGGCGCCCGCTATCAGATTCCGAAAGTGGAGTCGCTGAGCGTGGGGGCTCTTTTCACCTACCAGAACTCCGTGGTTCCGGTTGTGGATCTCAGAGCTGCCGTAACTTTCACTCCTGCGAAGTGGTTCAGCCTGACCGGAAATGTCGGCGGCAGCACCTTCGGCACAGTCTGTGGCGGTGCGTTGAGCCTCTGCACATCTTTTCTCAATTTCTTCGTAGGCTTCGACGGCTACGCAGGCCCGATCAGCTCCGACCTGATCCCGGTGAACAGCTTCAACTGTAAACTGAACCTCGGCTTCGTGCTCCGATTCGGCAAAAACGCAGAGTAAAGTCTGAGAGAATATTCGCGGAAAAGTGTATCTTTGCGCGACGTTTGGATTGGACGCCCGACGGGCGTCCAATCTTGATGTAAAGGTTAGTGTGTGTAATATGGCAGAGGAAAGAATGTCGGCTCGCAACTGGCTGGCACTGATTGGATTGGCCTGCGCGGCCTTTATTTTCAACACTTCGGAGTTCGTGCCGATCGGACTCCTGACGGACATCGGGGAGGATTTCGGGAGGAGCGAGGCCGAGACGGGAATGCTCATTTCGGTCTATGCGTGGATGGTGATGCTGCTGTCGCTTCCGCTGACTATGCTCTTCTCGCGTATGGAAATGCGCCGCCTGCTGCTTGCCGTGATTGCCTTTTTCACTCTGTTTCAAGGACTTTCCTTTCTGTCAGTATCGTATGGAATGCTTATGGGCGCGCGTATCGGCGTCGCCTGCACCCACGCCCTTTTCTGGTCGATAATTCCGCCGATTGCGGTGCGCACAGTGCCGCACAAATACTCGGACCTCGCGCTGAGCGTCGTGGTGACGGGAACTTCGATTGCCGTGATTATGGGTATGCCGCTGGGGCGTGCGATCGGACTGCTTGTGGGATGGAGGATGACCTTTCTCTGCGTCGGGATTTTCGCTCTGGCGACACTCCTTTTCGTATTCTTCACCCTGCCCCCGCTTCCGGCAGGCAAGGGCGTGAGCATCAAGGGATTGCCGGCTCTGCTGCACAATAAGGTCCTGATAGGCATTTATCTTTTCACTCTGCTGTTTGCGGCCGGATATTATACCGCCTACAGCTATATCGAACCTTTCCTCGGGCAGATCGGCGGTATGTCCGGGGGACTGATTACCGGGACGCTGATGATTTTCGGCGGTGCCGGGCTTCTCGGAAGTTACGCATTCTCAGCCTTTTATTCTCATCACCGCTTCCGCTTCGTCACCCTTGCGATGACCGGGCTCATCGCTGCGCTGGTCCTGCTGCTGCCTTTCGCGCACAGTCATCTGCTGACCATAGCGGTCTGCGCGGTCTGGGGAATTTCCGTGACTGCGTACAACATCGCGATGCAGTCGGAGGTGATAGCGGCTTCGTCCGAAGATGAGTCCGCTGTAGCAATGTCCATATACTCAGGGATTTTCAATCTGGGCATCGGCACCGGTGCCCTCGCCGGCGGCGCAGTCACCACTCATCTCTCGCTCTCGTTCATCGGCTTCGCCGGAGCGGTCCTCGCTCTCGCCGGAACACTTTACTGGCTTCTGAGACTGCGGAAGTTAATGCTGTAGATGGCCAATCATAAGGGAATAATCACTAACTTCGCAGGAAATAGACAATAACGGCAATGCTGGAAAACAACATAAATCTTCAGGGATGCACGGTACTGGTGACCGGCGCGGCCGGCTTCATCGGATCGAACCTCGTACGCAGGCTCATCACCTCGGTAAAGGATATTAAAGTGATCGGAATGGATTCGATTACAGACTATTACGATGTGAATATCAAGTACGGGAGGCTGAAGGAAATTGATTCTCTGAAAGGTGACTGGACTTTCATAAAGGCCAATATCGCCGACAAGGCCGCAGTCGAAGATGCGTTCACTCAGTACCGTCCGTCTGTAGTGGTCAATCTGGCGGCCCAGGCCGGCGTCCGCTACTCCATCACGAATCCCGACGCCTATATCGAGAGCAATCTCATAGGCTTCTACAATATCCTCGAGGCTTGCCGGCATCATACCGTAGGCCATCTGGTATATGCCTCATCTTCATCGGTTTACGGGAGCAATAGAAAGATTCCGTATTCGACTGATGACAAAGTCGACAATCCTGTAAGCCTCTACGCCGCAACAAAGAAGAGCAACGAACTTCTCGCCCACGCCTACAGCAAGCTCTATGACATTCCGTCCACCGGCCTGCGTTTCTTTACGGTCTATGGTCCTGCCGGACGTCCTGATATGGCCTACTTCGGATTCACTGACAAATTGGTTAAAGGTGAGAAGATAAAAATCTTCAACTACGGCAACTGCAAGCGCGATTTTACCTATGTTGACGATATAGTCGAGGGTGCCGTGAGGGTTATGCAGCACGCTCCGGAGCGCCGCAAGGGCGAGGACGGACTGCCGCTTCCGCCATACAAGGTTTACAACATCGGAAACTCCCATCCCGAGAATCTGCTCGATTTCGTGGACATCCTCCAGCAGGAGCTCGTCCGCGCCGGAGTGCTTTCTGCGGACTACGATTTCGATTCGCACAAAGAACTCGTTCCGATGCAGCCCGGCGACGTCCCTGTGACCTGCGCCGACACGACACCGCTCGAGCAAGACTTCGGTTTCCGCCCGTCCACCCCTCTGCGCGACGGTCTGCGCCGCTTCGCCGAGTGGTACAAGCAGTTCTACGGATAGAGATTGGCCGCCTTCCCGGGCGGCCGATCTCATATTAATGTTTTCTGTATTTTAGAAATCGCTCGTTACTCCTACCAGCCACCTCATATTTTCTTCTGTGTCACCGGTTTCCACGCTGACAAGCACCAGCAGCCCCATTCCGATTTCAGAAACCGCCTTTCCGTCAATGCTTACGGATGCCCTCTGCACCCTCTGGATTACAAGTCTCATCTCAACCGTCTATTTCGATTTTTTCAATGCGGAGCTGGAATGAGCCGGCGGGGGCTTCGACTGTGACGACATCACCGACCCGGTGGTCCATCAGCGCCTTGCCGATAGGGGAGTTAAGGGAGAGTTTTCCGGCCTGATAATCCATCTCGTGGGGGCTCACGATGGTGAAGGTCATCACCGCGTTCGAGGAGAGATTCGTGAATTCCACGCGGCTCAGAAGGCAGACCTTGTCCTTGGGCAGAGCCCGCGTGTCGATTACTCTGGAATACTGGAGCACCTTCTGCAGGTATTTGATTCTGCTTATTGCCTTGCCCTGGGCCCTGCGGGCGGCCCTGTATCCGGCATTCTCGCTCAGGTCCCCCTGGGCGCGCGCCTCCACCAGATCATCCTTGATTTTCGGATAATCGACATTTATGAGTTTATGGAGCTCTGCGGCGATCTCGTCGTACCGCTCTTTGGATAGATATTCCATGATATCAAAAACAGTTTTTCTCTGCGAAAATACGATTTATTTCCGGATTTGCCGTGCTGATGATGGCTCTGCTTACTCATCTGATCGGCGAAGCCCTCGGGTCTTATGTGGTCTATCTCAAGTACCTGGGCTCAGCGTATCTGGTCTGGCTCGCCTACGGGATGTGGCGCGACAGAAGCAGGGCGGGGGAGGACAAGCGCGACTGCACCTTCCTGAACGGAATGCTCGTGCAGCTCACGAACGCCAAAATCCTGCTTTTCGAGCTCAGTGTCTACAGCAGTTTCGTGCTCCCTTATTCCGGCCGTTTCACCGACCTTCTTCCCGTCGCCGCCCTGCTGCTCGTAGCAGGTCCCGGTGCGAATTTTGTCTGGCTGCTTCTCGGCAGCTCCCTCTCCCACATCTTCGAGCGATACCACCGCGCCGTCAACATCGCCTCCGCCGTCGCGCTGCTGCTCTGCGCCATCTACATCGTTCTCGCGTAAGACTTCCTGCGGCCTTGCGGCCAATCCGTAAGTCAATCCTGCCTCTCAATGATTTGGAATTTTGACACCGATTCCTTAAATTCGTGGAATTATTGTAATAACCACGCTGAAACTGTATCAGAACAGCCACACATACGAGTACAACAAGAAATAACATCCATATTATGAGAACACTTGACAAATTCATGCTCGGCCTCTGCGGCCTGGCGCTCGTGTCCTGCAACGGACAGAAAGAAGCTGAAAACGCATTCTACACACTCAGCAATGAAAACGGAATGGAAGTCACCGTCACCAATTACGGCGGACGCATCGCTTCCATAGTCCTTCCAGACCGCGACGGAAAGCCGGTGGACGTGGTTCTGGGCTTCGACAAGGTCGAGAATTACTATCCTGAGAACAATAAAAGCGATTTCGGAGCTTCCATTGGACGCTATGCGAACCGCATAGCGGCCGCGAAAATCGACATCGACGGAACGGAGTATGAGCTTTCCGCGAACGATCACGGGAACTGCCTGCACGGCGGCGTTACGGGATGGCAGTATCAGAGCTACAAGGTGGTCGAGGCTGACGCGAGCCACATCAAACTCCAGATTGACTCCCCGGACGGCGACAACGGCTTCCCCGGCAATGTCACCGCTACCGTGACTTATACGCTTACCGCTGACAATCAGATAGATATTGCCTATAGCGCGACTACTGACGCCCCGACCGTCATCAATATGACGAACCACTCGTATTTCAACCTCAGCGGTGACCCGACCCGCAGCATCGTGGATGACGAGCTCTATCTCAACGCCTCGCAGTTCACACCTATCGACACCCTCAGCATTCCTACGGGCAGTCACAGCGATGTCGAAGGCACTCCGTTCGATTTCAGGCAGATGCACAGAATCGGTGACAATATCGATGCTGATTGTGAGCAGATTGCGCACGGACGCGGCTATGACCACAACTGGGTGCTGGATACGAAAGGCGACGCCAATCAGGTCGCTGCGACGCTGTATTGCCCGCAGAGCGGAATCGGACTCAATGTATATACGGATGAGCCGGGCATTCAGGTATATACCGGAAACTTCCTGGACGGCAGCGTGACCGGCAAGGGCGGCATCGCATACAATCACCGCACCGCCATCTGCCTCGAGACCCAGCATTATCCAGACAGCCCGCATCACACCGAATGGCCTTCAGTAGTGCTCCGTCCTGGCGAAACCTACACCAGCCACTGCATTTTCGAATTCTTCGTCAAGTAGAATATGACCGTATTCGAACAGATAGCCGCATCGGGGTTCAAGACAGTGGACCTTGTGATAGTACTCGTCTATCTGGCGGTACTGATATTTCTGGGCCTGTTCCTCGGACGTGACAAAAAGGGTAGGGAAAAATCTGCAAATGACTACTTCCTCGCAGGCAACACCTTGACCTGGTGGGCGGTGGGCGCCTCGCTCATCGCGGCGAACATCTCCGCCGAGCAGTTCATCGGAATGTCCGGAACGAGTTACGCGGACGGCATCGCCACGGCGGCCTACGAGCTGATGGCGGCGGTAACGCTGATTGTAATCGGCAAGTTCCTGCTGCCTACGATGCTGAAACAGAAGATCTTCACCATCCCGCAGTTTCTTCGCGAACGCTACAATGACGGTGTGGGTCTCGCGTTCTCCATCCTCTGGCTCTTCCTCTATGTCTTCGTGAACCTCACGTCCGTGGCGTGGCTCGGCGCGCTTGCCATCGAACAGATCCTCGGCCTGCAGGGGGCGATGCTCCAGATCGGGAGTTTCACCATCTCTATGAGGCTGGTAATCATACTCTTCCTTTATGTGATAGCCGGTATCTACTCCATCTACGGAGGCCTCGCTTCAGTGGCCTGGACCGATGTCCTGCAGGTGTTCTTCCTCGTGGGCGGCGGCCTCGTGACCGCATACTTCGCCCTCTCGGCAGTGGGTGACGGAAGCGGAGCCCTTGCGGGTCTGAACAACATCTTCACCGACCTCACCACCGGAGAGCATCTGAATGACGGTCATCTGCATCTCGTGACGCAGGAGAGCCACGGCGCGAGCGCATTCGCCAACGTTCCGGGCATCGCGGCCGTTGTGGGCGGCGTATGGCTCACGAATCTCGGCTACTGGGGATTCAACCAGTACATCATTCAGAAGGGCCTTGCGGCCAAGAGCGTGGACGAGGCCCAGAAGGGTCTGGTCTTCGCCGGATTCCTGAAGATATTGATTCCTTTCATCGTGGTGCTCCCGGGCATCTGCGCATATTACATCTCCATTCATCCTGAGATGTTTACGGGGCTCAAGGGCACTATAAACGTGGCTGATGACGCCTATCCGTGGCTGGTCCGCAATTTTACTCCTGTGGGCGTGAAGGGACTTACTTTCGCGGCCCTCGCCGCGGCCATCATCTCATCGCTCGCCTCGATGTTCAACAGCACATCGACCCTCTTCACGATGGACATCTACAAGAAGTACATAAAGAAGGACGCTTCCGACCGCAATCTTGTGAGAGTGGGCCGTCTGACTTCCCTTGCAGCCCTCGTAATCGCGGCCATCGCAGTGGAGCCTCTTCTCGGCGGTCTCGACCAGGCCTTCCAGTATATCCAGGAGTATTCAGGCTTCATCTATCCGGGCATCATCGTGGTCTTCGGCCTCGGCCTTCTCTGGAAGAGAGCTTCCAGCAGGGCGGCCGTATGGACAGCCATCATCACCATCCCTCTCGGAGTCCTCTTCAAGATTTTCCTCGGAAATGTGCCTTTCCAGCTGCGTGCAGGCTACATTTTCATCATCCTGCTGACCTTCTTCGTGATGCTTTCCCTCATCGACAGGAAGTTCATCTCCGTGGAAGTCCCTGCTGAAAAGGATTGCAGGGCTATGCTCAAATGGGCCGGGATTCTCGGCGGTACCGGTCTGTTCTTCATCGTTATGGCTCTTGTAGTCGTAATCTGGGGCGCCTGCCTGCCGGCATCCGCAACTCCGGACACGAACGCCATCGCTTATCTGAACGACATCGGCTTCCAGGCCTTCATATTCTTCGGTGTGCTCGTGGGCTGCCAGGCCATCTGGCTCTACAGCAACTCCGTGGACCGCAAGGCCGACCCTAAGGCCCTCGCCGTCGATCTGAGCGCCTTCCACACCGCCAAATCCTATAACATCTGGGCTGCGGTAATCTGCCTGATAGTCGCCGCCCTCTATGTAATTCTCTGGTAGCTATGCTTGAAGAACTGAAAAAGAAAGTCTGCGAGGCGAACCTTGAGCTGGTCCGCCACGGACTTGTGATATTCACCTGGGGAAACGTATCCGGGATTGACCGCGAAAGCGGTCTGGTGGTCATCAAACCGTCTGGCGTGAGCTACGAGACGATGACGCCGGAGGATATGGTCGTGGTTTCGCTCGACGGCCGCGTCGTAGAAGGGTCTTTGCGCCCGTCCTCGGATACTCCGACGCATCTGGTTCTGTACAAGGCCTTTAAGGAGATTGGCGGAGTGGTGCACACGCACTCGACTTTCGCTACTGCCTATGCTCAGGCGGGTCTTGGCATCCCGAACATCGGAACGACTCATTCGGATTATTTCCACGACGGAATACCTTGTACCGAAGATATGACCGAAGCGGAGGTGAACGGGGACTATGAGCTTGAAACCGGAAACGTGATAGTCCGCTGT
The DNA here is from genome assembly GCA_963604635.1 of Faecalibacillus sp. Classification (GTDB taxonomy): domain Bacteria; phylum Bacteroidota; class Bacteroidia; order Bacteroidales; family UBA932; genus Cryptobacteroides. The sequence goes on from CAVCRS010000020.1 coordinate 28,516, forward strand.
TTCAAGGAACGGAATCCGATGCATACCCCTGCAGTTCTGGTGAAGAACCACGGGCCTTTCACCTGGGGAAGCGACGCGGCTGAAGCGGTGCATAACGCCGTGGTGCTGGAGCAGGTGGCCAAAATGGCCGTCATCTCATTCAGCATCAGTCCATTGGTGGGAATGAACCCTCTGCTGGTGGAGAAGCATTTCTCCCGCAAGCACGGGCCGAACGCATATTATGGACAATTTAACAACAACAAATAACACACTATGATCAAGGCATTTGAAAATCTCGAAGTCTGGTTCGTGACCGGAGCGCAGCTCCTCTATGGCGGAGACGCCGTCGTGCAGGTCGACGGACACTCACAGAAAATGGTGGACGGAATGAACGCTTCCGGCCTTCTTCCTGTAAAACTCGTATATAAAGGCACTGCGAACTCTTCCGCAGAGGTCGCAGACGTTATGTCACGCGCCGAGGCTGAGCCGAAATGTATCGGCGTAGTCTGCTGGATGCATACCTTCTCTCCTGCCAAGATGTGGATTCACGGAATGCAGAAGCTCCGCAAGCCTCTCCTGCACCTGCACACCCAGTTCAACGAGGAGATTCCGTGGGACACGATGGATATGGACTTTATGAATCTGAACCAGAGCGCCCACGGCGACCGCGAGTTCGGACATATCCTCGCCAGAATGAGAAAGAACCACAAGACCGTGGTGGGCTACTGGAAAGATTCCAAGACGCTGGAACACATTGCCGTATGGGAAAGGGTGGCCGCCGCCTGGGCTGACGCTCAGGACTGCAGGATCATCCGTTTCGGTGACCAGATGAACAATGTGGCTGTGACCGACGGCGACAAGGTCGAGGCTGAACTGCGCCTTGGCTATCACGTGGACTATATGCCGTTCAGTGAGGTGATGCCGTATTTCGACGCAGTCGCTGATGCCGATGTCGATGCTCTCGTAAAGGAATATTTCTCGGAATATGCACACGACAAGGCCCTCGAGGATACTAACACCGTGGAATACAGGAAGATATGGAATTCTGCGAAGGCGGAGCTCACCCTGCGCGCCGTTCTGAAGGCAACGGGTGCCAAAGGCTTCACCACGAATTTCGATGATCTCGGAGATGTCGATGTGGAGAAGACCGGCCGCGGATTCGACCAGATTCCGGGCCTGGCGTCCCAGAGGCTTATGGCCGAAGGATACGGCTTCGGAGCCGAGGGCGACTGGAAGACCGCAGCGATTTACCGCACCGTATGGTATATGAGCCAGGGACTTCCTGAGGGCTGCTCATTCCTCGAGGATTACACTCTTAATTTCGACGGGAAGCGTTCCGCGATACTCCAGGCCCATATGCTGGAGGTAAGCCCGCTCATAGCCGCATCGAAACCACGTCTGGAGGTTCACGAACTGGGTATCGGTATCCGCAAGACCCCTACGGCCCGTCTGGTGTTCACCAGCAAGACCGGAAAGGGCATCACAGCCACCGTCGTGGATATGGGCAACCGTTTCCGTCTCATTGCGGCCGATGTGGAGTGCATCAAGCCGAAGCCGCTGCCGAAGCTCCCTGTAGCCTCGGCTCTCTGGATTCCTCAGCCGGACTTCGAGACCGGCGCCGCCGCCTGGATCATCGCGGGCGGAACCCACCATTCAGCGTTCTCCTATGACCTGACGGCCGAATATTGGGAGGATTACGCAGAAATCGCAGACATCGAAATGCTTCATATTGATGAGCATACGACCATCTCTGACTTCAAGAGGGAAATCCGCACAAACGAAGTATATTATCTTTTAAACAAGGCACTCAAATAATAATGAATACAGCTGAATTGATAAAGTCCGGCCAGGCCATACTCGGCATTGAGCTCGGCTCCACGAGAATAAAATCTGTTCTGATTGACGGGGCTAACCGCCCCGTCGCGCAAGGCTCCTTCGAATGGGAGAATCAGCTTGTGGACGGGCTCTGGACTTACTCGATCGAGACGGTCTGGGCTGGCCTGCAGGCTTCGTACGCTGACTTGCTTAAAGATGTCCGCGAGAAGTACGACGTTGAGATAGAATCACTTGCCGCCATCGGAGTGAGCGCGATGATGCACGGCTATATGCCTTTCGGCGCGGACGGAAAGATTCTCGTGCCGTTCAGAACCTGGCGCAACACAAACACCGGAGCAGCAGCTGCCGAACTTTCCAAGCTCCTGAATTTCAATATTCCTCTGCGCTGGAGCATCTCGCACGTCTATCAGGCGATTCTGAACGGTGAAAGTCACGTCGGGAGCATCGACTTCCTCACGACACTCGCGGGGTATATACATTGGAAGCTCACGGGTGAGCGCGTGCTCGGCGTCGGAGACGCTTCGGGAATGTTCCCTATAGACTCTCTGACAGGTGATTACGATGAAGCGATGGTCCGCAGGTTCGATGGTCTCGTGGCACCGAAAAACCTCGGGTGGAAGCTGCGCGACATTCTCCCGAAAGTACTCCCTGCAGGTGCGGATGCCGGACGCCTGACCGCGGAAGGCGCGAAACTGCTCGACCCGAGCGGAACTCTGCGGGCCGGAGTGCCGCTCTGCCCGCCTGAGGGCGACGCGGGAACGGGTATGGTCGCGACCAATGCCGTCCGTCAGCGCACGGGCAATGTTTCTGCCGGAACCTCATCCTTCTCGATGATCGTGCTCGAGAAAGCTCTCTCGAAGCCTTACGAAATGATAGATATGGTCACCACGCCTGCCGGAGCTCCTGTGGCGATGGTGCACTGCAACAACTGCACTTCCGAGCTGAATGCCTGGGTGGGGCTGTTCCGTGAGTATCAGCAGCTTATCGGTCAGCCGGCCGATATGGGAAAAATCTATGGGACTCTCTACAGAAATGCCCTTGAGGGCGATGCAGACTGCGGCGGGCTGATGGCTTACAACTACGTTTCCGGCGAGCCTGTGACTGGATTCGCCGAGGGACGGCCGCTTCTGGTGCGCTCTGCTACCGCAAGATTCAATCTCGCCAATCTTTTCCGTTCCCAGCTTTACGCTTCCGTGGCCGTACTCAAGATAGGCAACGATATGCTCTTTCGCGAGGAAGGCGTGCAGGTCGACAGAATTACCGCACACGGCGGTCTTTTCAAGACTCCGGGTGTGGGCCAGAGAGTGCTCGCGGCCGCTCTGAATTCGCCGATTTCCGTTATGGAGACGGCGGGCGAGGGCGGTGCCTGGGGAATCGCCCTGCTGGCGCACTATCTCGTGGACGGTCAGGGCCTGAGCCTCGAGGATTATCTCGATGAGAAAGTCTTTGCGGGAGACAGGGGAGTGTCGCTCTCTCCGACTGCGGAGGACGTCGAAGGATTTGAAAAATATATGGCTGAATACAAGGCTTGCCTGCCAGTGGAGGAAGCCGCGGTAAAATGTATGTAATATGAATAAACTTAAATCTATCCTCTTCGCAGGCGTCTGCCTGCTTGCTCCTGTCGCTCTCGGAGCACAGGACGCCACGATCAGAATTCACGATGCCGGTACCGGCGAAACCATTCCGGCAGAGATTTACGGACAGTTCTCCGAGCACCTCGGACGCTGCATCTACGGCGGTCTCTGGGTGGGAAAGGACTCTTCAGTTCCGAACATCGACGGCTACCGCAAGGACGTTTTCGAGGCCCTAAAGGCCCTGAAGGTCCCGGTAATGCGCTGGCCGGGAGGCTGTTTTGCCGATGACTATCACTGGATGGACGGAATCGGTCCCCAGGAGAAGCGCGCATACATCTCGAACAACAACTGGGGCGGTACCCTGGAGGACAACAGTTTCGGTACCCACGAGTTCCTGAATCTCTGCGAAATGCTTGGCACTGAGCCGTATATCAGCGGCAATGTGGGCAGCGGCAGCGTGGAGGAGATGGCCGACTGGGTGGAGTATATGACTTCCGACGCGAAGAGTTCGATGGCGGACCTTCGCCGCGCGAACGGTAGGGAGAAGCCGTGGAAAGTGAAGTATTTCGGCATCGGCAACGAGGCCTGGGGGTGCGGTGGCAATATGCGTCCGGAGTACTACAGCGACCTTTTCCGCCGTTACGGGACATATCTTCGCGATTTCAGCGGGAACAGATTGTATAAAATCGCTTCCGGCGCTTCCGATTACGACTACAACTGGACCAAGGTCCTGATGCAGAACCTGAAGGGTCGTGGGATGAGCGGTCTTTCTCTGCATTATTATACAGTCATCGAGTGGAATAAGAAAGGTGCCGCAGGCATCTTCTCCGATGAGGCTTATTACAACCTGATTTCCAAGAGTATAGAGATCGAGGAAGTGCTCCGGAAGCATATCGACATTATGGATCAGGCCGATCCTCAGAACACTGTCGCCCTGCTTCTCGACGAGTGGGGAACCTGGTATGACGTGGAACCTGGCACAAATCCCGGACATCTCTATCAGCAGAACACTATGCGTGACGCCATCATTGCCGCTCTGAACTTCGACATCTTCCACAAGTACACCCGCCGCCTGAAGATGTGCAACATCGCCCAGGTAGTGAATGTGCTTCAGTCTATGATACTTACGAACGAGACCGAGATGGTTCTCACTCCGACCTACCACGTGTTCGAGATGTACAACGTGCACCAGAACGCCGAGTACCTCGCATCCGACTGTCTGACCCCGAAGGTGAAGTGCGACCGCAAAGTGTCTGTCCCTGAGGTAGATGTGACCGCTTCGCGAAAGGACGGCGTGACCAACATCTCGCTCGTTAACACCGACCTGAAAAAGTCCGCGACCGTCCTCATTACTTTCGATGACGTGAAGGCAGTCTCGCAGATTGTCTCCGCCCGCGTGCTCACTTCAAAGGACGTGCACGACTACAATGACTTCGGCAGCGCCGACAAGGTCGCTCCGACCGCGTTCAAGGCCTACAAGTTCACCAAAGCCGGCCTCGAGGTGACTCTGCCGCCGTGCTCCGTCGTCGCGCTCGGCGCGAAGTAATGTAACTCGCTCAGCGTAATATGATTGGACGCCTCGCCGAGGCGTCCAATTTCAATCTGACATCAGCTTTATGAATTTTCGTTTTCTCCGCCCGGAGCTTCTTCTTGCTTCAGCTTCCTTTCTTCTTTTCTGTGCCGCTGCGCAGGCGCAGAACCCTGTCATACACGATCAGTTTACGGCTGACCCGACTGCGCGCGTGTTCGACGGGAAGGTCTATATGTACCCTTCGCACGATGTCATCAGTCCGGTGGAGCCGGAGCGGAAATGGTTCGCGATGGGGGATTATCACGTCTTTTCCTCGGAGGACCTGGTGCATTGGACGGATCACGGAGTCATTCTGAGTCAGGAGAATGTGCCGTGGGGCAAACCTGCGGCCTATCAGATGTGGGCTCCGGACTGTGTGTATAAGGACGGAAAGTATTGGTTCTTTTTCCCGGACGGACCTCGGGAAGGGGAGGGCTTCCGTGTGGGAGTAGCAGTATCAGACTCTCCTACAGGGCCTTTTGTGCCTTTTGCTGAGCCTGTCGACGGAGTGGTGGGAATCGACCCGTGTGTGCTTCTGGATAGCGACGGAGCGGCCTATCTGTATTGGGCGGCCTCCGGGGTGCTGATGGGTGCCAGGCTCAATGATGATATGACCGGGCTTGACGGAGAGGCGGTTAAAGTGGATTCGGACTTCCCTTCGGGATTCAAGGAAGGGCCTTTCATCTTCTTCAAGGACGGGCATTATTACCTGACTTTCCCCTGGGTTCAGGACAAGACTGAGACCCTGGCTTATGCAATGGGAGACAGCCCTCTGGGGCCTTTCGAGTTCAAGGGAATCTTTATGGAGCAGTATGCCGACGAGTGCTGGACGAATCATCATTCGCTGGTGGAGTATCAGGGTCAGTGGTACCTTTTCTATCACCACAACGATTACTCGCCTTTATTTGACAAGAACCGCTCTGCACGCATAGACAGAGTCATTTTCAATGCTGACGGGACCATCCGGCCGGTCACCCCTACCTATCGCGGTGTGGGCTTAAGTCCCGCACGCGAGCCTGTTCATCTGGACCGCTACAGCGCCATAAGCCCGGCCGGGGTCTGGATAGATTTTCTCGATCCTTCGGACACTTTCGCTGGCTGGTATGTGGGTTTCAAACGCCCTTCTGTGTGGGTGAAATACCGGGATGTCGATTTCGGGGCCGTATCGCCTTCGTCTGTAGCGGTTAGAGTCCGTTCTTCGGCCGGAGGCAGCCTCGCGATAGGTCTCGGAAATGAACCCTCATTTGTCGAAGTCACTGTTCCTTCATCCTCCGACTGGACGGAAGTCCGTGCCTCCCTTCATCAGAAAGTCACAGGAATCCAGTCCATTACCGCCACCCTCCTTTCCGGCTCTGACGTCCAGGTCGACTGGATAAAATTTGAATAAATTACACAGTGATTTCCAGCAATATCCCTTCCGGGCCTTTTACGCAGCTCTCATAGTATCCGTCGCCGGTGGTGCGCGGTCCGCTGAGAGTTGCGTAACCGTTTTCCGCCAGCTTTGCAGTCAATTCATCTACAGTTTCTTTGCTGCCCACGGCAAATGAGAGGTGGATGAATCCGGCACTGAACTGATTCTCATTGTCGCCGCAGACTTCAGGGCGAGTCATCAGTTCCAGTCTCGCCGGGCCGTCCGGGAAGGTCAGGATATATGTGCGGAGATTCGTCCGCGGATTATGGTACTGATCATTTGATGTGCCCTGAAAGTACTCCTCGAAGAATTCCTTCATCGCTTTCAGTTCCCTGCAGTACAATGCTATGTGGTCTATTTTCATAATGGATATAGTTGTTGCTAAGATAATCATAATTCCGCTACTTTCACTAAAAGGCAGTCGATGATATTTGGGAAACTCTGCGGAATAGCATATCTTCGGGAAAATTATTCAGGATATGGAAAATATAGCAGTACCGGACTGGGCGAAAGGCCTGAACTGTTCCATCACAGTCTGTGACAGGGACGGAGTTATCATCTATATGAATGACAGGGCGATAGAGCAATACAAGAATCGAGGTGACCTGATTGGAACAAATCTTTTCGGCTGTCACAATGACCGTTCGAAAGCCATTATAAACGGCCTTCTTAAAAACGGCGGTTCTAATTGCTATACCATTGAAAAACAGGGAGTTCATAAATTAATCTTCCAGAGCGCCTGGACAGAGAACGGTATGGTAGCCGGTCTCTGCGAAATCTCCATAATCACCCCCGCCTGCATGCCCCACTATATCCGCGGATAGGCATCTGGCTTCACCCTGCCCACAACGTCCGCAGGTAATACTCCCTTTTCTATCCCACCTTCACCTCATACCCCACCTCCATTATACCGCGGATTGCTAACACCTCATCTGCGGATATCTTTTCACCAGTCAATTCTACATCCGTCCGAAATTCCCTCACTTTACACCAGTGGGCAACTTTTCAAAACGTCGTCAATCCAATATGGCCCTCAGTGCCCTGCAGAAGGGATTGATTCGCGCAAGCCCTTTTTGAAAATGGCCTGGCGCGAGCCAATCGGCCACTCAGGCCTCTACAATGCCCTCTCTTCTGACGACGGTTTGAAAAGTATAGATTCAGGCATCGCAAGGAACCAAAGAACTTACCGTGTATAACTGACCATGGTTTGAAATATATACATTCAGGCATCGTGAGGTCGCCAAAGATTTGACCGAATCCAATCATCAGCGACACGAAACTGATCATCTCAAGATTTGAGCTAAGTGACTCCTAAAAAATAACTTGGTACTTTTGCGGCTTGTCTTTTTTGTCTGAATCTATTTGTTCATCAGTCGCGTACTCCAGTACACTCCTTCTTCATAAATCACTTTATCCTCAAAAATCTTTCACAAACTACACCAACTAATTTTTTCATCATCACTGACAATGGTGGAAAATCAATAATCACTCAACGTCCAATGACTACCAGAGTACCACATACCAAATCATCAGCAGCACGAAACTGCTCGTCTCAAGATTTGATTGACAATTAAACAATGGATTCCGGAATTGGTTCTTATACAGAATCCCCAAGTCCACTCTCACATCTTCTTACTGAATATCGACTCAAGCAGAGATTTGTCCAGTAAAGTGACCCTGCTGAGGGCGG